>NZ_CP061205.1:300000-600000 GCF_015240255.1 Kordiimonas pumila
TGTACCAACAACGCCAAACCCAACCTCTGGCTATCTTGAAATTGTACCGGTTGATAAACTTGTTCCCACCAATTGGAAAATGGATGAAGCCATGTCTTTCATTATTTCCGGTGGCACCGATATTCCGCCAAATTTTGTCTATGACAGGCCGCCTATCAAAAAGCCTGAACCACCTGAAACCCTTTAGACTTCATAAACCTTACTCCATAACAAAATAACCACCCTCAAAAATGAGGATGGTTATTTATGCCGGGGAGGCAGGGGGAAGGAAATATATTAAGTGTTGATACGTGCCCGAATGGTTTTGGCAAGGGTGGCAGCATCATAAAAATCACCACCACTTGGCCTTGCGCCTTCACCCATAATGATTTCCATAAAGGTAACCGTTGACTGGGGATCAGGGCGACGCATTGAATCTACATACGCTTCATCAACATAAACCGGGCGTGTTACTGTACGACAGGTCAGAACCCCACATTCACGGTATGTGGCCGCAGCAACCCGCATATTCGCCACAGCATAGCTATGACTATCTCTCTCTTCTGTATTCGTGTTCCGGTCAACAATCTGGAACCAGTCATAGCCTTTCTCCAGTGTCAGCTCTGCTGAACGCAGTAGCGCGTAATCTCTGGAGGTTTCAAGGTTCTGCCCCCGGGCCTTATAAGCTACCCGGTACCTGTTTTTCTCAAGCACGCTTTCATAATAACCGTAATCACCAGCATCATCGGCTGCCATATATTTAGGGCCAGACGAGGCACACGCTGTCATCATAAGGGCCACGGGAAGTGTGAGAATTAATTTATTCATTTGTTCCTCCTACAGGATCTGTATCGCTGTTTTCACGTTCTCACCGTATGAGGGCTGATGTGAATTCTCGATACGTCTTTGACCAGAAGGATATAAAGACCTTATAAAAACAGCGGCATTCTTTGCTGCAAATAACACAGCATTTCGAAAATGTCCTAGTTCACGCCTACGCCAATATTTATGCCTTCTTTATAAAACCAGCCCAGACTTCATCTGAACTTCTGAACACAAATTGCTTAGGCTGCAAACAGATGCCAGCAACATGTTCGGAAACACACAATGACAGACCAACCCATCACTGCAGCAGACTATATAAACACTGCTAAAGACCAGGCGGAAGCTATGGCAGTTCATATGCTTGACCGCCTAACGCACACGGATACCTATTTTTATCTGGCAGTGCTGGTCATAATCATTACCTGCAGCCTTATCGCGCAAATCTTTATCCACAACCGTTTTGTGAAACGCCTTAAATCTAACAGAAAAATACTAAAATCTTTCCGGCAGCTTATGCCCAAAATTGTGAGTTTAACCGCCCCCGTTGCCACGCTGGTGCTCCTCATACCCGCCACTGCTTTATCAGCAGCACTTTATGGCAGTACGGAGGTAATGGCCGCCGCTGCACGGCTCGCTACGATCTGGCTTATATGGGCGGCACTATGGGCCCTTGTGGATAGCGCCCTTCTTAAAATACTCAGTATATGGGTTTTATTACCTGCAACATTCCTGCATATTTTTAACGAGCTTGATACAGCCATAGCCATTTTGGAAACGGTTAGCTTTAACCTCGGTAAAGTAGAAATCACCGCTTACACAATTGTAAAAGCGGTGGTGTTCTTCAGTATTGTTATGTGGGCAGGCCAGTTAATGAGCAATCTGGGCACAGACTATATTAGACGCACAAGATCCCTGACCATTTCCACAAAAGAGCTGCTGATCAAGCTGTTTGATATTGGCCTATACATACTGCTGTTTATTGTGGCGCTAGACCTTATTGGGATTGACCTCACAGCCCTCACTGTTTTTAGCGGTGCCTTGGGTGTTGGGCTTGGTTTTGGCCTACAAAAAATTGCCTCCAACTTTATCAGTGGCATTATTTTGCTAACAGAAAAATCTGTTACCATTGGCAACCTTGTGGAAATGGATAATGGCACGTTTGGCTATATGCGCAAATTAGGCGCCCGCGCCAGTGTTATTGAAACTTTTGATGGCAAGGAAGTAATGGTCCCCAACGAAGATTTCATCACATCACGCGTTGCAAACCTTACCCATTCATCAAATGTCGGGCGTATTGAAGTCCCGGTCGGTGTTGCTTACGGATCTGATCTCGAGGCGGCCCAAAAGCTGATTTTACGTGCCGCAGAAACCTATACCCGCACCTCAAAAAATGAAAATTACAAGCCCGATTGCTTCCTGCGTTGCTTTAATGATAGCTCCATAGATTTCCTGCTGGTTTTCTGGATAGATGATGTACGCGAAGGCCGTTGGAAAGCGCAAAGTGACGTTATGCTCACTGTATGGAGCAATCTCCGCGACGGCGGCATTGAAATTCCGTTCCCGCAGCGCGATTTGCACATAAAAAGCGGGGTACCGGAGCTTACAGAGCACAAGGAAGAAAAGCCTGCGCGTAAAACAGAAAACAAAAGCGACCCCGAAACCGAGGCCGCTTGATGGTTACTGTATATTTCGGGGGTATCGTCTCCCCCGAAACACCTATACTGGCTCAACCACTTCCATGCGGTAGCCAATACCCGGTTCCGTGATAATGTAATCGGGCTTATTCGGGTCTGGCTCCATTTTCTCACGCACTTGGCTAACATAAACCCGTAGGTATTGCATGTCATCGCCGTGTGCTGGCCCCCACACTTCATGCAAAATCTGCCTGTGGGTTAACATTTTGCCGCGGTGCACCAGAAAATAGCGCAGTAAATCATATTCTTTGGGCGTGAAATCAACCTTCACACCGTCCACCTTCACTTCATGGCGAACAAGGTCCATTTTCACGCGGCCGTTCACCAGCTCTGGCTCACCGGCTTCCGCCGTTGCTGCTTTACGAAGGTTTGCCGTGATACGCGCCAACAAAACATCCGGGTTAAACGGCTTGGTAACATAATCATCCGCACCCAAAGCAAAGGCTTTCAGCATTTCCTGATCTGCATCACGTACGGAGCATATAATGATCGGCACCTGCGACCATTCCCGAATTTCGGATATTACATCCTTGCCGTCCATATCAGGCAGGCCCAAATCCAGAAGAACCAAATCCGGCTTTAAGGAAGCTACCAACCGCAAGGCTTCGCGGCCTTTTTCTGCGGTTTCAGGCTTTAAGCCATTTGCCTCTAGCGAAATTTTAAGCAACTTGCGAATTTGCGGTTCATCATCAACAATAAGGATGGTGCTTTTTTTCTGCTTCATGGAACAGGGTCCCCCTACTAATAACCCGCCCCCAAGGGACAGGTGCTTACTACATGGCTACTATCAGATAACACGTCAAGAAGTCGGGGAGCAAACGTTATGCACCTCGATGCGCATTTGTCAGCACACCTTTCATTACAGGGGCGCCTTGCGTATCCGGTACACGGCATCCTGTCGAACTCGCGCGGACAAATGTTTTAAAAATTTTGCGCTGCGGGGAAGAGTATAGCATAAATTCAGGATGCCACTGTACGCCAAGGACAAAATGATCCGGGGTGACGTCTTCAATCGCCTGAACAATACCCTGATCATCAGCCGCCACTTTTCTTAAGCCCTTACCCAGCGTATCCATAGCCTGATGATGCAAGCTATTCACCCATAGTTCCGGGTTATTTTCCAAAATGTTGATTAGCCTGCTGTTTTTATCGATGAAAACTTTACGGCGGGCAAATATTTTTGCAAAGGTGCTCTGCGTTGGTAAAAAACCGTCAAAAATTGAAGGCGCATCCTGATGCAGAGTGCCTCCTAAAACAATGTTAATCATTTGCGCACCTCGACAAACACCAAGAATGGGCAACTGTTCCAGATAGGCCATTTCAACACATTCTCGCTCCAACCTGTCACGGTGTGGGTCAATGTCATGGCTCGCCGTATTCGGATGGCCGTAAAGCGCCGGGTTAATATCGTTACCGCCAGAAACCACAAGGCCGTTTAGCTCGCGCACCATATCTACATTATGAGAAGGGCTTATTCTAATAGGCCGACCACCAGCCATTGTAATACTCCACCGCAGGGACCAAAGCGCCACGCTGTTTAAGACGTTGCCGGTGGTAATACCGATAAGAGGCCGTTTTGTCCTTGGTGTTAGCCTAGGCATATTTCCTCCTCATAATTTTATTGATCAACTGGCTCCAAGATGCATCTTCCTCCATCAGTTCAGTAAACCAGTTTGGGTCTGTCTCTCTCCAGGCCTGCTGTAGCTTATTAAGCTGGTCTTCATTGGACGCCAATTGTTCAACAGCCAGCCAGCGCCCCCATTCAACCATTAAAGACCAGTCACCGCGTGATATTTCAGAATTTGGCAACCGGTAATGGTAGGTTGGGCGCGCATGTATTTTTTCCTCGGAACCATAAAGGCTGCGCACCAGCTTTTCTTTCAGGAAAGCAAACAAAGGCAGTAGATCCAGCGCTTTGTTTCGTGATGTATTATAGTGGTGATAATCGCGAATAAGCTCTTCTAGGTCAGGCTGATACTCTTCTGCCAAAATACACTTCATATATTCTTGCGAATAGGGTGCAATAAACGGTGTTAAACGACGCGTTATATCTACATTATGGGCTTCTTTCAGCCACGGATAAAGCAAGGCAAACGCCTGTATATGGCGCAAGATGCTAGCCGCATCAAAAGCAATCGCATCAGGGTTGATATGCAAACCAAAAGCATGGTGAAGAGAAGATTGTGTATCTTCCGCGTTTTCATAAAACAGGGCCGCACGCAGCTTATCCAGCTCGGGAATTTCATCAATTAACACGGGCGGCGCTATTATTTCCATCGGGGCAATTTTAGAGCCAAGAAACGTAACAGCATCTTCTGCGCTGTTCGCTGTTTTATGAAATAATTGATTTAATACACCGTCATCAAGCGTGTCGTTTTCATGAATACCCGCTATAATTCTCTTGATAGGAGCTGCGTCTATTTCCAATCTGAAGGTGCCTAGAAGCGTTTCTTCCACAGACCATTCAGCCTTTGTATGCTCAATAATATCACCGCCGTAGAGCGCCTGAATTATTTTAGCCGTACGCCACAGAGGCACACCCGCATATTCGATTTCAAAACCGACATAGCGTGACTTTCCACCTCTGGTTTTTGTTTGAGCCGTTAACATTACACAATCCTTCATTACCTGACGTAACAATAAGAAAATGTATCTAAAATTGAGATACCGACTTCCAACAGATAATATAAAGGTGGCATAAAGGCAGTTTACTGCAGAATATCCAATCCAACCCAAATACGGTATTTTTATACAAACTTTATAAGCACGCTGCTCTTCCCGATTAAAGCCTGACACCCCCTGTGAAATGATAAAACTACAATAGTTCGCAGAAACACTGACCAACAGAGGCTTACTCATCATGAAAAAAAGCATACTCCTCACGTTTGCCTTGGCCCTTACAGCGATAGCCATTTGGTTTGGACAAAAGGGCTGGCTGGAAATTTCTTTTTTGCAATCGAATTTGGAAAACCTGACGGCACGGTTTGACCAGTCCCCTACGGCCTTCATTTTGATGTATGCTTTTGTTTATACAGTGATGGTCGCGTTTTTTTTACCTGGCCTATTTATTATGAATCTGGTTGCAGGGGCAATTTTTGGGCCTTTTATCGGTACGTCCACTGCCGTTCTGGCTGCAACCGCCGGATCCATTGTAGCCTTTCTATTATCGCGCTACGTTTTTCAAGAATGGGCTTTCGCGCGCTTCCCCAAACAGGCAGACAGTGTCGATCAGGCGTTTCGCGATATGGGCGGTTATTATGTTTTTTTACTAAGGTTGGTGCCGGGCTTGCCTATTGGCCTTACAAATATTCTCTTAGGCGTAACCAGTATTCACCTTATCACTTTTGGTTTTGCAACACTGCTTGGCACAATCCCCTGGACAGCCTTTTATGTGATAGCCGGTGTAGAGATAGCCTCTATTAAGTCTGTAGATGATATAATAAGCACCGAAACTACCATGCTGGCACTATGCCTGATTGTGTTTTTAGCGGGTGGCCAAATGCTTACAAGAAAATATGTTGCACGCCGTACCATGCAAAAGCAGCGTACTTGCCTTTAAATAGGCAGATACCGGCATCCACCACCTAAGCGCTTTACACAACAAACTTAGCACCAACCAAAAAAAAGGAGCCGAAACCGGCTCCTAGTTGAAGGATGTGACCCACTTTTAACCGAGCTTTTCCCACCAGCTTTCCAGCTTATGGTCAATCTGCTCAAAAAGCGTTGGGTCACGTCGGGAGATCATTTCATCAAGCTCGTCAGCTTGAACTCGAATTTTATCAACTTCCGCTGTGTTATGACCAGCAGCGTCTGCGTTAAGGCGAATTGCCACCAGCGCTGTCTCTGCCACATCAAGGGCTTTACGGGCACCTTCATACTCTGCGACTTTCAGCATGTAGCGCGTGAGGGTTACATGATCCTTTGCCACCTCTTCAGGCTTTTGTGCCGACGATGCTTCGTAAATCATAGATTTTTGGGCATCAATAATTTGATCTCGTGTACCGCCAAAATCATCATCTGTAAGCTCTTCACGCGCCTCATTCAGATCATGAATTAATTTAGATTCAATAACCCTAAGGCGTACATAATGTATCTCAGCGCCTTCAACATCACCCCTATCAATCCCTTTAAGGGTCAGGGCTTTTGATAAAGTCGACATATCCAGATCATCATCGCCAATCGGCACATAAACAACTTTCGGCATGAGAGAGCTACCAAATTTCAATTCTACAACCCTCGAAACCTGCGTTTTGGTAAAGTCTTCTGAAGATGCGCCCGCTTTAACAGCCATTTCGAGCTTCTCGAATGCTTTATTAATATGCCGTTCCGTCTCTTCCTTAGCGCCGCGCTGAACACTCATTTGCGCCTGAAATAAAAGATTCAGTAAATCCTGCTTTTCTTCTAGGAAGGTATCTTCACTATACACTGGCGTATTAGCGACAGGCTTTTCACCCACTGCTGCTATCGCAACTGGGGGCACTGCAATCGAAGCTGAAAGTGCTGCGATTAAGGCAAAAGTTGATGGTCTCATCTTATACTCCTTAAGGGAAATATAGTTGCCGCCCAGAGGCGGCGACTATTTAGTCTTTAGCCTCATCCGCTACTGTATCACCGACAGATTCAACATCTCGGCCAATACCGTGGATAGTATTACAAGCACCGAGCATTAAAAGCGCGGTAAGCAAAATAGAAATCTTGGTTAGTTTAGGCATAATTACCTCCATAAACACTGTTATATCCATACAATAAAAATACAGTAGGCTTCTCTGTGTCAGGGGTCGATTAGGGGTGTGGGACAGGAAAATAAAGGGATGATAAAGACAGCGTATATTTATAGAAACATACCAATACAGTTTGGCGCCCTCACCCTTTAAGGAGAGAACGCCAAACGACCATATCTGCATATCTATATTCTTTATTTAGTGTGGTTTATAGCGACCAGGTCCTTCATATTCTTCCACAGAAGGATAGGGATCAAGAGCATCTTGCTCCTCACCGTTCACATGGCTGGTCTTGCGTTTGGTATCAGCGGCTTGTGGCCTTTCACTATGGTCCAGCTTTTCCGTTAAACCATCAAAAAAGCCAGCCGCCGCACCTTGAGCCATCTGCATGAGTAACCCCGTCAAGTCGCCTTGTGGTACTTGTGAACGTCTTTCCTGCTCAAGGGCCGCACGTTCCTGTGCGAGAATTTCTTTTTGCAGTAACATATTGCAAAAAACCCAAACACCTGCTGCGACCAAAATAAGGGCCGCACCAACGGTTAAAAGCGCGCCCGCATTACCGGTGCCGACCGATAGCAACCAGAAATATAAAGCCCCACCCAAAACGACCATAGCAACAGCAGTTATCAATCCCGCTGCCAAAGCGCCAAGGAGCCCATATTTCATGTGGGCAATGGGCCGCTCGAGAGCAGGTCTCTGATTAAAGACCTGCTCTGTAAGCATTTTTATGATCATTTCCAACATCAAAAATACTCTGTTATTTGCGACTTAAAAGCGCTGCAATAAGGGCACCACCTGCAAAGGCCGCAACCGTTGTTGTAAACGGGCGCTTCTGGATCGTTGCCTCAGCTTTATCGCGGGCAACAATAACCTGGTCCTGTTTGTCGTGAAGATACTTGCGGGCTGCAACACCTGCACGTCGCGCCTGATCTTTTACTTCATCAACATCAAAAAATTTCGATTTGCTGGCGCCATTTGACACAACATTTTCGGCATGGTCAGCCAAGATATCTTTAATCTGTGCCAGATCTTTTTTAAGGCTTTTAATTTCCTGCTGAGCGGTCGTCATAATATATCTCCTTTACTTCATCTGTTAACGCGCACCCATTTGGTTTTGTTGTGCGCTGATGAACTAAAGATGGACGTTTCCAACTTAAGGAACAATGTGAGCTCGCTATGGGAAACATAAAAAAGCGATAAAGATGAGCCTGAAGTTATCCTGTAAGGGTGGGATTATGCGATATTATAAAGCCTGCTCTATAGTATCAACCAGATCTTCCATTACAAACGGCTTGGTGACATAGGCATCAGCGCCTCTGGCAAATGCCAGATCCCGTACTCTGCGATCATTACGCACTGTCAAAACAATAATGACTGGCGATGTCTTGCTTATGCCTGCTTTTAGTTCAGGCAAAAGATCAAGGCCATCTCTGTCAGGCAACCCTAAGTCCAGCATTACAACATGGGGATTCTTTTGCTGGCACAAAGCTGCACCTTCCGCCGCCGTTGCTGCCTCGTAAAAGTCAACACCCTTGTCCATTAATGAAATGCGCAGAAAGGTACGAATTGCCTTGGTATCATCAATCGCCAGTATCTTTTTGTTCTCCAGAATACTCACTATACTACTCCCGTCTCCTTTGATTCAACAATGGGATAACTCAGGATAAACTGGGCTCCACCTTCGGCGTGATTTGAAACCGCAACTGTACCGCCCTGAGCAGACATAACAGCCTTGGTAATAGCCAGCCCAAGGCCTGTCCCTGCAATTTGACTGTCCGATTTGTTAAGCCTTTCATACTTGTCAAAAACACGCTCTAGCATGTGTTCAGGAATGCCAGGACCACGGTCCCGGATTTTGTAATGAAAGTAATCGTCAGTGCATTCCAAAAGCACATCTATATCTGTGCCATCTGGAGAATATTTTATCGCATTATCTATAATATTTTGTAAAACCTGCACGGTCATCATGGCATCCATCATAATTTCCATACCTTGCACCGTATTTTCAATATTAAGAGAGCGTTCTTTGAGTTTGGGTTTAAGGGTTTTCAAGACCCGGCCAAGCGGCTCCATCGGGTCATGAAATGCCGTATCAAACTCAATGTCGCCACTTTCAATTTTAGTCATCGACAATATGTTCGTAATAAAGCTATCCAAACGCTGGGCTTCATCGAGCGCCGTTTCTGTGAGCGTATCAACATGCTCCTCTGTTACCCTGCCGCTTGCCTTCAAGCTACGCAGCACGCTCATGCTGCCGATAATAGAAGCCAGCGGGGTTTTAAGATCATGCGAAACACTGGAAAGCAGCAGCGACCTAAGCTTTTCTCTTTCTTCTCTAAACCGGCTTTCCGTCATATCTCTTGTCAGCTCGATGCGCTCAAGGGTTGTTGCAATTTGGTCAGCAAGCGCTGATAGAAGCTGGCTAAAGGACGCATCAATCCGCATTTTGAACGGAATTTTCACCGCAAATACACCGTACTTGCCACTTTGCGTGCATATAATTTCAAACCGCCAGGATGACCCTATACCCAGCATAGTACCAAAACCTGCCGAGCGTTCTTCGTTCCAGCACTTATGGAGAGCGGCCCAATCTTTATCGGCCAACTCTGTCTCCTGCGGATACGGTTTAAAGTTTGCTTTATCAAGCTTGCGTTTGAGGCGCGTATTCTCAAGCACATTGCTGGAAGGGTTAAAAAAAGCCACTTCCATTTTAAAGAGCCGGTGTAATTCGCGGTCAAGAATTTCAAGCACCTGATGCGAGCTTTCGGCATCGGCTGTTAGCTCATGAATTTCATAAAGCGCCTTGTGGCGTTGCTCTCGTTGCACTGTGCGTTCAATACTGGCTCTGGTATGGCTGCCCAGAAGCGCAACAATAAAAGAGGCGGCTAGATATATACAGACATTAATAACATCCGTTAGCGTTCCCATATGAAACTGCCCAATGGGAATAACATAAAAATAGTTAATAACCAGAAAACTGCCAATTGAAGCAATAAGCGCAGAAATCAGGCCGTACCGTAGCGCAACAATTGTGGAGGCCAAAAGAAAAATAAGCGCAATATTATGTGTATTAATACGGTGCATAATATTGGGCAGGACAGCAAGAAGAGCTTCTGATACCAAAAAAGCACATGTTACAGCCGTGAGAGGGGCTATAAGCTGAACCCAGCTGAGCGTGGTACCTTGAAACCTGTCCCAAAGAGTTGGTTTGGCAAAATGGCCTTCTAGTGGAATTACCCGTATTTCAGAATATTTCCCAAAACGCTTGGCCACCCTTTCGGCAAGGCTGGCCTTAAAGGAAGATAAAAAGCCTTTTTCGGCTTTTTGGCCAATGAAAATATAGCCAATTTGTTTACCTTCTTCAAAACAAGACTGGATATAATGTTCAATTTCGCGCGAACTGCGCTCATGCTCGAGCCGCACAATATCTGCGCCCATCTCTTCAGCGCGTTTCAAAAGGCGCATTGTTTGTTCGCGCCGAACACTAACACCTAGCGTGTCGTCAGGCGTTGCTAAATACAGCACACGCCATTTACCACCCACCTTTGGCACTTCCCGAAGCGCCGCTTCAACAATATGATAACTCCGTGGGTGGCCATCAATACAAACCAGAACATCAACCGACATACACGCCTCGTTACATTAGCCCACACCCACCTTACGAGGCCTGATATAAATTTTCCATTATGATTAGGCAAAAATAGCAAAAAGCGGGCTTTCGCCCGCCTCTTCACCACTTTATACATATCGTATTTTAATCAGTAGCGTCTTCAATTTCACGGCCAGCATCATTTGCCGCTTCTTCTACCTGACTACCCAGATCATCACCGCGGTCTACCACCATCACAACAATCAGGGCTGCTACGATTGCGACCAGAAATATTTTTAAATAGTTATTCATCTGCTTATCCACTTCATGCTTTGTATCAGATTCAGGTTATCTTAAAGAGATGCACTCAGCATCCAGATCGACTCGTCATGGAATCGCATACGGTCCACCATCATATCGGCCGTCACTTCGTCACCAGCTTCTTCAGCCACCTCAAGAACACGGCGGGCTTCACCGGCACACAGCTCATGGGCTTCTTTCAAATTCAGAAGCATACCTTTGGCGTCTTTTGGCAGCTTTTCATCATCTTTGACTACAGACAGAGCCGCGAAAGATTCTAGTGTACCTGGTGTAAAATGGCCAAGGGCACGGATACGTTCTGCTAGCTCGTCCCCTGCTTCGTGCAGGTTCTGATAATGATCTTCAAAAAGCACATGCAGGCCGTGAAACTGTGGTCCGGTCACATTCCAGTGATAAAATAGCGACTTTACATACAGGGTATAGGTTGATGCCAGCATGGCACCAAGCGCCTGTGCTACATTGCTGCGGCTTTCTTTTTTAATGCCAACGTCAATTTTCTGGCCGTCGTCTTTTGGGGCTACAAGTTTCATTTGAACTTCTCCTATAGTGGGGGCTTGCGTTAGAGGGATAACTGCCTTGATCAACTGATCAAGCGCATTTGATACATCGCGGTAAGCGACGGCATATCTATCTTGCTGGCGATCCTCGCTTTTATTAGCGCCAGGGAACTCGGCAGAAGCGCGCTGTTGCTCTTCAAAAGCCAGAAAGATCCGATCTTTCAGATTCGACAGGTTCTCCGGGCCATACTCTTCAAGAGCCTCTAAAGCACCAACGGACCCGGCATAAACAGCATCAGTCCATTTGACGATTGCTTTAAAGTCACAGGCGATGCCTTCATCTTCAAAAGCGTGCGCATGGCGCTTTAAACATCTGTTTAAGCTCACTGCAAAAGCATCAAAATCTGAACTTTTACCGTACTGTGTATCCATCCCCAAAGTTGTCATGTTCAATCTCCTTCAACACAGCCAATGTGCTTGATCGAACGTGAATTTTCGATACGGACAGAAGCCCGCAATATAAAAAACCCGTAAAAATGGCCCAATAAAGAGGATGGCCTAGCTAGCTTTACAAGCTACAGGTCGCTGTTCTTGTATACACTTGCGATTTAACCACATCAAAATGCAGCGTCATGCTTTGCCCAGTTGATAAGCTTTTAAAAAAATCATACGGTGGTTGTGTTAAGGGAGTGAAGCGTCAGTCATCAGACCATGACCAGAAAAATAATCGCAGGGCCTAACAACACATATCCTGTGGCTTAAGCTCTGTTTATATGTGCTCTGCCTGTCATGTCTTTATGGTCTCGCCCACTTTTTGCCATTTTTTAACGGCATTTATCTAAAAACCTTTTTAGTACAATGTGTTGGGGCTAATGAACTACTATGAGTAAAATCTTGTCGCTTGCCGGTTTTCGGGCCTGCGTGATTAATATATGTGCTACAGCATTAACGGTAACGGCCCCGGCTTTTGCTGAAACAGAAACAGCGCCGGCCTTTTCACACCAAATTGTTCTGGATGCCGCTGCCGCCTTGGCTAAAACTCCTTTTAAAGAACCGGCGAAGGTACCTGATGCGCTTGGCCAGCTAAGCTATGATAAATACCGCCAGATTGCCTACCGCAAGAAAGCCGCAATTTGGGGCGGTACACCAACCCGATTTTCTATTGAAATGTTTGCGCCCGGCAACCTTTATGCAAACGGCGTTGATATTTCTGTTGTGGAAAATGGCACATCCTTACCAGCACCGGTGACTGAAAACTCCTTTGATGCACCCACCAAGCAGATCGCCGAACTCCTGGCAAAAGTTGGCCAGCTCGCAGGCTTCCGGCTTCACTACCCCTTGAACCGCGAGGATTATCAGGACGAATTTATCGTTTTTCAGGGCGCGAGTTACTTTCGGGCAGTGTCGCGCGGGCAAACATACGGGCTTTCCGCGCGCGGCCTTGCCATTGATGTTGCAGAACCAACCGGGGAAGAGTTTCCCATTTTCAGAAAATTCTGGATAGAACGCCCGTCATCAAAAGCAGATAGCATTGTTGTGCATGCCCTTCTGGATAGCCCCCGTGTTACAGGGGCTTACCGTTTTGGTATTTACCCAAATGCACCCACAAGGCTTGATGTTGACGCCACCCTTTTCCCGCGCGTACCGCTTAACCATGTTGGTCTTGGCCCGCTTACATCCATGTATTTCTTTGGCAGTATTGACCGCGCTGACGTTCCAGACTACCGCGAAGCTGTTTATGATTCCACCGGCCTTGCCATGCAAACAGGGAACGGCGAGCGGTTATGGCGCCCGCTTAACAACCCTGTTGATTTACAGGTCAGCGCTTTTATAGACACCAACCCCAAAGGCTTTGGCCTTGTTTTGCGCGATCGCACACCCGCCGCGTTTGAGGATCAGGAAGCGGGCTATCATACCCGCCCTTCCGCATGGATAACCCCCTTGGGCGACTGGGGCAAAGGCCATGTTCAACTGGTTGAAATTCCAACCTCATCTGAAACGAACGACAATATTGTTGCATACTGGCGCCCCAAAGCACCGCTGCAACCCGGTAAACCATTTCAGTTCTCTTATCGGCTTTCATGGCCAGATAATAACCCGTTGCCAGCAAAGTTTGGCTATGTGCGACGCAGTGCCTACGGCCTGAAGCTCGACACCAGCTACCCTCAAATGGTTATTGATTACGTGGGCTTGCCAACAGGTCTTACTGAAGAGGACATTAAAGTGGAGGCAAGCCTAAGCAGCGGGAAGTTGATCGAACTTATTGCGCACCCACAACCAGATGGAAAGATGCGGATTTTTATGGCCTTTGAACCTAAAAATACCGATCCTATCGAGATTCGTATTCAGCCCAAGTATCAAGGGGCTCCCATTGGCGAAACATGGCTTTACCGCTGGATTGGTTGAAAAAATGACGGATACTATAGCTAAACCGGCATTGCCACCTGAGGCCCATCTGAGCATGCCACGGCAAACAGTGCACGCCGACAGACGCCCCGTACGGGGTCGCCTGAAAACCTTGCGCTGGCTCGGCACCATTTTTGCGCGTACAGCCCTTATTGGGGGCACAGGTGCTTTAACCGCATACGGCGTTAGCGAAATGTATGCGGTTATGACAACGGGAAAGATTACACCCCTCCAGTGGCTTTTCCTTGTTCTTTTCTCGGTCAACTTCGCGTGGGTCAGCTTCGCTGGCTGTCAGGCTGTTTTAGGGTTTTTTCTAATTCTTAAACGCGATCTTTTTGGCCGCCATTTCATCCACGACCGCATACCGGGCCTTCAAACTGCTGTTCTGGTGCCGGTCTATAATGAAGACCCTGTCAGAGTAGGGGCCGCAATAAGCGCCATGGCAGATGGACTGGTTAAAAATGCACCCGGTCGTTTTTGCTTTTTTATCCTGAGCGACAGCAACCAGCCTAAAGCATGGCTGCGGGAAGAACATGTTTTCCACCAGCTTATGGAAAGTGCGGACGCTAACTGCCCCATATATTATAGGCACCGCACAGATAACGCTGAGCGCAAGGCAGGCAATATTTCAGATTGGGTAACCCGCTGGGGCGGCGCCTATGAAGCCATGCTCATTCTTGATGCAGATAGCATCATGAGCCCGGAGACAATGGTTGAAATGGCGCGCCGCATGGAAGATGATGACGGCCTTGGGCTGTTGCAATCCCTGCCATCTATTGTTCTGGCTGACAGCCTTTATGCCCGCCTGCAACAGTTTGCCAATCGCCGCTACGGCCTTATTTTTGGTAATGGTTTATCGGCATGGCATGGTAACAGCAGCAATTTTTGGGGCCATAATGCCATTATCCGCACCAAAGCCTTTGCGGAATCAGCACGCCTGCCCATTCTAAAAGGCAACCCGCCTTTTGGTGGCCATGTTATCAGCCATGACTTTATAGAAGCCGCGCTGCTGCGCCGTGCAGGGTGGAGTGTGCGTTTCGACACCGACTTGCAAGAAACATACGAAGAAGCACCCCCTTCTGTAAGCGATGTTATTACCCGCGATCGCCGTTGGTGTCAGGGCAACCTACAACATATTCGGTTCCTGTTTGCTGACGGCCTGGCCTTTACAAGCCGCCTGCACATTCTATCCGGCATTATGGCCTATATGAGTGCCCTGTTCTGGTGTTTGCTGCTGGTCGTTGGGCTAACCCTTGCCATTCAGGCCAGCTTTACCCGACCTGAATATTTTGCGCGGCCATCGCTTTTCCCCACATGGCCCGTGTTTGATTCTGTCCGTGCTGTTAAACTTTTTATCTTGTCGATGGGCATTGTTCTTGCCCCCAAAATTCTGTCATGGACCGTTGCCATAATTAACCCGTTCAGATGCTTTCGCTACGGCGGGCCTGTGTTTGTAACCCTTGGTGTCCTAACTGAAATTATACTATCAGCCCTATACGCACCCATCATGATGATTGCGCAAAGTAGAATTGTCTGGGAAATCATGACTGGCGGCGACAGTGGCTGGCAACCACAGCGCCGGGGCGATGGTTCTATAGGTTTCATGGCGGCGCTGCACGCCCACCGCTGGCATATGCTGATCGGGCTTGGTGCTGCCACCATTACCCTATTCTTACATAAAGATCTGTTTCTATGGATGCTGCCGGTAACAGGCGGCTTAATGCTGGCCCCTCTGCTTTCATGGCTAAGCGGGCGGCGCGACATTGGTCGTTTGCTGCGCATGCTGGGCCTGCTACGCACACCGGAAGAAAAAAATCCACCTGCTATTCTAAAGGCTGTTCAAGATAAACTTGAAACAGGTACGCTCAAACCCTTTACGTCACCGCTTTTAACCCTTGCTGAAAGCAGCGATTTTCATGCGTGGCATTTAGCACAGTTGAACCCCAAAAACAGCCTTGCCGATTTTAATACAGACCTTGTGCTAGCAGAGGCGAAAATGGCCCGGGCAAAAACTATCCCAGAACTGGAACGGTGGCTTAGTAACCGCGAGGCCATGGCCCTGCTGAATGATTATACCCTTGTTGCCAAGCTTCCAAAATGGGCAAAGGCACATACCGGCTAACAAGCAAAACAAGTGGTGATCCCGACTGGATTCGAACCAGTGGCCCCCAGATTAGGAATCTGGTGCTCTATCCTGCTGAGCTACGGGACCCATTCTAATGACAGCAAGTTTCTGTAGCCTTATTAAAACGCCGCGTCAACATTCCGGAGAGAATGGAGACTAATTAACCCAAGGTTAGAGAATAAGCACAACAACAAGTTAGGCATTTGATAAGAAATACGGTATAGACTTCTAGAGGATATGCGGGAGAGTGACATTGAAGTTTAAAGCCCTTGTGATGCCGGTATTCATATCGACAATCGCCTGTATTTTAGCTTTTATTGCTATTGTGATCTTTGCCGTTCACGAACAAGACAAAACTACTCTTAACAGTGAAAAAAGCATCCTTCAAAACGAGTTTAACTCGATCAGCCAAAACATTCTGTCTATTACCAATGATAATGCCTTTTGGGACTTTTCGGTTGAAAAAGTTCACCTTCAAGAAGATTTAGCGTGGGCCGCCACAGCGCTTTGTGACAGCACAACCAGCTTTAGCTTTATAGACGGGGTTATTATTATTCGACCTGATGGTTCTGTTATGTATAGCTGCCTGACAGAAGGCGATATATCCATAGAAGCAATTACCAGCAAACTGGCAAACCTTACAAATGCCATGAACCTGACAAACGATGCAGCAGAGGCAGATAAATCTGGTTACATCAATGTAGACGGACAGATCGTTGCGTACGGTGCCAGCATGGTGCGCCCCAATGGCCGGATGGTTTTTAATCAAGCCTTGCCTGACAGATTACCTACCTATATCTTTTTTGGCCTTGTAACACAGGATCGCATTACCGCCATCGGCGATGAAAGCGGTATTGATAGCTTAACCATAGACAAGATTGTAGGCAAGCATCCCCACGCCGTTGATACGCTCTATGATTATGAAGGCAATATAGCCACCAGCTTTAACTGGCACCCAGACCAGCCAGGTAAACGGCTGATAAAAAATGTTATATTGCCTTCGATTTTATTACTGTTAATTGTTGGTGTTTCTCTAGCATATTTTATGCGCCAAGCCATTAGAACCATTAGCCAAATGGATGCCGCAAATAAGGCAAAAACATCTTTTCTTGCCTCCATGAGCCATGAAATACGTACACCTCTCAACTCAATCTTAGGCTTTAGCGAGCTTGTGGGCATGGAAATTTTTGGCAAAGTAGAGGGGGAGAAAAACAAGGAATATCTGGAACTGATCAAGAGCAGCGGCCACCATCTGCTCGCTATTATCAATGATATCCTAGACCTTTCAAAACTGGAGGCTGGCAAATTTGTTGTGTATGCTGAAAAAATAGATCTGCATAGCACCATTAACAACTGTGTTCAGCTAAATGAGCCCGGCGCCATTGAAAAAAATATCACGATCAACTGTATCTGCGATGCTGCCACAGTAAACAGCGATGAACGTATTATTCGTCAGGTTTTACTGAATATCCTATCAAACGCGCTCAAATTTACCGGTTCTGGCGGTACTATTAAAATTGTCGGTGTTCGGGAGGATAAATTTTATCGTGTCACCATTGAAGATACGGGCATCGGCATGACCGATGAGCAGGTGCAGGTTGCGATGTCACCCTTTGGCCAGATTGAAGGCCACTATGAACGCAGTCACACCGGCACAGGATTGGGCCTGCCGCTGGTAGACCGCTTTATGGCGCTACTTGAGGGTAAAATGTTCATTAAATCCACCCCCAATGTAGGAACAACAGTAACGCTCAGGTTCCCTTATGACGGCAAGCGTAAAGATCTTTAGCACGGTCGTCATTACCCTTTATTTTTTTATGGGCACCCTACATTCGGCACAGGCCGTCCACATTGTGCTGCCTGATTTTACCAAACTACAAGAATGCGGCACGTATCAAAACGCAGCCGCCTTAAGCGGGGATAAACTCCAGCTTGATGCTGGGGAGATCGTTGTACTCGCTGGCATAAAAACGCCGGAAATGGCCGATAAAAGCACAGCCTACAAAAAATGGCCCATGGCTGAAACTGCACAGAAAGCGACCGCAGCCTTCATAGCGGGTAAAAAAATTGATCTTTACTGCGAGAAACCATCACCAAACCACTTGGGCCAAAAGATTGCCCATGTTGTTATAGACAACACTATATGGCTCCAACATGCTTTGCTTCTGGGTGGTCACGCTTGGCATTATGCCCGCATTGCTGACCCTGATGTTTTTGCGCTCCTGTATCAGGCAGAGCAAAAGGCCCGACGTAACGAGGCAGGCATTTGGGCACAGAACGCACGCTTATCACTGCTGGCAAGCGCAGAAACCGCAACGCCTGGCCAATTTCAGATCATTAGGGCAACCGTTCTATCCGTTACTAAACGCGGCAAAAAAATATTCATCAATTTTGGTAAAGACTGGCGCACAGATTATACAGTGCAAATGCCAGTAAGCTTGCTGGATGGGTACCAGCAGCGCGGCATTCCTGTTATGGCATTAACCGGACAGCATATTGAAGCGCGTGGCTGGGTTGAATGGGCGGGCGGCCCCCAGATTATCCTGAGCGGTTACAACCAGATACAGCTCGCTTCCTGCGATACAGAAAACTGCTAAGGCTATTAACCGCGCTTAACCTTCTGCAAGGCCTGCAATAACAGGGTCGCCCACACGGCGCACCAAAGCCTGCTTCAGCTTATCAAGCGCCTGTGCCTCCAGCTGCCGGACACGCTCCTTGGAGATGCCCAACTGTTGGCCAAGAACAGCAAGCGTAACCCCGTTTTCCTTCAGTTGCCGTTCCCTGATAATATAGGTTTCCCGCTCGGTCAGGTGGGTCATTGCATCTTCGATAAGGGCTGTTTTTGTATTACCGTCATGAGTCTCTATATACGCCTCATCTGGCTGCATGCTCTCTGACACGAGTAAATCCTGCCATTCTTGGGCAGATTCGTCTGCAAGCGGTGCATTCAAGGACCGGTCAGATGCCGTAAGGCGGCCTTCCATAGCCTCGACATCCCGGATTTTAACACCCATTTCATCTGCAATCTGGCTGCGGGCAACAAAAGAAAGCGGCCTGTCAGGGTCTACGCCCATCCGGGCTTTCAAGCGTTTGAGATTAAAAAACAAGGCTTTGTGCGCCGAGGTTGTACCAGTTCGCACAATAGACCAGTTTCTGAGCACATAATCTTGCACAGCCGCTCTTACCCACCAGCTAGCATAGGTGGAAAAGCGCACTTCTTTGGAAATTTCAAACCTGTAAGCCGCCTCCATAAGGCCAACAGTACCCTCCTGTATCAGGTCGCTAACCAGCAAGCCATAATGCCGGTATTTGCTCGCCGTCGCCACAGCAAGGCGCAGGTGTGATTCTGTTAAAACTTTTAAGGCATGCTCGTCGCGCTCCTGTTGCCATGAAATGGCAAGTTCCAGCTCTTCCGCACGATCAAGCATTCGTGCTTTCATTGCAAACCTGATGAGTCGCCTGTCTTCAAGCGTAGCCCAATTACCGCGCGCCAAGATTCTCTCCCCGGATTCTAGGTGTCAGCATAATGTGCAGAAATTAATGCAATCAATTAATTATTGCGTATTATGCGTATTTAAAAAGAAAATGCAGCTATTATTTTTATAAGAGCGCACATTACACGTGAACCGAGTAGGAAAAAACGGGTAGCGCCTGCAAAAAAAAGCAGAGTTATCCCCTGATGAAATATTTTATAAATGGTTGTTTTTAAATAAAAAGCCGCCCGAAATTCGGACGGCTTTTTAACTGTTCACCAAAAGAAGGGGCTTATGCAGCCAATTCCTTTTCAAGCTTTACCATAGCAGTTGCTTCGTCAATTTCTTCAACCGCTGCCAGTTCACGTGCCAAACGCCCAAGCGCTGATTCGTAAATTTGGCGTTCACTGTATGATTGCTCAGGCTGATCAGCACCGCGGTGCAGATCGCGCACAACTTCAGCAATAGAAACAAGATCACCGCTGTTGATCTTTGCTTCATATTCCTGAGCACGACGGCTCCACATGGTGCGTTTGATACGCGCTTTACCTTTAAGGGTGGTGAAAGCTTCTTTGAGGGTTGCATCAGAAGACAGACGACGCATACCACTTCCCGCAGCTTTGTTTGTTGGTACACGCAGTGTCATACGCTCTTTTTCAAAGCGGATAACATAAAGCTCAAGCTTCAAACCAGAAATTTCCTGACTTTCCAGCTCGATGATGCGTCCAACACCATGTTTAGGATATACAATATAGTCGCCAACAGCATATTTATTTGTGGATGTCTTAGCCATACCAATCAATAGTCCTTCCTAGTATGCCAACCAAGTCAGCTAACTAGCTGAAAGATTTGGCACAGTGTGCAGGCACATGTGCAAAATCAAAAATTAAAATCCAGTGCTCTTTGCCCTAAGGCTAAAACAGCCTATGCTGGCCTGAAAAATCAGACAACGTCACAGGCTGTAAACAGCACAACAATTTTCAAAGGTGAAATTCACCTCAACAACTACAGGACAAAAAGGCCCTGCACTTATTGCGCAGAGCCCTATATAACACATTTTTAACATAAATAGTAGTGCGAAAGCACACAAACAGCCATGAGCAGTATGCATACGTCAATAGCTTAGCTAATCAACAAACGCAGAGGAAGCCGTTTACCTTAATCACCCTGACCCGGATTAGGTGAAAAATGCTCCATCTTGCCGTCTTTATCTTTCCAGTCGTCAGCGTCTGCTGGCGCATCGCGTTTAATCGTTATATTTGGCCATTCTTCTGAATATTTTGTATTCAGTTCAAGAAGTTCCTCAAGACCGTCTTCTGTATCTGGTAAAATAGCTTCTGCCGGGCATTCAGGCTCACATACGCCGCAATCAATACATTCGTTGGGATTGATCACCAGCATGTTTTCACCCTCGTAGAAACAATCTACAGGGCACACTTCTACACAGTCCATATATTTGCATTTAATGCAGGCCTCGGTGACAATATACGTCATCGACGTCTCCTTTAATTCCTAAAACCATTCAAGGGTTACAGCGGTTTTACCGCTTTATGCCCAAAAGCAGCCCATCGAGCAATGCCTTTTCCGCGAGAAATATTAATTATCCCGTCCCATCAGCTTATCAAGCGCCCGCCTCTCGGCTTTTGTTGGCCTTCCTGCACCCTTATCGCGCAGTAGAACATCGTGCGCCAGCTTGTTTCCACCCGGCTTATTTTCTGGCGGCGTTAAATCTTCATACAGGGTTTGGGCTTCAATCGCTGGCCCGCGCCGCGCGCCGCACGCCAGTATTTTTACAACCAGAATAACCGCCTCTTTCGGGAAGGTTAACACATCTCCCGGCTGCACCATAACACTGGCTTTTGAAGTGTGCTGGCCGTTCAGACGTATCTTGCCTGACCGGCACACAGTAGAAGCAAGCGATCTGGTTTTAAAAAACCGCGCCTGCCAAAGCCATTTATCAAGCCGAATTTTTACGCCGTGCTCATCTATCACTGCGCCGTTACCCGCTTACTTCTTTTTAGACAAAGCGTCCTTCAAGCCCGCAAGTGCCGCAAAAGGAGAATCAGGATCCACTGGTTTTTCTTTTTTAGGTGGCCGCGCTGAATGCACACGTTCTGCGTTTGGCCGTGCCCCGACTTTTTTAGCTGGACGCCTGTTGGCCTTCTCAGGCCGCTTGGCGCCCCGATTAGCCGGTTGAGGGCGATTAGGTTGCTTGCGTTTTGGTGCCCACGTAAAGAAATAGCGTTCAACAAGCTCTTCGTCTGAAGACGTTTCTTCTGTTGGTGCAGACGCTTCCATCTCTGCAGGCGCTTCAGCTTCTTCCGTTTCCGTGACTGCCGCAATCTCTACAACAGCATCTGGCACAGTATCCGCTGTAATTTCAGCCGTAGGTGCTACAGCCTCTTCCGCAGGAGCCTCGTTCGAAGACGTGTCATCTTGGGCCGCATCTTCTGCAGCTTCAGCAACAGGTTCAGCTACTACCACAACCGGCGTCGCTGAAACTTTGCGAATTTCATGCTTATAGCCTGCAGACGTCATTACTTCGGCAAAGTCTTCACCCGACAAGCCTACAAGGCCCATTATTTCCGGTGTCACTTCAAACCAGCCACCGGCCTGCCCCAAGGGACGAACAGCATCGGACAAACGCTCCAGCATATCCATGCGAACAGCTTTTTTGCCTGTAACCTGAAAACCAGCCAGCTCGTAAAATTCCTGAGGGGCGCTCGTATCTGTTTCTACCCATACCATCCCTGGTGTCGGGATTGCAGGCAGCGCCGTTTTCTTGCCTGCCATAGCCCACATCATTAAGCGCAGTTCAGTCGCGTGCGGCTTCATAACAATAGGGATATAAAGGCTGGATGCACCAATCCGAATTCCAAACCGGCGCAAGCCTTTTCTGGAATCCTGATCAATCTGCCGTAGATCACTATCAACAAGGCTACGCGGCATTACACCGTAATGTTCCAAAAGCCTGTAGGCCACACCCCGTACCAGCCCTGAAAGCGCTGCAGTACCCTCTGGCACTTCAATTTCGCCGTTCAGTTCCTGTGCCAACTTAATAAGCGGCTCAAGCTTCTCAGCGATCCGGCTATCAAGCCATTCCTGTGCTTTTTCGCGTACCAGATCTGCGCTCTCGCCTTGTAGCAGGCTGTTTTGCACCAGCTTGATACGAGGCGCAAACAAAGCGCCACTATCATGCACGGTGGCAATCGCAGCCCCTTCCCACATCAGTTTAGGATGTGCGAGACCTTCGGAGAAACTGAATTCCAGCGTTTTATAGCCAACATTGGCAAAAAGCTTGGCGCGGCGTGTAAGCTCAATTTGCAGAGCTGATTCAGCTGCTGCCTGAAGCGTCTTTTGTTCGTCAGGTGCCCCAGAGGCATCTACACGAAAGGAAAAACCATTAAGCTCACCGATTTCATGTCCTTCGACTGAAACCTGGTTTGTATCACTGTCTATGCTCACGCTGAGTGCGTCCCTTTGCCTGAGCGAGCGCATGAGGACGGCTGTACGCCTGTCCACAAATCGCTGGATTAATCTTTCATGCAGTGCGTCAGAAAGTCTGTCTTCAACACTGCGAGTCACATGGGCCCAATGAGCCCCGTCAGATAGCCAGCCTTTCCTATGTGAAACATACGTCCACATGCGAATACTGGCAATTCGACCGGCCAAGGTATCTATATCGCCGTGGACATTGTCAAGGTGCTTAACCTGTCTAACGATAAAGTCATGCGAAATTGTGCCGGATGGGCCACTTAAATCATGATAAATTCTTTTTAAAAGCCCAACATGATCTTCGTAGGATAATTTCCTAAAATCAGGAATTTGGCATATATCCCAAAGCCTTAGTACATCTTCTTTTGTAGTCGCCATGTCTCTTATCTGGGTGTCACTTGCGAAAGTGCCTAAAACAAGCTGATCAAGACTATCTCGCACCCGGTGCAGTCCATTTTGCTGCGCTGGTAGCTCTAAAGACCGAATAAGTGCTCCAATTGACGAAAAATCGAGCCGGTGATTCCGCCAGAAAATTGTTTTAACCGGGTCAAATTGATGCTCTTCAATCTGGGAAATCATCAAGGGGTCCAT
Organism: Kordiimonas pumila; assembly: GCF_015240255.1. Taxonomy (NCBI): domain Bacteria; kingdom Pseudomonadati; phylum Pseudomonadota; class Alphaproteobacteria; order Kordiimonadales; family Kordiimonadaceae; genus Kordiimonas; species Kordiimonas pumila. Next base: position 323,717 of record NZ_CP061205.1, read on the forward strand.
TGCATCGCCGTCACCGCCGCCCAGTGTTGAAAAGGTACCATCGGTTTGGTACCGGCCAGCCCGGCCTGCAATCTGCGCTGCTTCTGCCGCCGTCAGGTCACGGAAAGTGCGGCCATCAAATTTTCTAAGTGACGCGAACGAAACATGGGTAACATCAAGGTTAAGCCCCATACCTATGGCATCTGTCGCGATCAAATGATCTACCTCGCCAGATTGGTACATTTCCACCTGGGCGTTGCGTGTTCTGGGGCTAAGCGCACCCATAACAAGGGCAGCACCGCCTTTTTGCCGCCGCATCAATTCTGCCATCCCGTACACATCGCTGGCAGAGAAAGCAACAATCGCGCTACGTCTTGGTAGGCGCGAAAGCTTTGCAGGCTTAATATGTTTTAAGGTTGAAAACCGCTCGCGGCTGACAATCTCGACCCCCGGAATAAGCCTGCTAATCAAGGGGCGCATCGTTGAGGCCCCCAGAAACAGGGTTTCAAACGTGCCTCTGCTATGGAGCAGATGTTCGGTAAAAACGTGGCCGCGCTGCGGGTCAGCCGCCATCTGGATTTCGTCAATCGCCACAAAATCGACCGTTTTTATGCGCGGCATTGCCTCGGCTGTACAGAGAAAATAGCGCGCCCCTTTTGGCACAATACGCTCTTCCCCTGTCAACAAGGCAACTTGGTTCTTGCCTTTTACGGCAACCACCCGGTCATATACTTCCCGTGCAAGCAACCTAAGCGGAAAGCCCATCATACCGGACGCATACGCCAGCATACGTTCAACAGCATAGTGAGTTTTGCCGGTGTTGGTTGGGCCTAAAACTGCTTTGATAATACCTGCCACAAACCCCTCGAAACTTTTTGGCTCTTGATCGTTCATATAAGCATTAGTGCCTACATTCAAATAGCAAAACGCCTAATGCTTTTTAAAATTTGGCCTGTCCCCGCTTTTCTATATGGTTTAAAAAGATACTTCCGACGACCAATAGGCAGAGAATGAAATGAAACCCATGTTCAGCAGGCGCAGTTTTCTACGCTCATCTGGTGGTGCAATCAGTGGTATTGCTGTAACGGCCACTCTCTATGCAGAGGAAGGCTTAGGGCGTTCAAAAGCTCTTAGCCAGCCAAATGACCTGCGCTTTACAGAGCAAATTTTCGGCCTTAATTATACCGATACAGAGCGGGCGCTCGTCTATGATAACGTGGAAGCGCTGGTTAACCGCATGCGAACACGGCGTGAAAAAGCGCCGCTCAGTAATGCAGACACACCAGCACAAACATTCGACCCACGCCTGCCGGGGGAAGTCTATTACCAGCAGGAAAACCGTGTCCGTGTATATAGTGCAGATGCAGGCCCCTTGCCAAACGATGAAAACATTGCCTATGCACCCGTCTGGAAACAGGCCGCATGGCTGCGCGCCGGCAAAATAACAGCTATTCGGCTCACTGACATTTACCTGCAGCGCATTCAGAAATACGCTGCAAACCTAGAATGTTTCGTAACCGTAATGAAAGAATCAGCGCGCAAAGAAGCATATCAAGCTGATATCGAACTACAAAATGGCAAAGACCGAGGCCCTTTGCACGGCATTCCCTACGGCCTGAAAGATCTGGCCGATACAGCAGGCGTTACTACAAGCTGGGGAGCAACACCCTATAAAGACAGGGTCCCTACAACAGATGCCGTTATTGTTGAGCGCTTGCGAGCAGCTGGCGCGGTTTTGCTGGGCAAGACAACGCTCGGCGCCCTTGCATACGGCGACTTGTGGTTTGGCGGCCTGACCCGCAACCCGTGGGACTTGGGCGAAGGGTCTTCAGGGTCAAGCGCAGGATCTGCCGCATCAACTGCTGCTGGCTTATGCAGTTTTGCCATTGGTTCTGAAACGCTTGGTTCCATTATTTCACCCTCGGGGCGCTGCGGCGCAACCGGCCTTAGGCCCACTTTTGGGCGTGTACCGCGCACCGGTGCCATGGCGCTCTGCTGGTCACTCGACAAGTTAGGGCCAATTTGCCGCTATGCAGAAGATACCGCCCTTGTTCTCTCTGCCCTTAACGGCGCGGGCACAGGCGACCCTAGCTCTTTTGACTGGGGTTTTGCCTATGACGGAAAAACAGCAGCCGCTGAAGACATGGTCATTGGCTATAACCCCGTATGGTTTGAAGACGCGACCGTGAGCGAAGTTAAAGTGTTAACTGATCTCCGCGACATGGGCTTTACCCTGCAAAAAATTGACCTGCCTGATATGCCCTACGATGCGCTTCTCACAACCCTTGATGTGGAATCAGCCGCAGCTTTTGAAGAGCTGGTTCTGACAAACAGGGACGACACCCTAAAATGGCAAGAGCCGCAAGCGTGGCCCAATACTTTCCGCAGTGCCTATTTTATCTCGGCGGTTGAGGCCCTGCAGGTTGACCGTTTCCGGCGCAAAGTGATGGAGGCAATGGCCGACGTTTACAGGCATGTAGACCTGATTGTATGCCCAAGCTTTGCCGCCGATATGGTGGTTATCACCAATTTTACTGGCACACCGAGCCTTACCCTGCCTATCGGCATGGAAATGCGGCAAAGCACGCCGCTTCTGAACCAGCCAGCACCCGACCCGGACCGCCGCAAAAAACCGTACCCGCAGGCCATTACCTTATGGGGTACTATGTTCAGAGAAGATCAACTGATCGCCGTTGGCCGCCTGTTGGAGGAAAAATACCGGTTTTTTGAGCAAAACCGGCCAGTGCTGAACACAGAAACCACACCTTAACCCTTGACCAGCAGGGCCGAATCGCATATATGCCGCCAGTCCACACTGTTTTGTGGCCTTAAATTGAACCGATCAATAAAGATTCCGGTGGGAATATGCCCCCGTAGAAAAACAAGGATAACGATCATGGCTCGCGTATGTGAACTAACTGGTAAAAAAGTAATGTCTGGCAACAACGTATCGCACGCACACAATAAAACGCGTCGTCGCTTTCTGCCAAACCTGACTAAAGCAACTCTGATCTCTGAAGCTCTTGGCCGCTCTGTTAGCCTGCGTATCTCAACGCATGCGCTTCGGTCTGTTGAGCATAACGATGGTCTTGATAATTTCCTGCTGAAATCTCGCGATGAAAACCTGTCCGCGAACGCACAGAAAATTAAGAAACAAATCAAGAAAATTAAAGCAGAAGCAACAGCTTAAGCTTTTTTAAAGACTGATACGAATTTCAAATGCTGCGGCTCACAAGCCGCGGCATTTTTATTGGCTAAGCTGTGGTGGCTGCCAACTAAACAGCAATAAAATAGTACGCTGAAAAATATTAAAGTTATCATCTGACATCATGTAAATATGATAGCTGCCATCAGGCCGCAAAACGATATCCAGCCCTTCCATATTATCAATATTTGCTTCGCTGCCAGTTAAATGCGCCAGCTCGATGCCTTCAAGTATAGGCTTTTCAAGGTTAGCGCGCGGTATATGCAGCAGTTTCATCGCCACCCCTTCAAGGGCAGAGTATTTCCGCATCAGAATTAAAAGGCTACCATCAGCAAGGGCGGCCGCATCAGTGGGCGAAAAGTTTTTAGGTGCATGGAATAGTAGTTTATCCGCTTTGCCGTTTACTATTTTCCATGCAGGCTGATTACCTTGGGCATTACGGCTGTTTTCCGCAAACATCCAAATTTCACCCTGCGGCGTTGTTGTCATTGCTTCAATGCCGTTATTGTTGGAAAGCCCTGATAAATCAACCAGATCATTAAGCGGCGACAAAACAAGTGGCTCGCTCACTGACGGTGTGAATAACAGCCTGTTATTGTTCTCAGCGCCAATCAAAAAGCCGCCGTTATATTCGGTCAGGCTTTCAGCATCATAAAATGTTTCTTTGTTTTCCTTGTTCGCGGTCCCCGCATGCCGAATAACCCCCGCATAAAGCGGCTGAACATAACTGGTTATATTCAGCGAAGCCGTAAGCCAGTAGCCTTTATCGCTAAGGGCGATTAGTTTTTTTTCATCGTTTGACACCAAAAGCCCAGAAAAACCGCCAAAATTCCAATTATTACCGGTTAGCTCCCAGCCTGCGATATAGCTAAGATCCCCGGCTGCTTTAGTGTCTGGCCTTTTAGTATAAAGCGGCATGGCATCCGCAGATAGTTTCACCGTCATTTCTGCGGCATCTGGGTCAGGCACATGTGCCGTAGTTTGTGCCATTTCTGTGCCATCCCCAAACGGGGCAAAAGCCAGCGCTGCAACACACATGGGTATTAGAAAAAACAACTTGTTACGCATTCGTAACTACCTTGATTTATAGCCCCGCGGGGTAGGGGCAACCTCTGCAAACAAACTGGCGAGCTGCTCTGTCATGGCACCGCCAAGCTGCTCGGCATCGAGAATGGTAACCGCCTTTTGATAATATCTTGTGACATCATGACCAATACCAATAGCGATCAGTTCAACCGGTGATTTACCTTCAATCCATTTGATCACTTGCCGAAGATGGTTTTCCAGATACGTGCCGGAATTGACCGAAAGTGTACTGTCATCAACCGGCGCACCGTCAGAGATAACCATCAAAATGCGGCGTTCTTCAGGCCGTGCCATCAGGCGGTTATGCGCCCACAGCAACGCTTCACCGTCTATATTTTCCTTCAATAGGCCTTCGCGCATCATGAGGCCCAAATTCCGGCGGGCGCGGCGCCACGGGCTATCTGCTGTTTTATAAATAATATGGCGCAGGTCATTAAGCCTGCCGGGTTTTTGTGGGCGCTCGGCCTTTAGCCACTTCTCGCGCGATAGCCCCCCTTTCCAGGCTTTTGTGGTAAAGCCCAGAATTTCTACCTTAACGCCACAGCGTTCCAAAGTACGGGCTAAAATATCGGCCGAGATCGCCGCAATAGAGATAGGCCTACCCCGCATGGAGCCTGAATTATCAAGCAATAGCGTAACCACCGTATCCTTAAATTCAGTTTCTGATTCCAGCTTGTAAGACAAAGGCTTCATTGGGTCGAGAATGATCCGCGCCAGCCTGCCTGCATCAAGCACACCTTCTTCCAGATCAAAGTTCCAGTGGCGGCGCTGCTGGGCCAAAAGCCTACGCTGCAAACGGTTGGCAAGCTTTGACACGACACCCGACAAATGCAGCATTTGCTGGTCCAGATACTTTCTCAGGCGGTCAAGCTCTTCCGCCTCGCATAGATCTTCTGCCTTGATCGTTTCGTCAAATTCGTCTGTGAATACCTTGTAAAACGGGGCATCCGACACTTGGTCTAGCGGCCTGTTTGGCCGCCACGGCACCGCGCCTTCTTGCTGGCCATCACCAGAGTCTGCGTCCGAATCGTCCATATCATCGAGGCCCGCCTCAGACGATGCTTCATCGTCACCTGGCTCGCCTTCACCTTCTTCTGAGCCATCGGCCCCGTCAGCATCAGCGCCTTCTTCTTCGCTTGATGTATCTTCTGTGCCTTCTGGGTCATCCCCTGCGGTATCGTCTGGCTCTTGATCGCTGTTGTCTTTGTCAGCCTGATCCCCCTCACCGTCACCCACCAGCTCCGCGATCATAGACCGGCTGAGAACAGACAGCGCTCGCTGGTCCTGATATTTGCCTTCTAACTGGTCCAGTAAGTGCCCCACCGATTCTTCGAGCCATTTACGCTGGCCTTCAACCGCTAAAACCGCTTCCTCTGGCGGCGGGCTGCCGGTTAAGCGCTCGCGCACCAAAAGCCCCATTACCTGTGCAAGCTTGCCAAATTCATCATCGCTTGGCCGCGCAAGGCCGCTTTCAAGAGCACGCTTCGATTCGTTAGCCGCAAGATTTTCTTTCATGCCGGCCATTTGCCGCGCACCAATTGCTTCAATCCGGGCGGTTTCAACAGCATCAAAAATTTCACGTGAAACAGTACCAGACGGCGCGAGTGAGCGATGAAGCCTATCATCGTGATACCGCCGCCTAAGGGCCAACGCATCCGCTTGCCCGCGTGCTTCCGCAATATCTTTTTGCCTGACATGAACCGGCATATGCTGCACACGGATACCGTCTGCCACTATGCCCGGCTGATCAGCAGAAAAGCGGACTTCCAGATCCTTATCTGCCGCAACAGCGCGTGTTGTTGCGGTAAGGGCCTGCTCAAAAATATCCCTGTTTTTTCTACTACCGTCGGCCATAGGTTTTACTTTTCACCAGAAAGAATCAGGCCCCTGTCATCAGGTTGGCAGCGCTTTCCTGCAAGTCTGTGCCAAAAGCGCGCTGATAATATTCAGCTACAACCGGCCTTTCTGCTTCATCACATTTATTGAGAAAGCTCACCTGAAAGGCAAAGCCGACATCACCAAAAATCTGGGTGTTCTGCGCCCATGTTAGCACCGTGCGCGGGCTCATAACCGTTGAAATATCACCCGCCATAAAACCAACACGCGACATATCGGCCACATGAACCATGCTAGACACAGTTTTCTTACCGTCCTCGGTTTGGAACTCCGGCACCTTGGCGAGAATAATTTCGGTTTCCGTATCGTGCGGCAAATAGTTCAGGGTTGCCACAATATTCCAGCGGTCCATCTGGCCTTGGTTTATCTGCTGTGTACCGTGATAAAGGCCGGTTGTATCGCCGAGGCCAACAGTGTTGGCTGTCGCAAAAATTCGAAAGGCCGGATGAGGGCGAATCACCCTGTTCTGGTCAAGCAGCGTAAGCTTGCCCTCAACCTCAAGCACACGCTGGATCACAAACATAACATCAGGGCGGCCAGCATCATACTCGTCAAACACAATCGCTGTTGGGCTTTGCAGTGCCCACGGCAATATACCTTCCTGAAATTCAGTTATCTGTTTACCATCTTTTAGGACAATCGCATCTTTACCCACCAGATCTATACGGCTGATATGGCTATCAAGGTTTACCCTAATGGTGGGCCAGTTCAGCCGCGCCGCCACCTGTTCAATGTGTGTAGACTTACCCGTGCCGTGATAGCCCTGTATCATCACACGCCGGTTGTGGGCAAAGCCCGCAAGAATGGCAAGCGTTGTGTTTTTATCGAACACATAGGTACTATCGATGTCTGGAACATGCTCTGTGCGCTCAGAAAAAGCAGGCACCTGCATATCAACATCAATACCAAAAACATCCCTAACCGACACGCTAGTGTCTGGCAGGTTTAAACCGGGCAATTTTTCGGCCGCTACTGCGGTCATGGAATATCCTTTTTATCTTACACACCAGAAATTGGCTCTTGTCTTAGCGCAACAAATACCCATTCTAAAGAATGAAATGCCTGTTTACCAGAGACAGGGGCAACTGCGAACCCAAGAAATTAAGAGCCAGCTAGTAGAAAGTAAGACAATTATGGGTGAAGTCACCAAACAAATTGAAAAAAAACTCACCGAAGCCCTAAACCCCACCCGGCTTGAGGTGATTGACGACAGTGAAAGCCATAGGGGGCACAGTGGCCACAGAGAAGGCGGGGAAAGCCATTTCACAGTGATTATTCAGTCCCGATCCTTCGAGGGCCAAAGCCGTGTTGCCATGCAGCGCATGGTGATGACGGCCTTAAAAGAAGAATTAGCAGGCCCTGTGCACGCACTCGCTATTAAGGCAAGTGTACCTGCCTAACTGGGCATCAGGTTCGGGACAGGTTGATAATTTTCTTGATTTCCTGAACATCAAACGGCTTTGAAACAAAACCACTGAAGCCCAATTCCTCTGTACGCTGCACCACGGAGCCGCGTACATCGGCACTAACCGCGTAAACCGGTATCTGGTGGGTATTTTCATCCTCTTTAAGCAGATTAAAGGCTTCAAAGCCATCCATCTCTGGCATATTGAGGTCGAGTAAAATCAGGTCTGGGGTGTTAACAATGGCATAAGCAACGCCTTCTTCCGCTTTTGACCGGGTAACAAGTTCCACGTTATCAATATGTCTAATCAGACTTTCCATAAGCTCAATATTCGATTTATTATCTTCTATATATAGCACCCAAACCTTGCCGTATTGCGGTTTTACAGAAGTGCCATTCACAGTTTCAGATGGTGCTGGTACAGCATTGCAAAAGGCTTCTTTTTTTTCTAAGCTCGCAGCCACCGCGACCTTATGGCCAGCACCTGCCAGCGGTAAATCAAGCCAGAACTCGCTGCCTTTACCAATCTTGCTGGTAAAACCAATTTCTCCGTTCATTGTATCCATAATGGATTTTGTGACCGACAAGCCAATACCTGAACCTTCAATGCTCATGGCTTCACGGCCCAGCCGGTTAAACGGCTCAAACATTTTAGGCCAGTGTGCTTCTGGAATACCTACACCGTCATCCTTGACTGCAACCCGAATACGGCCAGTGGGCTGGCTTGTTAAACTCACAACAACTGTTCCATCTACTTTGTTGTATTTTATCGCATTTGTGAGAAGGTTCATCACGGCCTGTGATAATCGTATTTTGTCAGCAACCACATAAAAAGATGCCTGCGGCTCGCGCAGAATGATCCGCACTTTGTGCTTTAGCGCCATCGGCATTACCATATCGATGCAATTCTGAATTATCTGCTTCAGGTCTGCATCAACCATATCCAGTTTTAGCTGACCCGTTTCAATGGTTGCCAGATCCAAAATATCATTCAGAAGAGAAAGCAGATGCTCACCGCTTTTTTTGATATGAGCCAAGTTGGCATGGATTTCTGGCTGGGCCTTTTCGTCTACATCCAGGTCTATTAACTGTGCAAAACCCAGTATGGCATTCAAGGGGGTTCTAACCTCATGGCTCATACTGTTCAGGAAGGCACTTTTAGCACTGCTTGCAGCTTCCGCATCCTCTTTTGCAGCGACAAGGTCAGCCTCTGCTTTCTTTTCAGCCGTTTGATCGCGGACAATACCGCCGTAATAAACCCTGCCATTTACTTCAAACCTGTTAACCGCAAGATAAAGCGGGAATATCTCACCATTTTTACGCTTACCCGATACTTCACGGCCTATGCCAATGATTTTGGCCTCACCGGTGCGGTTATAGTTTGATACATATTGATCATGATTATCAGCATACTCCCCCGGCATAAGCGTTTTTACATTTTTACGAACAAGTTCATCAGGCAAATAGCCAAAGATATTGGTCACCGCCGGGTTTACCGATTGGATAATGCCCTTGTCCGTTATCACAATAAGGCCATCAACAATCGAATCCCATAAAGCATTGAGCTGTGCATGGCTGCGTACATCAGGGGTTGCAAGGCGATTCGCGGTAAAGTGCAAAACCCCTAAAAGCAGCAATATTATTAAACGAGCAAAAAAACCAACCTCAAAAACATCCACGATTTTCAGGGAAGAGAAAGAAGAAGAAAGGCCTGCAGCCCACGGCAAAAACACAAAAAAGCCAAAAAAGACCCAATAATAAAGAGCTTTAAGCCTTTGAAATGTATACCTAAAATAAATAGCTGTAAAAACATGCAGAAGCGCAACCGGAAAAGGCCCTGCATATAACGCATCAATGCTGGCGATCATTAGCGTGACCAGCAGCATGGCCATTTTTGATGCAGCAAGCTTTTTGCTCATAACTATTCCGGTGTAAATTTCAGTTTCATCGACCAGAATAGAGTCGAAATAGTTACCAAGCCTTTAATAATGGTATCGATTAATATTAAAGTATTACATACTGAGTACTTGATATTTCATCAGTTTTACCAGCCTAATAGTGCTGTTTTCTTGACGCATGCCAGCAATGCCAAAAACCAGCAACCACTATTCCTGTTAAAATTGATAAAATCATAATTTCTGCGCCTGATAAATTTGCCATCGACCAATTTCCTTGTCTGACGTGGGTCTGATTTGGCTATATTCTGCGCGGTTTAAGGCAAAACCATGATAAAATTAGGGTTTGATGGACACAATTCACCTTAATGGGCCATTTCCATCTCTGGCAATCGGGTAATCTGATATGCCTGTGGCAGCACCTCAGGCATTGCCTTGCATTCAACGCTGAAATCTGGCGAACCCTTTTCCCTACTGCTAAAAGTTACCAACGCATGTGCCTTGCACGCGCTTACAAGGTGGCGGTAAAGCGCCGCGGTGTCATGGTAGAGCGAGAAACCGTCTATTGTTCTGATAGCCGGATCCCCAGACATAGGGCCACACCTATCACCGGTATCAAGTTTTACATAATCATCAAAATAGTAAAAACCACGATTACCGGCGCTGCATTCTTCGTCTAGAAACGTAAACAGAATCGGCATAAACATATCAGCAGGATCATATTCCTCCAGCGCACTGGGGCGCAGTTCAATGCCAAAATCAGCCGCTTGTGCCACCAGCCTGTCCCAGCGCCTGTCGCCCACACTGCCTAGAATCGTATCGATAGCAGGCCAAAGCTTCGCACCGCCGGGTTGTTGAAGTACAAGCGTTTTGAAAAGTGCGGCTGAATACTGACGCCTGTCAGAACCTGCCACTCCTGCAAACATCTGCCGCCAGACAGTCGCCGCCGTTATCTTATTCTCTGAGGCCTGCCTTAAACCGGCATCAAGCAACCAGTGAATGAGGGCGCCGCAGTCATAGGGTGCCTTACCAACAAGAGGACCCACGCGGCCATCCAAAGACTTTTCACTAACGGTAGCTGCACAGCCATTCATCCATGCCTGTGCCGTTTCAACGGGGACGCGGGTGTCGGGTGCCTGCACTTCAGCAAAATATGTTGCTGACCCTTCATGCAACCAAGGCTGTTGTTCCTCATCATCGGTTACAAACAGGCCGCCATTCCAGTAATGAACAACTTCATGCGCAATAAAAGCCCTTAACCAGCCAAGGTCCGCGCGCTTTATGGAAGGGTCAATTTTACGGGCAATGAACAAAACCATTGTCGGGCCTTCTGCCACACTGCCCGTGAAGTTAGTCTCCATATCATCGTTTGCAGCGTATGTTACATACACGCTGCTTGCTTTTGGGGCATCAAATCCGAAAATGGCGGTATAATTTATGGCGCTTTCCGCCAAAAAAGCAGCCACATGGTCGGCCAAAAACACGGGAACACTATCAGCGGCATAAAAACTAAAGCCATCGATTTGCCGGACAACTATGTCACCAAGCGAAAGATACATGCCCTCTTCTATAAAGCTGCTCTCTGCTTCATGTTCCCAGTTTACACAGCCTGTGTGTGTTTGAAGGCAGGCATACGTTTCGAACTGGTCCTGGTTCCCATAAAAGTAGCGGGTAAAAAAAGTGTAAGCACTTGCCCCCATCCGGTAAATAGCCGGGTAAACCCGGTCATAGCTTTGTATGTCCGGCTCTGCGAGCAGCGAAAAACTGCTGAAAGGCTGACCGTCCGCCCTCTGGACCAAAAGACCATCAAAAACAAAGCCTTCATCGGTCACATGCCATGTCGCACGCCGAAGCGGCACTGCATCTTCAAAGCCATCGTAGGCTTCCGTATTTTCAAATTGAAATTCCGTAACCGGCTTTTGGAATCGATATGTCGCCACAACACCGTCTGACTGCGCCTCTAAGGCAACCTGAACGGGAATGGCAGATGCACTGACAGCCTGAACCTGAAAACACACGGTAAAGGCTGCAACGAGCGCAACAAAAAGCACCTTCATAATACCCCCAACGGCAAAAGACCAGTTATGCAAAGATTTGCATAACTGGTCCGCTGGGGTCAAGAACCCCTATAACGTGTATTATGTAAAGGCAGAAACATTCAAGCAGCGCGCATTAAACGCCCTGCTAAAAAGTTTACGAATACAGCAATCCGAGGAAAGCCAATGCGTCCTCCATCCTAACGAAGTTAGTGATGGGTAACCGGCGGCTTTCCAAGTGGCGGCGCAAATGCAGTCAAGTTAATGCCAGCGACTGCGGATTTATATTCCTCTATACTCGGCGTGCGGCCAAGAATGGTTGAAAGCACAACAACCGGCGTTGAGGCCAACAACGATTCGCCTTTTTTCTCGTCAGTGTCTTCAACAACCCTGCCCTTAAACAGCCGGGTAGAGGTCGCTAAAACAGTGTCACCTTTGGCAGCTTTTTCCTGGTTACCCATGCAAAGGTTACAGCCGGGCCGCTCCAAATACAGGATATTTTCATAGGCAACGCGGGCAGAATTTTTCGGCGCATCATCATCAAATTCGAAGCCTGCATACTTTTGCAAAACTGCCCAATCACCTTCTGCTTTTAGTTCGTCAACAATGTTGTAAGTTGGCGGCGCAATCACGAGCGGCGCATGAAACTTGATAGCATCGCCGTTCTTTTCCATATTCTTCAACATTTGAGCAACAATTTTCAAATCGCCTTTGTGAACCATACAGGAACCAACAAAGCCCAAATCTACTTGTTTTTCACCCTTGTAGAATGAAACTGGTCTGATTGTATCGTGGGTATAGCGCTTGGACACATCTGCATTGTTTACATCTGGATCCGCGATCATCGGCTCAATAATTTGGTCCAAATCTACAACAAACTCAGCAAAATACTTGGCATTGTCATCAGGCGCGAGTGCCGGATTTTTACCTGACTTGATTTCTTCAATCCTGTTGTTCGCTATAGCAATAAGGCCTTGCAGCGTTCCCGCGCCGTTTTCCATGCCTTTATCAATCATGATCTGAATTCTGCTTTTGGCGATTTCAAGCGATTCAATCAGTGTTTCATCTTGTGAAATACAGATCGACGCTTTTGCCTTCATTTCCGCTGTCCAGTCAGTGAAGGTAAAGGCTTGGTCAGCGATAAGCGTGCCAATGTGCACTTCAATCACGCGGCCTTGGAAAACATTATCCCCAAATTCTTTTAGCATCTGCGCTTGCGTTGCGTGCACCACATCGCGGAAATCCATATAATCTTGAAGCTTGCCCTTGAAGGTAACCTTTACAGATTCAGGGATTGGCATGGTGGCTTCCCCTGTTGCCAAGGCAAGCGCAACAGTACCAGAATCAGCACCAAAAGCCACGCCCTTAGACATGCGGGTATGGCTATCGCCGCCAATGATAACCGCCCAGTCATCAACAGTAATATCATTCAATACCTTGTGAATAACATCTGTCATGGCATGGTAAACACCCTTTGGGTCCCGCGCAGTGATAAGGCCAAACTTATTCATAAAGCTCATCAGCTTTGGAATGTTTGCCTGCGCCTTCTTGTCCCATACAGACGCTGTGTGACAGCCTGATTGGTAAGCGCCGTCCACCGTTGGAGAGATAACTGTAGCTGCCATCGCTTCCAGTTCCTGAGCTGTCATCAAACCTGTGGTATCCTGCGACCCCACAATATTCACCTTCACGCGCACATCTGAACCTGCATGCAAAACTTTACCAGGTGTCACACCAACAGCATTTTTATTGAAGATTTTCTCTACAGCCGTCAGGCCTTGCCCCGCGTGTGAGATTTCCTTAGAAGCAGCAAAGACAGATGGCACCTCAATGCCGAGTGTTGCGGCCGCAAAGGTTTGAAGCTTTTTGCCAAATACAATCGCGTAAGAACCGCCAGCTTTAATGAATTCCACCTTCTGCGGCGTGAATGCCGAAGAAATATCAACCAGCTCTTTATCTCCGTCCGCGTTATATAACTTCTTCTTCTTTGTGTTGATTGTAAGCACGGTCCCTGTCTCAACAGAGTAAGCTTGCTCAAGGGCCGGGTCGCCGTTTTCGTCCAAAATGGGCTGCCCTTCTGAATCTAGCTTTTTAACCCAGTTTTTCAGATCAAGGCCAATCCCGCCAGTCACACCTACAGTTGTCAAAAAGATAGGGGAGATACCATTTGTCCCACCAACAACAGGGGCGATGTTCACAAAGGGTACATAAGGGCTAGCTTGCTTGCCCGTCCACAGGGCAACATTATTTACGCCAGACATTCTCGATGAGCCTACGCCCATTGTACCTTTTTCAGCGATCAACATAACGCGTTTATCAGGATGCTGTTTTTGCAGTTCTTGTATTTCAGCTTGCGCTTCTTCAGAAATCATACACTTGCCGTGCAGTTCACGGTCGGATCTGGAATGGGCTTGGTTGCCGGGCGAAAGCAGGTCAGTAGACACATCACCTTCAGCAGTAATATAGGTTACAATCTTTATTTCTTCCTCGATATCCGGAAGTTTTGTAAAAAACTCAGCCTGTGCATAACTTTCCAGCACACCTTTAGCAACCGCGTTCCCGGCGGCATAAGCAGCGGCAAGGCGGTCCGTATCCATCTCGTAGAGGAAAACTTGCGTTTTAAGAACGGCAGAAGCTTTCTCCGCAACTGACACATCATCACCAAGGGCCAAATCAAGAAGAACCTCGACAGACGGGCCACCCTTCATGTGAGAGAGCAGCTCAAGGGCAAAATCTGCCGAGATTTCGTCCACAACAGTGCCGCCAAGGATAATGTCTTTTAAGAATTTAGCTTTTTCACCAGCAGCACTCGTTGTACCTGGCAAGGTATTATAGATAAAAAATTCAAGTGAAGATTTTCTATGGTCGCTGTTAGTATCTTTGATCTGTGAGACGATCTCTTTTACAAGCGCGCCATCTTCAATGGGCTTTGGATTCAATCCCTGCTGTTTTCGGGTTTCGATCTCATTTAAATATTCTGTATACAAACTCATGACTGTCCTGACGAAAGAATGTTAGATGAAGCTTGAAACCCAGGCTGCAGAATAGTCTGGCTAGAGAATAATCTTGCAGGCAAGGGAAAAGCGGGCTGGTGGGCATATTATTGCAACAAACTCTTGCTTGCAAGATAGTTTGGTTCGGATAACATTAGTTTATGGTCATTTTTTGCGCCTTTGCAGGCGCTAGCATATGCTTGAATTTTTAAAACCCTTGATATGGAGGTCCCGGTCTTATGGCACCTGTTGGACAAGACACACTGAAAACCCGTCGCACCCTTAGCGTTGATGGTAAAAGCTACGACTTTTACAGCCTGAAAGCGGCTGAAAGCCAAATTGGCGATGTTTCCCGCCTGCCTTACACTCTGAAAGTTCTGCTCGAAAACCTTCTGCGCCATGAAGATGGTGTCACTGTAAAAACAGAAGATATCAAAGCGCTTGCTGACTGGCAGAAAACCCAACGTTCCGATCATGAGATTCAATACCGTCCAGCCCGTGTTTTGATGCAGGACTTTACAGGCGTGCCCGCGGTAGTTGATTTGGCCGCCATGCGCGATGCCATGTCTGCTATGGGCGGCAACCCAACGCTGATCAACCCTCTTGCCCAGTGCGATCTTGTAATCGACCACTCCGTAATGGTGGACAAGTTCGGTACCGCACAAAGCTTCAAGCAAAACGTTGACCTTGAGATGGAACGCAATGCCGAGCGTTATGAGTTCCTCAAATGGGGCCAGTCAAGCCTTGATGATTTTAACGCCGTTCCCCCTGGAACAGGCATTTGTCACCAAGTAAACCTTGAGTATATCGCCAAAACCGTATGGACATCAGAAATCGACGGTAAAACAATTGCCTTCCCTGATACCTGCGTTGGTACAGACAGCCACACAACCATGATCAACGGCCTTGCGGTTCTCGGCTGGGGTGTGGGCGGTATTGAAGCCGAGGCAGCGATGCTCGGCCAGCCTGTTTCCATGCTTATCCCTGAAGTTGTTGGTTTCAAGCTTACCGGCAAACTGAAAGAAGGCATCACAGCAACTGACCTTGTCCTGCGTGTTGTGGAAATGCTGCGCCAGCTCGGCGTTGTTGGCAAATTTGTTGAATTTTACGGCAACGGCCTTGATGAGCTTACCATTGCTGATCAGGCAACAATTGCAAACATGGGCCCGGAATACGGCGCCACATGTGGTTTCTTCCCTGTGTCACAGCAAACACTTGATTACCTAACCTTCACAGGGCGGGACACAGAAACTGTTGCCCTTGTAAAAGCCTATGCACAAGAGCAAGGCATGTGGCGCGACGCTAATTCGCCAGAGCCGGTTTATACAAAAACACTTGAGCTTGATATTTCCACTGTGAAACCTTCGCTTGCTGGCCCAAGCCGCCCGCAGGACCGGGTTGACCTCGACAACGCCAAAAATACCTTCATCAATGAAGTGCTCGCGAAAGCCGGTAAAAAAGATGATCTGGCTGAATACAGCGTTGAAGGTGAAAAATTTACGCTTACACACGGCGATGTGGGCATTGCAGCGATCACAAGCTGCACCAATACCTCTAACCCGGGCGTTCTTATTGCGGCTGGTCTGGTTGCCAAAAAAGCAAATGAACTGGGTCTGAAAAGCCAGCCGTGGGTAAAAACCTCGCTCGCGCCCGGTTCGCAAGTGGTAACAGACTATCTTGATAAAGCTGGTCTCACCGAGCACCTTAACGCGCTTGGCTTTAACCTTGTTGGTTATGGTTGCACCACCTGTATTGGTAATTCTGGCCCGCTGGCGACGCCTATTTCCAAAACAATCAACGACAACGGCCTTGTGTGCGCAAGCGTACTTTCCGGCAACCGCAACTTTGAGGGCCGCGTAAGCCCAGACCTCAAAGCGTCTTATCTTGCATCACCCCCCCTTGTTGTGGCCTATGCAATTGCTGGCTCCATGAAAATTGACATCACGACAGAGCCGCTTGGCCAAGACAAAAATGGCAATGACGTGTTCCTGAAAGATCTTTGGCCGTCAAACCAAGAAATTCACGAAGCGATGACAGCCAGCCTGACACGTGACATGTTTATCGAACGATACGCAAACGTGTTTGATGGCACACCAGAATGGCAAGCCGTTCCTGTGTCTGAGGGCGAAACATACAAATGGAACGATAAATCTACCTATATCCAGCACCCACCATACTTTAAAGGCATGGGTCCAGAGATTGCGCCAACAACGGATGTTATTGGCGCACGCCCACTGGCGCTGCTCGGTGACAGTATCACAACTGATCATATCTCTCCTGCTGGTTCCATTAAGGCTGATAGCCCGGCTGGCGAATACCTGCAATCCAAAGGGGTTACTAAAGCTGACTTCAACTCCTACGGCTCACGCCGCGGCAACCATGAAGTGATGATGCGCGGCACGTTCGCGAATGTGCGCCTCAGGAACCTTATGGCACCGGGCACTGAGGGCGGCTGGACAACACACCAACCATCGGGCGAAGTGATGAGCATCTATCATGCTTCCATGAAGTATCAGGAAGCGGGCATACCGCTTGTTGTTGTCGGCGGCAAAGAATACGGTACAGGTTCAAGCCGCGACTGGGCAGCCAAAGGCACCAACCTTCTCGGCGTAAAAGCTGTGCTGGTTGAAAGCTTTGAGCGTATTCACCGGTCTAACCTCGTTGGCATGGGTGTTCTACCGCTTCAGTTCAAAGACGGTGATACACGCGAAAGCCTTAGCCTTGTGGGGACAGAAACATTCGACATCACGGGTGTAGCGGGTAACATCAAGCCGCTTCAGGATGTAAGTGTTACAATTCACCATGCTGATGGCACCAAAAAAGACATCACGGTTCTGTGCCGGATCGATACTGAAAACGAAGTTGAATACTATAAAAACGGCGGCATCCTGCACTATGTGCTGCGCCGCCTCGCTGCATAAAAAAGCGATTATAGAGATACAGAAGGGCGGTCAATTGGCCGCCCTTTTTAATACAAAACCTTGCATTTCATCGGTATATCCGGCAGAAAACATCAAAATCACACACTGGTGATTGGCGGGTGATGGAAAAGATGCGTATAGTGACTTCATGATGAAAAGCCTCTTTGTTCTGATTTTGTTAGCCTTGTGTAGTGTGCTTCCCCTCCGCGCCGAAGAAGAGCCACGCCTTACTGTTATTGAACTGTTTACAAGCCAAGGCTGCTCGAGTTGCCCCCCTGCTGATGCGCTTCTCAAAACCATGCGCGACAGGCCGGGTGTGCTAACACTCTCTTGGGCGGTTGATTACTGGGACAGGCTTGGCTGGCGCGACACGTTCGGCGCGCCCTACAACAGCATGCGCCAAACCGCCTATAACAAACGCCTTGGCCGAGGCGGCGTTTTTACACCGCAAATCATTCTTGACGGGCAGGTTTCCTGTGTTGGCTCAAAGCCAGAGCAAGTGAAGAACGCCCTTGAAAAAGCTCGCATGCTTGACCGTATGGCCGTATCCCCCGCTTTAACATCTGATAATGCTGGCCTGCACCTTGCCCTGCCCGGCACCGCGCTTGATGACACTGTAGCCGTCCGGGTTGTCTGGTATTTGGGCGATGCCACTGTTGAAATTATGAGCGGCGAAAACAATGGTCGCACCCTGCACTATACCAACATTGTGCGCGGCACAGATATTCTTGAAGACTGGGATGGCAGCGCCCAAACCCTTGATATTGACAGCACTGATGCTCTGGCATCTGGCGCAGACCATATCGCCATTTTACTGCAAAGGGGCTATGGGCACGGACCCATTATAGGGGCTGCATCGCTAAAATTAACACCTGCCACCTAAACCTTACTGCTTGACTTTCTACTTCATTACAGGCAAAGAGGCCGCGGCGAAAAGCTACCTGCTTCAAATAGAGGCATGGTTGAACGACGTTTCCGCGTGATGTCACGCAGACCAACAGAAGTACTGTTCTGATTAAGGGTTGAGGAAAAGGCGTTCCCGCTAGATGTAATGCGCCAGACACTAATGGCTGGCCCTTGACCCAAAGACTGGAACAGAAATGACTACTTTTGAAGAGCTCGCTATTAGCGCGCCTATCCTGCGTGCGCTTGCCGAAATGGATTTCACAACACCAACTGATATTCAAGCTGCAACTATCCCTGCTATTCGCGACCACCAGGATGTGATCGGTGTGGCGCAAACAGGGAGTGGTAAAACAGCTGCTTTTGTTATCCCGGCGCTTGAAAGCATGGCAGAATATACCGAACATGCCAAGCCCGGCATGCCGCGTGCCCTTATTCTTGCACCAACCCGCGAACTGGCCATTCAGATTACCGATAAAATCAAGGAACTTGGCCGTTTCATGCGCACAAGCTGCTGCACCATATATGGCGGCGCACCCTACCGCACACAAACACATATCCTGCGCCGCGGTGTTGACATTCTGGTCGCCACCCCGGGCCGCCTGCAAGACCATATGAAACAGGGTAACATTTACCTTGATGAAGTTGAGTATTTTGTACTCGACGAAGCAGACCGTATGCTTGATCTGGGTTTTATTGATGAAGTGCGCGACCTTGCCCGCAAACTGCCTAAAGGGCACCAGTCGGTTATGTTCTCTGCGACCATGAACAACCAGATCAGAACACTGGCTGAAACGCTTCTGCATGAGCCTGTCAGCATTGAAATGGCGCGTCAGTCAACCATTACGGATAACCTTGCACACAGCGTGATGTTTGTGCCCGGTCACCAGAAGCGCGACCTGCTCTTGCACATGATTGAAGAAGAAAAGCCCGGCAAAGGCCTGATATTTGTGCGCACACGCCGCGATGCTGATGATCTTTCAGCTTACTTGGACGGCCTTGGCTTCAAAACAGATGCCATTCACGGCGACAAGCAACAAAAAGCGCGCCAGCGCACCATTCGTGCCTTCACTGCAGGCCAGTTTGATTTTCTGGTCGCAACTGATGTTGCCGCACGCGGTATTGACGTAAAAGATATTAGCCACGTGTTTAACATGGACGTGCCTGTTGAATCAGAAAGCTATGTGCACCGTATTGGCCGCACGGCGCGTGGCTCTGCCCACGGTAAAGCCTTTACATTCTGCGGTAAAAGCGACATGCGGCTTCTGCGGGCAATCGAATCGCTTATCGGTATGTCCATTCCGGTAACAGAAGACCACCCGTTCCCGCTGAGCTTCCAAAAGCAAAAAAGCGCTGGCTTCAGAGCCGCAGGGCCGGAAAAGCACCGGAAAACCCGCAAAGACCGCACCCCGGCAGGCGCAGCGCGTCGGCGCGAGAAACCAGCCTTTGGCGGTGAGCGCGATAATAACCGTCGCCGCGAGTGGGACCCAACAGCACAAAGCACAGGGCCACGCCGTGACAGAGATTTTGACGCAAAACCACGCCGTCAGGACCGCGATAGTGATGCTCCATCGGGCCGTCGTTTCGAGAAAGCACATTCCGCAGGGCCGCGCCGCTTTGAACGGTCAGAACAAGCGCCCGCAGCCGGTGGTCGTCGTTTCGAGAGGTCAGAGCAGGCCCCAGCAGCAGGTGCACGTCGCCGTAATGAGGCTGATGCAGCAGCGCCGCGCCGCAGAGAACGCTCAAGCGAAGCACCAGGCGGCGCTCGCCGGTGGGAAAAAACAGATGCGAAACCAGCAACAGGTACGCGCCGCAAAGAACAGTTTGACGCAACACCGCGCCGCAGCGAACATTCAAAAGATGCTGCAGCTGGTGCACGTCGGTGGGAAAAAACAGACGCTAAACCAGCAGCTGGCGCACGTCGCAGTGAAAAACCGGGCGGCAAACCAGCAGCACCTTCTGCGCGTAAAGCAAAAGTAAAAGGCAAGCGCCCAGCGGTTGCTGCCCGCAAAAGCGGCAAAGCTTTTTCTGGTAAACCCGCTGTCGGTGGTGGCCAGCCGCTAAAGCGCAAAGCACGCTAGTTACAAAAACAAGGCCTTAACAGGTACACAATACGGCGGGCCAAAAGCTCGCCGTTTTTGTTAAAATACTTTCGTAAGTGTCGCGGCAAAGCGCGCACCCGCAAAGCCACTATTTGTATGGACTGACTGTGCATTCAAGTTGGTTTCGGTATAATTTACCGATCCATACCAGCCATTTTTAGCCGCCGTTATACCCAGCTTCCAGTCCCTGTACCCTTCAAGATCAGAGCCTGAGAAACCATAAAACCCGATATGAGGCGAGGCAGAAACCGTAACCCCCCTAAACTGTGCAAGAGGCACGCTAGCACTTAGGTATTTATAAAAACTTTCACCCCCTAAATGATAATTGGGGGAATAAAAAACCCCTGCTGCTGCCCAACCACCCTGTTTAAAACCATAGGTAAGCGATGTTTTAAACTCTGTTACATCAAGGCTTTGTTCTGACGGCCTTATCTGGTGTAACACAGCTGCCTCAAGATTTACACGGCCCCAAACAGGCGTATCAATTCCCGCAAAAATATCAGCCTGTAGAGAGGTATCAGTGCCAACACCGTAATCAAGGTTAGAAACCCATACGCCCGCAAACGGGCCCTTTGAATGAATGTATTTCGCCTCTGCCATAAAAGCCGCATTGCCACGGGTCTGTGACACACCGCGCCAGATACGGTCAGTTGCTACGGCCCCGCTAAACGCCCATGTGCCGCCTGTATCATCGGCGGCAAACGCCGTTTGTGCTGCACAAACAATGGCCGCAACCGCCACTATTATATGTTTCATCCGCATCTCCTAGCCAAAGCCATACTTGTACGGCTAACCATGCGTATTTTCTTCACACATTGAATGCACGACCATACAACATGGTCTATAGAAGCTCATGCGCTGCCCATTCTGCTGCTTCTTGCACAACGTCAGATGCGTCCGCACACAGGGTTTTAACAATCGGTAACAGGGATTTATCACCAGAATTCCCTATTGCAATCAAAACATTGCGCACAAACCTATCGCGGCCAATGCGCTTGATAGGGCTACCTGAAAACACTTGCCTGAACGAAGCATCATCAAGAGCGGCAAGATCTGCAAGCGCAGGCGCGCCCAGTTCTGCACGGGCATGAAACGCAGCCTCTGACGCAACTTGGGCAAACTTGTTCCACGGGCAGGCGGCAAGGCAATCATCGCAGCCATAAATTCGATTACCCATAGCCTTTCTGAATTCATGCGGGATCGGGCCCTTATGTTCAATCGTCAGATAAGAAATACAGCGCCCGGCATCAATTTCATACGCTGCAGGAAAAGCATTTGTTGGGCAGGCATCAAGACAAGCGCTGCAACTGCCGCACTGGTCACGGTGCGGGGTATCGGCCGCCAGCTCCATATCGGTATAAATAGCCCCCAAAAAAAGCCAGCTACCATAAGATGTGGATACCATATTTGTGTGCTTACCCTGCCAACCAAGGCCCGCAGATACCGCCAGCGGTTTTTCTGGCACCGGCGCTGTATCTACAAAAACCTTCAACTGGCAGCCGAATTCATCCACCATCCAGCGTGCTAGTGCTTTCAGGCGCTTTTTAATAATATCGTGATAATCTTTACCGCGTGCATAAACAGAAATGTTGCCGACAGACGGTGTGTTCAATAACAAACGCGGATCATCTTTTGGGCCGTAATTGACCCCCAGCATAATGACAGAACGTGCCTCTGGCCACAGGTTTTGCGGGTTTTCCCGGTAGTGCAGCCTGTCTGCTAGCCAGTCCATTGTGGCATGACGTTTTAGGGCAATAAACTGGCGAAAACCCTCCATAACAGCGTCGCTTGTGGTTGCCTGAGTAATGCCAAAATCATCGAAACCAAGGCTGCGGGCTGTGGCTTCGATCTGCGCGCGGATGGAGGTATCCGCCGTCATATCAGAAATCCAGTTCGCTGTAATGCGGTGAAGGCGCAAGGCCTTTGATTTTATCAGAGAGAAGAGTGCGCACAGACCGGCGCGACTTTACCCGCACATACCATTCTTTTACGTGGGGCCAGTCTTGCCAGTAAATATTGCCAAAATAATCCGCAACCGAGATGTGGGCAGCGGCGGCGGCATCAGCCATTGTAAACTGCTGGCCTGCCAGATAGTGGCGGCGCTCTACAAGAAAGGTAATATATTTCAAATGAATTTTGAGGTTATGGGCAGCACAGCGAATGGCTTCACTGTCCGGCTCGCCCATACCAAAAAATCGCTTAAACAGCTTTTCTGTAACCAGATGACGGGTTACTTCACTGCCAAGCTTGGTGTGAAACCAACCAACAAGCCGGCGAATTTCATAGCGTTCGTCAGCACTGCCTGTCAGCAGTGCAGGTTCTGGCACCACTTCCTCAAGGAATTCAGCAATTGCCATAACACCAGAATAGGCCTTGCCGTCATCCATCACCAACACAGGTACTTCGCCAGCGGGGTTAAGGGCAAGGAAAGCCGGGCGGCGGTCCCATTCTTTTTCAATACGCAAGTCAAAGCCTATGCGCTTTTCAGCAAGAAGCACACGGACAAATCGGGCGGCAGGACTGAGCCAATGATGATATAATACAGGCATAGGAACTCCTTCTTACACTGTGAAGAAGGAGCCGCCAATGATCAAAATATCAATTTGAAAAAAATCCTTAGGCAATGAGTGCTGACGTAGATTCAACATCACTCACCGGGTGTTCAAGACGCTTCACCATTTCTTTTGGAACAACCTGCAAGAAATGCTCGCGCCTGCTTTCCCAGTTGGCAAGCAATGATGATGCCCAACGTGAATGGGTTTCATGCGCATGTTCTTCAATAAGTGATTTCAGCACATCTTCCCAGTAACTGCTGGCAAGCGGGGCCCAAAGCACCGTATCAGCATTAACACGCTCTTCAAAATCGCCATTTTCATCGTACACAAACGCCATACCGCCTGTCATGCCTGCGCCGAAGTTGTTACCAACACTGCCCAGAATAACCGCAACACCGCCTGTCATATATTCACAGCCGTTCGCGCCGCAGCCTTCAACCACCACCATGGCACCAGAGTTACGTACAGCAAAGCGTTCACCCGCCTGCCCAGCCGCAAACAGCTTGCCCGATGTAGCACCGTACAAAACCGTGTTACCAATAATCGTGTTGTCTTTTGAATTGAAAGACGCCCGGTTTTGCGGCCGAACCACAATGGTGCCACCAGAAAGGCCCTTGCCAACATAATCGTTTGCATCACCAGACACTTCAAGCTTCAGGCCCTGCACGGCAAAAGCGCCAAGCGATTGGCCCGCAGACCCGCGCAAACGCACCGTTACATGGTCAGGCTTTAGCCCCTTCATGCCAAAGGTGCGGGTAATCTCACTTGAAAAACGAGTACCAATAGCCCGCAAGGTGTTTTGCACACTGTAGGTTAGCTGCATTTTTTCACCCTTTGAGAAAACCGCCTGTGCATCCTTGATCATTTGGGCATCAAGCGTATCTGGCACCGGGTTACGTTCAACCATCGTGCAGATACCGCCGCCCTTATGACCACCCACTTGCACCAGCAACGGGTTAAGATCCAAGTCATCAAGGTGATCAGCACCCCTGCTCACCTGATGCAACAGATCCGTGCGGCCAATGATGTCTTCAAGCTTTTCAACACCCAGCTCAGCCAGAATTTCACGGGTTTCTTCCGCAATAAAGCTAAACAGGTTCACAACCTTTTCGGCGGTGCCATCAAATTTAGCACGCAGCTTTTCATCCTGCGTACAAATACCCACCGGGCACGTGTTTGAATGGCACTGACGCACCATAATACAGCCCATTGCAACAAGCGATGCTGTACCAACACCAAATTCTTCCGCCCCTAACATAGCACCCACCACCACATCGCGGCCGGTTCTAATGCCGCCGTCGGTGCGCAGTTTCACACGGTGCCGAAGCCCGTTCAATGTTAGCACCTGATTAACCTCAGCAAGGCCAATTTCCCACGGTGTTCCAGCATATTTGATACTGGTTTGCGGGCTGGCACCTGTGCCGCCTGAATGGCCAGACACCAAAATAACATCCGCATGGGCTTTTGCGACACCTGCCGCAATGGTGCCGATACCAGCCGACGACACAAGCTTCACACAAACCTTTGCAACCGGGTTGATCTGTTTCAGGTCGTAAATAAGCTGCGCCAAATCCTCGATAGAATAAATATCGTGGTGGGGCGGCGGTGAAATAAGCATTACACCCGGCGTTGCATGCCGTAGTTTCGCGATCATTTCCGTTACCTTAAAGCCGGGCAATTGCCCGCCTTCACCAGGTTTTGCACCCTGTGCAATCTTGATTTCAAGCTCTTCGCACGAATTCAAATATTCAGCCGTTACACCAAAGCGGCCTGAAGCCACCTGTTTGATCGGGCTGTTGGCATTATCGCCGTTTTCATACGGTGTATAACGCCTGCTATCTTCGCCGCCTTCACCAGAGACTGATTTTGCACCAATACGGTTCATGGCGATTGCAAGGGTTTCGTGTGCCTCTTTCGAAAGCGCCCCAAGCGACATACCTGGTGTAATGAAGCGTTTTCTGATCTGGGTGATCGATTCTACCTGCTCCAGCGCCAGCGGCTTTGCAGGCCAGCGGAAATCGAGCAAATCGCGTAGATTGACCGGCGGTAAGCTATTAAGCCCACGTGAATATGTCAGGTATTTAGCGTAATTATCGCTGGCCACCGCTTTTTGCAGCAGGTGAATAAGCTGGCCGTCATGACCGTGCACTTCGCCGTCACGCCGATAGCGGTAAAGCCCGCCAACAGCCAGTGTTTCAACACCATCAAGAAAGGCTTTGTTATGCTGTTCCAGAATCTTTTTCTGAATACCGGCAAGACCAATACCGGAAATTTTAGTAGGCATACCGGGGAAAAATTCAGCCACGAGCGAGCGTGAAAGCCCCAGCGCCTCAAAGTTATTACCTCCCCGGTAACTTGAGATAACAGAAATGCCCATTTTAGACATGATCTTCAACATGCCCTGCTCGATCGCCTCTGTTGCGCGCACAACACAGGTTGTAAGGTCATAATCACCAAACAGGCCTTTCGCCTGACGCTCTGCCATCGAATCCTGCGCCAGATAGGCGTTCACAGTGGTAGCACCCGCGCCCACAAGCACAGCAAAATAATGCGGGTCCAGACACTCAGCCGACCGTACGTTCAAGCTGGTAAAGGTTCTAAGGCCTTGGTTTACAAGGTGGGTATGCAAGCCGCCTGTCGCCAAAATCATTGGGATTGGGGCTTTGTTTTCATCGATGTTTTCATCGGTCAAGAACAAATGCCCGCGACCTTCGCGTACGGCATCCTCTGCCTCGCGGCGGATACGGTCTATCGCTTTCCTGAGGGCACCCTTGCCTTCATTGACATCGAATGTGCAATCAATCACCTGCGCGGCATCGCCGAAATGGGTAATAAGTGTGTCCCATTCGCGGTTAGAAATAACAGGGCTGTCATTTACCAGAACACCAGCCTGCGTATGACCTGCATCAAGCACGTTCGCAAAGTTACCAAAGCGGGTTTTTAGGGTCATCACACCCTGTTCGCGCAAGCTATCAATCGGTGGGTTTGTCACCTGACTAAAATTCTGACGGAAATAATGCGATAAATTCCGATAGTGGCTTGAGAGAACCGCAAGCGGGGTATCATCCCCCATGGACCCAATGGCTTCCTTGCCGGTTATCACCTGTGGCTGTAGAATAAGCTCAAGGTCTTCATGGGTGAAACCAGCTACAATCTGCCTTTTGCGCAGCTCCTTACCTGTGAACACAGCGTGTTCTTTACCACGGTACCCCGGCAAATCTGCAAGCGACTTGATGTCGTCCATCCACTCTTCAAACGGCTGCGATTCAGACATATAGTCTTTAATTTCGCCGTCGTGGTAAAACTTGCCTTCCTGTAAATCGAGCGCGATCATCTGACCTGGCCCCAAGCGGCCTTTTTCGCGGATCACTTCCTCGTCTACTTTCACCATGCCCGTTTCAGAGCCAACGATCAGGAAACCGTCGTTTGTGACCGTGAAACGCATCGGGCGCAGACCGTTTCGGTCAAGCCCCGCCACAACCCAGCGGCCATCCGTTGCCGCCAAGGCTGCCGGGCCATCCCACGGTTCCATCACACTGTTTGTGTAAGCATACATATTACGGTGAGCTGTTGGCATGCTCGGCTTGTTCGACCACGCTTCAGGCACCAGCATGGTTTTCACCATAGGGGCAGAACGCCCGGCACGCACCATCACTTCAAACACAGCATCCAATGCCGCACTGTCAGAAGCGCCGCGCGGTATAACCGGCTTGATATCTTCAGAATTATCACCAAACGCGATAGACGCCATCCTGATCTGGTGGCTGCGCATCCAGTTTACGTTACCGCGAATGGTATTGATTTCGCCGTTGTGCGCCAGCATGCGGAAAGGCTGTGCCAGCCACCACTGCGGGAAAGTATTTGTTGAATAGCGTTGGTGATAGATCGCATAACTAGAGACAAATTTTTCATCCTGCAAATCAGGATAAAAAGTTGAAAGCTGCTCGGCAAGAAACAGGCCTTTATAGATAACAGACCGGCTGGAAAGCGAGCACATGTAAAAGCCACTTACCTGACTGGCAATAACAGCGCGCTCAATGCGGCGGCGAATAATATAAAGTTCGCGCTCAAAGGTTTCATCGTCTGTACCTTTAGTATTGGCAATCATAACCTGTTCAATTTCAGGGCGTGTCGCTTCTGCCTTTTCGCCAATAACAGACACATTCACCGGCACCTGACGCCAGCCATAAATAGTATAGCCAAAATTCAGAATCTCTGTTTCCACAATCGCACGGCAGGTTTCCTGCGCAGACAGGTCAACACGCGGCAAAAACGCCATACCAACAGCGAGACGGCCATCTGAGGGTATATGGCCCGTTGCACGAACGTGTTCCTTGAAAAATTCTTGTGGAATTTCAAGGAGAATGCCCGCGCCGTCACCAGTTTTACCGTCTGCATCCACCGCGCCCCGGTGCCAAATGGCCTTTAGGGCCTCAATGCCCATCAGCACAACATCGCGGCTTGGCTGGCCATTTAGCGCTGCCACAAGCCCTACACCACAGGAAGAATGCTCATCAGCGGGATCATAAAGGCCCTGTGGACCCGGCACATGTTCGTTATATTCGTGTATCATCTAACAGTCCCCGATTATGCCGCTTTGGATTTTGCTTTTTGCGCGCGCAGGAATTTTTTAATGGATGTTGCAGCATCGCGGCCATCACGAATGGCCCAAACTACAAGCGAAGCACCCCGTACAATATCACCCGCTGCAAACACACCGTCGATGTTGCTCATCATAGTGGCATGATCAACCGTGACCGTACCCCAGCGTGTAACACGCAGTTCTGGTGCACCAAACAAAGCGGGCAGGTCTTCCGGTTCAAAACCAAGGGCCAAAACTGCCAGTTCGCAGTCTAGATCAAAGGCACTACCCGGTACAGGCTCTGGCGCTTGGCGGCCTGTCGCATCAGGCGCACCAAGCCGCATGCGATATGCCCGTACTTTCTCTACATTTTCGTCGCCGAGGAAAGCTTCTGGCCCAGAAAGCCAGACAAATTCAACACCTTCTTCTTCGGCGTTTTGCACTTCCCGCACAGAACCAGGCATGTTAGCCCGGTCGCGTCGATACAGACATTTTACAGACTTGGCACCCTGACGCACAGCAGTACGTACACAATCCATCGCAGTATCACCGCCACCAAGAACAACCACGTTTTTGTCTTTGGCATCCAGATTACCATTTTCAAACTCTGGTACCGTGTCGCCAAAGCCTTTACGGTTAGACGCCGTTAAATAATCCAGTGCTTCCCGAATGTTACCAAGGCCCACACCCGGCACCTTAAGGCCGCGCGCACGGTATACACCGGTTGCTATCAGCAAGGCATCATGCTTTTCACGCAGGTCTGCAAGGCTTGCATCATTACCAATTTCAAAATCCAGATGAAAAGTAATGCCAGATTGCTCAAGCCTGCCGGTGCGGCGGCCCACCACGTCTTTTTCAAGTTTAAAACCAGGAATACCGTAGACAAGAAGCCCGCCCGCACGGTCGTGCCGGTCATATACATGTACCTGATAGCCGACTTTTCTCAGCTCTTCAGCTGCTGCAAGGCCCGCAGGCCCCGCACCAATAATACCAACCGACTGGTCAAGCTCTACCTCAGGGGTAATAGGCTTTACCCAGCCATTTTCCCATGCGGTATCCGCTATATATTTTTCAACACTGCCAATGGTAACCGCGTTAAAATCTTTCTCGATAACGCAGTTGCCTTCGCACAAACGGTCTTGCGGGCAAATACGACCACAAATTTCCGGCATATTGTTGGTGGAGGCTGCCATTTCATAGGCATCTTCAAGCCTGCCTTCTGCCGTAAGCCGCAGCCAATCGGGAATGTTATTCCCAAGCGGACAGTGAATATGACAAAAAGGTACACCACACTGTGAACACCGGCTTGCCTGCTCTTTGGCGCCTTCCGTGTCAAACTCAGCATAGACTTCATCAAAGTCGTGCAGGCGCTTTGCAGCCTCGCGCTTGGTCGGCATACGCTGTTCAATGGAGACAAATTTTAAAAGGTCTTCAGCCATGTTTAACCCTTGTATTGCACCGTCAGAAAATTTCGGCATACCGCACTGTGCGAATGTCGATACAGGCCCTGAACATGTGTGTAATTCTGTATCTGCGAATCTTAACTTTGGCGTACTATAACCACAAAAATCCCAAAGATCACGCAAAAAACGCACACTATGTCAGTATTACTGTCTTATATTAAGTTTTTTTATAGCTTCTTCACCCTATACAATGCCATGTCATGCCATAATAGTACCATACTGATACTATTATTTTCACAAATGCTGCTCGCGCCGCCCTCAATGCCTTGCTATAGAAAAGACTCGGCCCGGTTATAGATTTTCCGAAAGGTAACGGTGTGACCCTACTTCAGCTGCTTATTCTTGCTCTTGTTCAGGGCATCACTGAATTCCTGCCCATTAGCTCATCCGGGCATCTTATTCTTATACCCGCGCTCACCGGCTGGCCCGATCAGGGCCTGATGATGGATGTGGCGGTGCATATTGGCACGCTTGCGGCGGTGCTGCTGTATTTTTGGCGCGATAGCCGGGGCCTGTTTCTGGCTGGGCTAGGGGCTGTGGGTGTTGCCCCTGCAAAACGCGCCGTTGAAGGCACACCCTATGCCCGGCTTTTTTGGGCGCTGGTTATTGGTACAATTCCGCTGGTGATTGTGGGCGGGCTGTTTGTGGCAACTGGTGCTAATGACTATCTGCGCACCCCTGTTGTCATTGCCAGCACCTCTATTCTGTTTGGTCTCTTATTATACTGGGCAGATAAACACGGCGCGACAGACAAAACGCTGGAACGCATGGCCATTAAGCCCGCGCTTATTATCGGGGCGGCACAGGTGCTGGCCCTTATCCCAGGCACCAGCCGGTCTGGCATTACCATGACAGCGGGGCGCTACCTTGGGTTCAACCGGGTTGAGGCAGCGCGCTTTTCCATGTTGATGTCTATTCCTGCGATTATCGCCTCTGGGGCTGCCACTATTTTAAAAGCACTGTCTGACGCCACCGCTGCCATGTGGCTGGATGCAGGGGTCGGGGCCGCACTTTCCTGCGCTGCAGCCCTTGTGGCCATTCATTTCCTCATGCGCTGGCTTGAGCATGCCAACATGACCCTTTTTGTTGTCTACCGGGTCGTGCTGGGGCTGATTCTGCTGGGATTGATAGCCGCTGGATGGGTTTAAAAAGGCAAGGGCTGCGTTAAACATTAAGAATATCGGCCCGTTGCAGCATATCGCTTGACAGAAGCGCGTGATTAACGCTAAACCGCCCGAACCAATTTTAAGCGTGCCCTGATGGCGGAATTGGTAGACGCGCTAGCTTCAGGTGCTAGTTCTCGTATGGGAGTGGAGGTTCGAGTCCTCTTCAGGGCACCAATATTAACTCATTGAAATGCGTAAGTTATTATGAATTTAAAAAGGTCGTTTTGAGCATCGCCTCATACGGCCTTTTAAATTTTATACCGGATTTATACCGTTCTTATACCACTTATCCTTATTTCAAGGCTTACGCGCTTTTAACTAACAGTCTCATATTGCTTATAACGCGTACTACCTGACAAGATGCCAATGATCAAAATCGCCGCATGATTAGCCTTAATGGCTTCATCCAATGTTACTTCATAGTTATATCTCGCAGATGGGTCGCAATCCACCAATTCAGCATACCTAATTTGCAAGTCCGAATGCCCACATTGAATAGCCTCTTCGACCAATCGCTTGATGTCATGGGTCTTCTTCCACTTAGTTTCGTCTGGCCCATAAAGAATCGTTTTTAGTGATTTCTCCGCAGCTTGAGCCGATGACCATTTAGAAAGGCCATAATCTCTATATTCACCTGTTAATTTATGGGCTGCTGTATTCAGGTCAGCTAAAATTTTCCTAGACGTTTTACCATCCATAAGCAGATAATAAAGGCGAGCAATCTCACGTGCTATCATTTCAACTTGGTCTGCAGCGAAATCCTGCCAAAAGCCAGCGTTAGCTCCTTCGATAAACTCCAAAAGGTTTAATCTGACTGTTCCATAAACTACAGGAAACCGAATTCGAAAGGGTTCACCCCGTATCAAAATCACTGAAAAACCTTCTTGAATAGCTTGATCTACCTTTTGCCCATATTGCTTTCTGTACCAATTCCATACAGCTTCCTTGAGCCAGGCAGGACAATTGAAAAAAGCGACTCCGAATTTGCCCTGTATATCTTCAAAACAAGCAATAGGTCTCTGAGAAACTTGAACTTGCTGCCGACTTAACTTGTCATCAATACTAACTAAGAAGTTATGAAGTTTTGCAGCATCCTGTAGATCAGATAATTTGTCCGCCATATAAAGACTACCCCCGTAGAACTATACATATACCTATTCAGACGTAGCGCATCATACCCGATCAGCTAACTACGCGAACAGCGATATCCTTTAGTTCACAGTCAAAGAACTCACACAACTTATCTAGATTATCAGTAGTCGCATTATAGCCATGTGTATTGATCATGCGCGAGAGGGTCTGACGGCTAATCCCTGTTGCTTTTGAAATTTCATCCATAGGTATGCGACGTTTCTCGGAAAATTCCTTATCCGCGATACGTTCTTTCAACAAAAACCTAATCATATGAAACCTCCAAAACCCTTAGTTCTGTAGCTACCACAGGACCTTTGTATCGTCAAAATTAAATTATGTACCATAAACTTTACAAAAAATGTTTGACATTAAATGTCTCATATGTATCATATATTTTACATTATAAACAAATATGTTTTACGGAGCATGTAATGACATACACCTATCTAACAACAGAAGAGCTAGCTGACCGGATCAAATATGACGTCCGGACGATTCGGAATTGCTTGAAAGATTCAGTTCTACTTGAGGGAGTTCACTATATCCGCCCATTCGGCGGACGAAAGATTCTCTACAAATGGGAACAAATTGAAAAAGACATGAGCGGCGCACCTTCCGTAAGCCGTTTGATGCAATCTGTTATGGCTTAAAGGTACAATCCAATGGCTACTATCGCAGAATGTAACGGCAAACTGCTATTTGATTTCAGGTACAAAGGCATCCGGGTGAAAGAATACACACCCTTACCTGACACGCCTGCTAATCGTAAGAAAATGCAAATGATCATGGATCGGATTGAAGCTGAGATCCTATTAGGGACATTCGATTATGCTCAATACTTTCCCAACTCTAAAAGAGTAGAGAAATTCAAGGTTCTTGAAAACCGCATCGCTTGTGCGCGCTCTGACATGCCGACATTTCGGGAGTTTACAGAGGTCTGGTTTCTCGAAAAACAACCAGAGTGGCGCAATAGTTATATCCTCAATATCCGGCAGACGCTGGATAAATACCTGCTGCCTAAGTTTGGCGATAAAGAGCTGGATATGATCACAAAGGCTGACATTCTGGCCTTCCGGAGTGACCTTGTCCGGCAGGACGGCCTGAAGGGCAGGAAGCTCTCGGCCTCACGCATCAACCATGTGCTGATGCCGGTGCGGCAGATTATGGAAGAAGCGGCAGACCGCTATGACTTCCAATCCCCTTACCGGAACATCAAACCCCTCAAAGTGCCGCGCTCTGATGTGGAGCCATTCACGCTTGAAGAGGTGCAGCTTATTCTGGAGCATATCCGAAGGGACTTTAAAGCCTACTATAGCGTGCGCTTTTTCACTGGCCTGCGAACTGCCGAGATCGATGGCCTCCCGTGGGACGCGGTTGACTTTGAGCGGCGGCAAATCCTTGTGAAGCAAGCAATTGTGAACCGGGAGATTGTGCCCACCAAAACGGACGGCTCTTACCGCACCATTGATATGTCCAAGCCTGTTTATGAAGCCTTGCGTGAACAACGGAAGGCTACCAAGGGTGAAACCTATGTGTTCACGAACGGCGCCGGGCAACCCCTCAGGCATAATGATGTCACCAAGAAGGTTTGGTATCCGATCCTGCGGCTTTTAGGCCTCAAGAAACGGCGCCCATACCAGACGCGCCATACAGCTGCGACCCTGTGGCTGGCATCAGGCGAAAGCCCGGAGTGGATCGCCCGTCAGATGGGCCACGCGACCACAGAAATGCTGTTCACGGTTTACTCGCGCTATGTGCCGAACCTTGTGCGGCAGGATGGCAGCGCCTTCGAGACTTTCCTGAAATCAAAACATGAGGTCAACAACGGCCCGAGTCACGACACCGAGGATAGAAATGAGTAGCA
Organism: Kordiimonas pumila; assembly: GCF_015240255.1. Lineage (NCBI taxonomy): Bacteria > Pseudomonadati > Pseudomonadota > Alphaproteobacteria > Kordiimonadales > Kordiimonadaceae > Kordiimonas > Kordiimonas pumila. The sequence continues at coordinate 356,902 of NZ_CP061205.1, forward strand.
CTATGCAAACGACCAACAGCGAGACATTGAACCACGAGCTACTGGTTGCCCTCAGCAAAACAGTCCTTAAAAAGTGGGGGCTGGACGAAGGGCTGATTCACGGGATGCTGGTTGGTGCCAGCTTTGAGGAGATGAGCGGACTCATTACCCTGAACCGGTTGCTGCGGGAGCAGCTTGGATCATACAAGTTCTTAGAGTATTGGCTCATGCAGCCAGCTTTTTACCTGCGCGGTATCAGCCCCATTCACCATATCCACAGCATCGGCCTTCCCGCCTGCCCGGACATTGCGCTTGCCTTCCATATCAGCGTGGCCAGCCGCGATAGCGGGTTAACGCATGTGCACTGAAGGATAAGCTAATGAGCAGCGCTAACCTTACAGAAACGGAACCGATACAGCCTGAGGCTAAAAGGCAGGGTTGGCTAAGGCGTCCCCTCTTCAAGAAAGTCGCCTTGCAGTATCTGATTGCCTGCAATGCTGAGGTGATCAGCAACCTCTTTGAAGCTGTCGTCAAGGCAAGCGTGAAAGCCATTGATCATATGATGGAGTTACTATGAAGAAGACCCAATCACCCCGCAGTCTTGATGATATAGAAACACGCAAGGCTATCTCCAGCACGGCAGTGAAGGCTTTTATCGGTATTATGGATACATGGGATGCCTCTACTGATGAGAGATGCGCCATTATGGGGGGTCTTTCCGAAGAAACTTACCAGAAATGGACTGAGGGCAAAGTCGGCACGCTTACCCAAGACCAGCTAGAACGTATCGGCCATATCCTTGGCATCCATAAAAACCTATGCTTACTCTTCAGCGAGGAAGCTGGCCGCATGCGCTGGTTCAAAAGCCCTAACCATGACGGGGTATTTCAAGGTAAATCTCCATACCAACTGATAGCAAGCGGCAAAAAGATTAACCTCAGCAATATTAGGGCCTATATTAAAACCATAATGTGGGTCCAAAAATACTAGCAAACCACGCGAATACATCTTACCTCGCCAGCAAGACTTGTGCCACGTGCGGACAGAAGACTTAGACAAAAAAACACCAGCGGTCCTAGGGGGCACGACCGCTGGTGCAATACATCAACATATGTTGATGGGGCTAATATTTCCAACGCAAGCTGACACCATAGGTGCGCGGTGCGTTGTAAGCGCCAAAGTTCACACCGCCAAAGTCACTCTGATATGTGCGGGTCAATTCATTGGTCAAATTCTTGCCCCAGAGCGAAACGCTCCATTGCTCATCTACCGTTGTAAAGACTGCACGCGCATCTACAAAGTTGGTAGACGCACGAATTTCTGGCGGTTGGTTGTTAAAATCGTCAAAGATTTTGCTTTCATACGCATAATCCACAGATAGCTCCAAGTCTGCACCAGAGCTCAACTCCAGAGTATAAGACGGTGAAATAACAACCTTGTGGGCCGGAATACGTGTCAGACGGTTACCAGCATAGCTTACAGGTATACCGTATTCTTCAGTATCAAATTTTGTCAGGCGATCATGCGTGTAAGCATAGATTGCGCTTAACGTTAGACCGTTACTCACACGCCATGTCAGTTCAGATTCAAGGCCCCAAATTTCAGCCTGAGCATTCTCGGCACGAACACCGGTTCCTGTCGGAATACGAACTTGTAAGTCCTTGTATTTTGTAAAATACAGCGAGTTGTTGAAAACAACACGGCGATTAAAGAAGGTGCCACGCTGACCGACTTCAAAATTGGTTGCATATTCTGGATTAAACGAAGTAGCCGCGTCTATGGCATCAATGGGTGTATCCTGGAATCCACCGCTCTTGTAACCCCTCGAAACCGAGGCATAGACCATAAGATCGGAGGTAAGGTGCACATCGGCTCCGAAACGCCATGTTAACGCGTCCCATTTATCACTTCCGGTCCCTTCATAAGAGCCGGTAGGTTCTTCGATAAAAAATGTACCCGGTGCATTCGTATTGCCAATGGACAACACACGCTTCTTGTCAACGGTATAGCGCAGCCCGCCGAAAACATTGACCGTATCGCTCACAGGAACAGTCACATCGCCATAAGCTGCATAACTGGTAGCGTCTGCATACTGATCAATAAAATCCGTAAAGGTGGGCGGGCCGCCAAGAAACACTGAAAGCTCGGACAGATTATCGCGGTGTGTATCAATATGATAGTTATAAAGACCAAGAACCCACTTGAAGTCGCTATCTGGCAAAGAGCTCAACTGAACTTCGTGGCTATAATATTCACTTTCTTCAGTGTTTCCACCTGCAATATCGCGCGGGCCACCAAGACCAGGTTGGCTAGGCGCTGTGCCATCATAATCATAATAGCTATAATAATCTAACTCACGATAAGCGCCAAGGTAACTTAGTGTAGCGAACGACAAGTCCAATTCCAGCTTACCTCGCAGACCCCATGCATCACGGCTCTGAATGCCATCAAAAGTCGAAGCATTTACAGAACGATCATCCACCAATATGTAACGACCACTCAAGCCACCAACACCAGCATCTTCAAAAGCCCTAAAACCGGGACCATTAGCTCGGTCTCTCGCAATATCAGCTTTCAAATCGATCCTGACGTTCTCAGAGGGCTCCGCATAAACTTGAAATCGGCCATATTTTGTATTCTGATCATCCAGTTTACCAGCCTCGGACCCGTTCACTATTCGGCTTACATACCCGTCATGGCGACGCCACGTTCCGGTTGCACGAACGGCTACCTTGTCGGACAGCGGGACATTCACATAACCTTGGAGGTCTGTGCGATCAAAATTACCGTAAGAGCCCTCTGCAGATGCATCAAAACCACTTAAGTCTGCAGGGTTAGAGACAACACTGATTGCTCCGCCCGTAACATTACGGCCATATAGAGTACCTTGCGGTCCTTTCAAAACTTCAATGCGCTGAAGGTCATAGGTTTCAAAGGTAATTGCTGCCGGACGCCCAGCGTATATCTCATCATAAAACACCGCCGTGCTTGGGTCACCGCCTGCACCACGCGCAGTTGTGCCAATACCTCGCACAGACAGGCGCGGTTCAGTGGCCGGCCATGCGTCAAAACCAAAACCGGGTGTACGCATTGAAACATCTTGAGCATCATGAATGCGTGCTCTTTCAATCGATGCACTATCCAACACAGTGATGGTTACAGGAACGTCCTGCTTACTTTCCGCCCTACGCTGTGCGGTCACAATAATCTCATCGATTTGGATCACACCTTCTGCCGCATCCTGCAAAGCCTCCTGGGCAGAGACCTGAGATGCCAGCGCCAACGTCAAAGCCAAAGTGGCTAGTCCGGTTCCATATTTATTATTTCGAATCATTTCTTACTCTCCCCTACTCATTTATTACTTCCCCAAAGTTTATCTTCTTGCGTCCAGTACTACAGACAACAACACGACCCTTCCAACCCCATAGTGTAAGTTTGGTTTTGCCAGGATGCTTGCGTTTACTGGCTAACTTGCGCAGCCAGCGATGCAGGAACGCGGATAGGCATATCAAGCAGTATTTGCGCATTTCCCTTTCCCAATGGATCAAACCGTGCCGATGCGGGGCCTCCCCCCGCAAGGGCATCATGCATCAGCAAGTTCATGGAAGCAGTACCGGGCAAGTAAAAGCGTTCGACGTCACCTTCAACCATATGAGCAAAATAGGCTTTAACCACGTCTGGCGTTAACCGTGACCACAACAATGGCAGCCACTCAGGTTGCCTTGCAATCACACCTATATTCGAAATATTTCCCTTATCACCACTACGCGCCCAAGCTAAGCGAATGAGCGGTACATCCACTTGGCTTTCATCAGCGGGCTCGGCCCATATTTCAGGAGTAACAAGCAAGGGAATTTCCTGACTTCCTAAGCCTTTGGAAAGGTCATTTACCTCGTATGTAGTCCCTTCTAATTGCACCCGTGCAGGAACTTTTGTCTTATCAACTAAAAACGAAAACGGCTTAACAAGAGGAGTCGGGGAAGCGCGCCCACCAGCAGGCATAGTTGTGCCTGGCGACCAAGACGTACCAGATGGCGCAATCTCGCGGGCGAATATCTCCAGCGCCTTCCTATCACTATGGTCGACTACCACGCGCACCATTACTTCTCGAGACTCCCGCGTATTTGCATTGTCCCCGTAAAGCGCTTCACACCCAAATAATTCAATCTGCACATGGGTGTAGTCGGCTAGGCCCATCCGGCGAAAAATTTCCCTTGTACGCTCTATAATTGCCGTACCTGTACGATGTGCTTTTTCCCGTGCGTCAATTCCTACAATCACCATCATCCCTGCGCATCGGTAGCCATCACGCTGTGTTGCAGACACCTTATAAGTATCCGAGGGAGCACGTCCTTGCGCCCCACTTACTCGCACGCGCTCCCGTGACACCTGCTCTACAGAGACATAGCGGAAGTCACAGCTAACATCGGGAAGAAGATATGCGCCGGGGTCTCCAATTTCATAAAGCATTTGCTCGATAACGCAGGCCCGGTCAATAAGACCTCCTGTACCTATGGCCTTTGTCAATTCAAAGCTGCCATCCTCAGCGCATTCAATAATGGGGTACCCAATGTGGGCCCAATCAGGAACACGCTTCCAATCCGTGAACAGGCCGCCTGTAGCCTGACAACCACATTCAATGATGTGGCCCGCAAGGCTACCTCCGGCTAACCGATCAAAATCTTTAGATATCCATCCAAATTCATGGATCAACGCTCCTAAAGTTACGGCACTGTCAACGCCACGTCCCGTAATCACGATATCAGCACCCTCTTCCAGAGCTCGTGCAACAGGAAACGCTCCCAAGTAAGCATTGGCGCTCAGAACCTGTGATGGTAATGCTTCTTCCGTGAACATGTCACGGACACCCTCTTTCCGCAACGTAGCCATAAGGCTAGTCACATCGTCGCCTTCAACAACGGCAATGCGAGGAGACAAACCCATTGACTTTGCGAGCGCTTGCAATGCATTTGCACAACCCTGTGGGTTGATACCACCTGCATTTGAAATAACTTTAATGCCGTTTTGCATTATTTTCGGAAGCACCTGACGCATTGCCACTTCTACAAAGTCAGTCGCATAACCCATTTCAGGTTTTTTTGCCCGCATTGCAGCCATTATCGCCATGGTAGTTTCAGCCAGATAATCAAAGACCAAATAATCGATGTTTCCTGAATCTACCAATTGCGGTGCACCAACCATGCTGTCACCCCAGAATCCCGAGGCTCCGCCAATCTTTACAACCTTGTCAGCCATACTTACATTTTTCCTAAATAAATGGGCCTGAAGAACACATACAAGAACAGCGCCGAACTACATTCACTTGGGCACTCGAGCCCGATTTGTGCATTCTTGAGGTGAGCACCATAGCCCACCGGAACGCTATAGCCTTGCTGTCTAATTATCGTCTGGCATTTCCTTTTTATTGTCGCGTAATTGCTATTGCTACACGACAGATAATCGCTAAAACCATCAGGCTACTTTGACCTGCTTCTGACGCACAGAGTTCAAGCGTTCCATAAGCTTTTCACGCTTCTCTATCGCTGCAAATGCTTGCGCCTCTCGAACGTGCCCATATCCTCGAACGGCTTTAGGTAATGAAGCGATCTCTTTAACAACCTCAAGTGTTTCAGCGCTAAGATCAGCTATCGCATCTTCCATGTCAGCCTCATATTGCGCAAGAAATTGACGGTCTAAAATACGGTCCCCAGTGTTACGGAAGGGGTCAAGCCAACTTCCACGAAGACCTCTAAGACGGTCCATCACTTTCATAACCTGCAGCACCCATGGTCCTACCTCACCTTTAACGGGCTTACCTGTGTGCGGGTCTTTCTTGGCGAATGGCCACACTCCAAGTTGAATGCGTAACCGAATAGGACCTTCAAACTCTTCCTCCAACGCCAGACGGAAATCAGGGTGAGAATAGAGGCGAGCCACTTCCCACTCGTCCTTAACCGCCAACAACCGGTGGTAGTTGTGCGCAACAATCTCAGCCAGAGCCGTATCACCCGAGACACCAGCCTCTGCATTCCGGACTCTGTCGACAAGGCCCTGGTACCTTGAAATATGAAGGTCCCCACTGTGATCACGCAAGTGCTGGGTTCGATGAGTAATAATCTGGTCAAGCCCTTGCTTAGTCTGCGGCATTGAGGTGACGACCTGACTAGGTTGCTGGACATCGAGATAACGCTCAACCGCCGAAAGGTCATGCGCGGCACGACGTCCCCAAAGAAACGCTTCCTTGTTCATAGGTACCGCAGCACCATTTAGCTCAATCGCCCGGTCAATAGCCACCTCGCTTAAAGGAATAAAACCAAGCTGCCAAGCCATCCCTAACATGAACATGTTTACACCAATAGGGTCACCAACGAGGGCTGTTGCCAGACGCCGAGCATCCATTAGAACAAGCCCCGACCTGCCAACCGCATTCTCGATCCGCTCTATTAAATCCTTAGAATCAAGCTGCAAGTCAGGATTGCGCGCAAAATCGGTAGTGGGGACAAGGCCCGTTGCCACTACAGCGCGACCGCGCCCTACAGGCATACACGAGAGCGATTCATCCGATGCCGCGACCAGCAGGTCACAGCCAATCATCACATCAGCTTCTCCTTCAGCAATTCGTGTCGCATGCAACATCTGCGCTTCGGGGGCAAAACGAACATGGGAGGTTACTGCTCCGTACTTTTGCGAAAAGCCTGTCACATCCAAGTTGGAACTAAAGCGACCTTCAAGGTGGGCGGCCATGGCCAAAGTTTGACCAATTGTCACCACACCTGTACCTCCAATGCCACTGATCAACACACTATGGACATGTTTGAGCGGCGCAATGTCTGGCTCAGGTACAGAATTCGGATAAGGACGCTTTGATATTACGTCTACAGAGGCCCGGGCCGCAGCACCTTTAGGCTTACCACCTTCAACAGTTACAAAACTGGGACAAAAACCTTCCACGCAGGAATAGTCCTTGTTACAAGTGCCCTGATTGATACGCCGCTTGCGACCAAGCTCAGTTTCGAGCGGTTCGATTGACATACAGTTCGAGACCACACCGCAATCGCCGCACCCTTCACAGACAGCAGCGTTAATGAACAGACGCTTGTCAGGATCAGGCAGCTTGCCTCTCTTTCGCAAGCGGCGTCGCTCGGCCGCACAAGCCTGATCGTACAAAATAACCGATACATTAGGGTATTCTCGAAACTCACGCTGAACGGCATCCAAGGCTGTTCGGTGATGCACCATCACTCCATCTGGCAGTGACACCCCTTCATAACGTTCCGGCTCATCTGTGACCACGGCCATCTTGAGGATACCTTCAGCCGCGAAACCTGCAAGAATCTGCTGAGGGCTCATGTTGCCCTCCACTGGTTGTCCTCCAGTCATAGATACAAAACCATTATACAAGACCTTGTAAGTGATTGGCACCTTTGCAGCGACAGCTTGGCGAATAGCAAGATGACCTGAGTGGGCCAAAGTACCATCCCCAATGTTTGCAAAGACATGGCGCTCGTTCGTAAAGGACTTCTGACCAAGCCACATCACGCCTTCTGCTCCCATATGCGACCAGGTCGTGGTCTGTTGCGGATTAACGAGCAGTGCCATACTGTGACACCCAATACCTGCTAAAGCGCGGCTACCTGTTGGCACCTTCGTCGAACGGTTATGTGGGCAACCCGAACAAAAGCCCGCAACACGAGTAGGCCCTGGTGCCTTCGTGGCTGCACAGGCAGCCTGCCCTAACGCAGGAACTTCGTAGCCGAGAACTCGAGCCAGAACGCTTGTCACAAGGCCGGGGGTTATCTCCTTAGCATTTGGAAAGGCCACGTTATCGGGCACTGCTTCAAACAACCCACCCTCGAACTGCTTACCTATTAAACGAGGCGTATTCTCTTGACCGTATAGGATAGTGCGTACCTGATCTTCCAGCACGGGCCGTTTTTCTTCTACAACCACAATAGTATGCAGACCCTCAGCGAACTCACGTACAATCACAGGATCTAGCGGCCAGACCAACCCTATTTTCAATAATTTCAGGTTTGCAAAGCGAGCTTGCCCACCATCTGAATCCTGATTATCACGCTCTAATGCCTGCAACACATCCTGCCAGGCCTTGCCTGCCGCGATGACACCAACACCGGTTCCCTCTGGGTTTGCCGTTATTTGGTTAAGATTATTGGCGCGCGCATATGCTATCACGGCTGCATGCTTATGATTATATAGCCGGTCCTCCTGAGGAAGCGGCATGTCAAAGCCTCGGATATTATACCCCGCGCCAAACGCGTCTGTAGGATGGCTTGGCGCTTCGGGAACAGTGATAACTGGAGAGTCAGTGCCCACATACACAGACCCTCCACCTTCGACGACATCCGTTACAACCTTCATACCAACCCAACAACCCGAAAACCGGCTCATGGCAATGCCATGCAAACCGTAATCCAATAGTTCCTGGGTGTTTGAAGGATAGAGGACAGGCATACCGACTGCCATAAGGATCGTATCGGAAAAATTAGCTACTGATGAGCTCTTGGCTCCGTGATCATCACCCGCCAAGCATAGAACGCCCCCCTTAGGAGAGGTGCCTGCCTGGTTGGCATGACGAAGCACATCGCCTGAACGGTCTACACCTGGGCCTTTACCATACCAGATACCAAAGACACCATCGACCTTAGCGCCGGGAAAAGTTCCCACATACTGCGAGCCCCATATAGCCGTAGCTGCCAAATCTTCATTCAGGCCTGGGCGAAACTCAACATTGGCAGCTTTGAGTTCCTTGTCTGCGGCCCACAACTCCATGTCATAACGACCTAACGGTGAGCCTCGATAACCTGAAATATAACCGCCCGTATTCCACCCGGCAGCAATGTCACGGGCACGCTGTTGCAAGGGCAAACGGACCAGAGCCTGTATACCCGTCATGTAAACCCAGTTATTGTCAACACGGTAGCGGTCGTCCAGCGTTGCTACATCGCGAACAAGTGCGGTTTCCAATCTTTTTCTCCTAGTCAATTATCAGTGCTGAGCTGCTGGCACATCACTGCCGCTCTTGCCCACCAGAAAGTCCAGATCACAGCCCTCATCGGCCTGATTAACGGTGTCTATGTATAGCTTTGTATAACCACGGTTAGCTGCTGCCGCTGGTGGCTCCCAGACAGCCAGCCGATCTTGCAACTCCTCTTCGGAGATATGCAATTCAAGCCGCCGTTCTTCGATATTCAGCTCGATGATATCACCGTCCCGCACCACAGCGAGTGCGCCACCAACAGCTGCCTCGGGCGAAACATGCAAAACCACAGCGCCAAAAGACGTTCCGCTCATACGGGCATCAGAAATACGAACCATATCCGTCACTCCCTGCTTTAGTAACTTTGCAGGAATTGGTAGCATCCCGAGCTCCGGCATACCTGGAAAGCCCCTCGGCCCACAATTTCTCAAGATCATAACCGAGTCAGCATCGATCTCTAAATTCGGATCATCAACACGCAGGTTAAGGTCTTCCTGGCCTTCAAATACGACCGCACGCCCCTTGTGTTTAAGCAGACGATGCTCAGCAGCCGATGGCTTGATAACAGCACCATTTGGGCACAGGTTACCGCGCAGAATAGCAACCCCTGAATTTTGCATAAATGGATCGGCGACACTGTGGATTACATCTGAGTTCATGCATATTGCATTCGCGTTATTTTCAACCAGTGTCTTGCCGGTGACTGTCAAAGCATCACCATACAGCAACCCTGCTTCGCACATATCGCGTATTATCACCGGTAGCCCACCAGCCTCATGAAAGTCCTGCATCATATAACTGCCCGATGGCTGGAGATTGAGCAGGGTGGGCACATCACGCCCAATCTGGTGCCAATCCTCAATATCCAGTTCTACGCCCATACGTCTTGCCACCGCAGTTAAATGGATCACCGCATTTGTAGAGCCCCCGATGGCCGCATTGACCTTAATGGCGTTCTCCAGTGCTTGGCGGGTAAGAATCTTATCAAGTGTCAATTCCTCGCGCACCAGATCCACAATGCGACGTCCCGCCATTCGTGCGAGCACACGGCGCCGAGCATCCACTGCGGGAATCGAGGCGTTATCAGGAAGTCCAACACCTAAGGCTTCAACCATAGAAGCCATTGTAGATGCTGTTCCCATCACATTACAAACACCCACTGTGCGGGTAAGGCAATTTTCTGCGTCTTCAAAGTCACCATTAACAGCTCGACCTGCACGCAAATCCGCAGCCATGTTCCAAGCATCTTTGACGCCAAAGGACTTACCTCGGAAGCTTCCGTTCAACATTGGGCCAGCTGACAGCCCTATAGTCGGAAGATTGACACTAGCAGCTCCCATTAGCAGTGCGGGTGTTGTCTTGTCGCAGCCCATCAAAAGCACAACACCATCCATCGGATTAGCCCTCAATGTTTCTTCGACGTCCATGCTGCAAAGATTACGCAGTAACATCGCCGTCGGCCGGGTTAGCATCTCCCCTGGTGAGATGACAGGAAACTCCATGGGAACCCCGCCTGCCTCTATAATGCCTTCGCGAACATGTTGGGCTAAATCTCGAAAATGTGAGTTACATGGGGTAAGCTCAGACCATGTGTTACAAATCCCAACCACAGGACGCCCATCAAAATGGTCCTCCGGCACACCACGACTTCGAACCCAGCTCCGGTTTGCAAAGTTTTTCGCTCCAGTTCCTTCAAACCAGGCTTGTGACCTCAGAACTCGTCTTTTTTCATTGGCCATACCTATAGATTCCTCTGCTTATCGGGTGGAACATACGCGCCCGGCCCAATCAAAACATTCAAACGAAGTGGTTTACATGAGTTATATTTGCGTACCCACATCTACATCTCATCCGCTTGTAAGACTTGCGGTTTCTGGCTATCCTGATCACCAATTTGATTGACCTACGGACATACTGAGCATGATCCACGATGGCCAATCCCTGTAGGCTAGGCCTGAGTTTTGTCTCACAGCTAACCTTGGTCCAATCAACAGGTTAAGGCTATGTAATGTTTACTCATGGTATCTTCACATACAGCTTGCCAGAACACGTTTAAGCAACCCCACCATGTGACCGCATTCGCCTCTCTAACACCGCCAAAACTGGCGCCAGTACCAGCACAAGCAACAGCGGTGTTGCCGCAGTCCACATTGCGACCTTCAAGCCCATTTTATTGGCCAGAAGTGCCGCGCCAATAAGCGGTGCCGCGCTACTCCCAAGGCGTGAAATACTTCCTTTCCAACCAACAGCTGCACTGCGTAAAGCGGCAGGATAAACGATTGGTGTTAAAATATTGAGCGACTGGTAAGTGCCAACACTGAAAAAGCCAGCGCAAGCTATAATGGCTACGAAAGCCATACTGCCAAAGGGTACATATGCCAAACCAGCCAATGACAGTATGCCTAGTGCTGAATATACCGCAATCGTGCTGTATGCCCCAAACCGATCCATCATTAAACCTGTTGTAAGCCCAGCGATAATAGCTGCCACCCCAGCAATTGATGCATATGCAGCGTAACTCGTAACTGAAACGGCTTCAAATTCATGGAAGAATGTTGCACCAAGAGCAAAAAGATTCACACTGACCTGGCCACAAACACAGGTGAACCAGAGCACCATTGTGAAAGCAGCACGATGGGAGCCAAATATCTCTATGATCGAGATTTTATTACCAATTCGCCGAGCCGGTTCCGCAAATTGCGTGTCAGGCTCCAGTCCAATATTCAGCTTGTTCAGTGAACTGACTATTTCAGTTGATGGCGCATTAGTTCGAGCCAGATGCAACGGTGACTCAGGCAATAGGAACAAAATAGGTGCGATTACCAAGATAGGCGCAATTGCCCCTATCACATACATCCCCTTCCAGCCAATATGATCGAGCGATAAAGCAACGAGAACACTGGCACCAACCGTTCCCACACCAACACCGGCATAAACGATCCCAACCATAGTTGAGCGCCATCTTTTAGAAGATACATCAGCTACAAGACTAGCAGCTGCGGGCAACAAGCCACCGCCCAGCAGACCGGCCACAAAACGGGTAACCGCAAAATCAACAACCGAAGTAGTAAACACACTTAATAATGTCGCGATTGAAAACAGCGCTAACAACACAATTATCATTTGCTTGCGACCATAACGATCAATAAGAGGCGAAAGTAAAAGCCCTCCAATCGCTTGGCCTATAGGCTGCGCTGCGTAAGCACCCGTAAGGCTTGCTGTGGCTACACCAAAAGTAGCAGCAATCGCAGGTAGCACCTGCCCGGTCACAGCCAAATCATAACCGTCAATTAGCAAAACCAGAAAGAGCAAAACTATGGTGACTACATGTCCCCTCCTCACTGGCGATTCATCAAGCAGGGTGCCCAGATCGATTTTTTTAGTGTCGGAACTATTTTGCGGACCCGCTGCAGTTGGGGTGACTATAGCCATTCAATACCTCTCTTACTTAAAATACTATTTATTGCTTCCAGCTTTTGACAACGAGGTCACGAGTACATCGCAAATGGTTGGTCAACAATTCGACTGCCTTGTCCTCATTCCGCGCTATAGCCGCCTCAAAGATAGCTATGTGCTCTTCTTCGTCGCCCCGCTGACCGACAACTACAGCCCTCGAAACTGCACGATACCGGGCAGCTGCATCCGACATCCGCTGGCAAAAGTTTTGCATCCAACTTGAACCACACGCGCCAATCAAAGCATTATGAAATTCGTCGTGAGCTTTTTCCCATTCTGCACCTCGAAGCCCGCTCTCCACCTCGATGAGACGCGGTGCTCGACGTAGGCGGTGTAACATCAGAACAAGATTTTCTTCCCAATCCTGATTGCCGCGCTGAATTGACGCCCTTAAGGCCGCTTCATTTGCCCAACAGCGCGCATCAAATAAATCATCAAGATCATCAAGATCGAGCGAAGCGACTCGAAACCCACGCTGATCCTGTTGAGAGACAAACCCTTCACTGACCAGTCGGTTCAGGGCTTCCCGAATCGGACTGGGTCCAATTTGTAGTTTCTTGGAAAGATCATGAACATGCAACCTTGCGCCCGGGGGATATTGTCCAGTAATAATCCCTTCTCTAATACTATTATAAGCGCTTGACGCAGACGTGTTGGCAACTAATCCAACCATAAAAAGGCTCCTTGAAGTGCTACTAATTCCCCAAAAAAGGCATACGCAAGGGCGTTTGCAAAAGCCCCTCGACTGACCGAGCTCGAGAGACTCTCCCTAAGCGATATGCTTCCTGACACTTTTCGATATAGTTCGGTCGATAACGATAGTTAACCATTAATCCATAACTTTCCGCTATTGCATTCTCCGAAAGGTTTGCCTGCCAGTTAATACGCTCGAGGCGTGCTCCATTTGAAAGATGGAAATGAGCTACAGGATCAGGCGCACGCCCCTGAGGGGCCAATGTCAAATAACGCGCTGCAGCCTTAGAAAGAGGCAACTCCAGTACAGCACAACTTTCCGGATTCTCCCACCAACGTGGTACTTCAAGTGCTGCCTTATCGGCACTGGTAAGGCCCGTGATAATATCTGTATTATTCATTACCCAGCGCCTAAAGCCAGGTATGGGCGACAAGGTAGAGAAAGTTTTTAAACTGGGTATCTCATGATACAATTCGTTAACAGCACGCTTTATGAGCAAATTTCCAAACGGGATACCACTCAGGCCCTTTTGGCAATTGCTTATAGAATAGAAAATCGCTGTCGACGGTGTTGGATCTTCTACAATTGGCGCCTCCAGAATAGACTTGATCGTCGCACTAATTTCATGAGTTAAAGCCACTTGCACAAATATCAACGGCTCATCCGGCATGGAAGGATGGAAGAAACCAAAACAGCGCCGATCAGCAGCAAGACGGCGCCTCATATCAACCCAACTAGTGATTGGGTGCACGGCTTCATACTTCATTAACCGCTCCAAAAGACTGGCCGGACTATCCCAATCAATTCTGCGCAGCGTCAAAAAACCGCCATTGAACCATGATGTAAGAGTCTTCTGTAATTCACGGTCCAGTGGCTTCAGTTCAGGCTTAGACTTTACCAGCGGTAATAGCCTGCGCCGTACATCAACAAGTAATGCTGTGCCTGCTTTAGCAAGATTGATCTGATGGATAACAGTTTGCCATTCTGCAACTAACTCACGTGCAACAGCATCGAAATATTCAGCAAGCTTATCATCATCGAGACTGCTTAACTCAGCGACAAGCGTATTAGCAACGCGGGGTCCTGCAGCATCGCCTTTCGCCTTTGCCAATTGGCGTGTCAACGAAAGCGCCGTTTGTGCATCTGGCAATGGTGGCCGCTTCAATAGCGCCTTTATATAGGGAAATTGTTTCACTTAACCACCGCAGCAAACAGGCCCGCATTCGTATTACGCAGTGCGGCCTTTTCCACTTTTCCCATTGCATTCCTCGGCAGCACATCTGTAAACAACACCGCCTTAGGGACCTTGAAACCGGCCAGCTCTTGCTTTAGGGCGTGGATAATCAAATCAGCCTCAACTCTTTCTCCATCTTGCAAACAGATAACCGCGACTACTGCCTCACCAAAGTCTGCATGCGGGATACCAATAACGGCGCTTTCCTCTACTGCAGGTAACGCATTTATCACAGCTTCAATTTCACTAGGATAAACATTAAGCCCGCCAGTGATCACCATATCTTTGGCTCGACCAACGAGATGCAGATATCCCTCTTCATCAATTTTACCAAGATCCCCTGTTATAAAAAAACCATCTGGTCTGAATTCTGCTTTCGTCTTATCAGGCATTTGCCAGTAACCACGAAACACACCCACCCCGCGAACCTCAACTGAACCGATCGCATTCGCAGGTAATGCCGACCCATTCTCATCAGCGATCTGTAATTCCATGCCGGGTAACGGTAAACCAACCGATCCACGACGAATCCCCGCACCAGGAAGATTAGATGCAATAACACCGCATTCTGACATACCGTACCGCTCAAGCAGCGCTTTACCAGCTCTCTCTTCAAAGGCATCAAACGTTTCCGTAAGAAGGGGGGCTGACCCGGAAATACACAATCGCAAATCTTTCGCCGCTTCACGATCAAAACGCGAGTCAGCAAGCAGTCGTACATAATAAGTCGGAACACCCATAAAAATTGTTGAACCCTCTAAGACATCCATCACCAAATTGACATCAAAACGCGGCAATAAACGCACCCGCGTACCCGCCAGTAAGGCTGTATTCAGTGAAATGAAGAGTCCGTGTATATGATATAACGGCAGCGTATGGAGCAAGACGTCATTTTTGGTCAAACCCCACACCTGACCAAGCGTCCGAGCATTGCTTAGCAGATTCGCATTACTCAGCATCGCCCCTTTGGACCGCCCAGTAGTGCCAGACGTGTACACAATGGCCGCCAAATCATCACTATCAACCACAACATCATCAATAGAGCCGCGTTCTCGGAGTTCATTAGCTCGCTTGAAAAACGAACCTCCTCCCTCAGCGTTCAGCGTCAACAAAGCCACACCATTTTCACTCACTATGGCAGAATATTCAGCCTCGCTCGCCGGATCACAAATAACAAGCGCAGGCAAAGCATCGTTAAGAAAATATGTAAATTCTTTAGCGCGGTACCCAGTATTAAGCGGCACAAAGACGGCGCCTTGTCGTAAAACAGCAAGATAAAGAAACACCAACTGCAACGACTTTTCGGCCTGCACTAAAACACGGTCGCCACGTTTAACACCTGAAGCGTCAAGAGCCCGTGCCGCCAAATCAATTTCATTGATAATTTCCTGGCCACGGAAAGCGCGCCCATCCCATTCAATTACAGCCGTTTCGCCAGAGCCTAGCAACGCCTCTTGTATGGCCGCATACAACCCGCCCATGAAATATTCTCCCACAATTAATGTACATTTGTATATAAAAGCTTGCATATGTTTATAATATCGATATTTTATAAAGTCTAATTATTTTATCGTTATTTATAAAAAAGGGAGAGGTATGCGGTTCATTTCATATTATGAAGCGGGTGATGCTAGGACAGGTGTGATCAACAATGATGAAGTTGTCGATATGGCCGCACTGAATGTGCCAGGCATAACCCAACTTCAGGACCTGATAGACGCTGGTTCCGATGGGCTGGCTGCCGTTGCACAAGCACTCCAAGGAGGGGACTACGCACTAAAACCGCTCACTGAACTGAAGTTACTCGCTCCAGTGGCGACTTCAGGGAAAAACATATTTTGCATAGGGCGCAATTTTTTTGGCCATGTTCAAGAAGGCTATAAAGCGCAAGGGCTGGCACTCGATGTCCCTAAGGTACCCCAAATTTTCACAAAACCTCGCACATCTTTGGCCGCCTCTGGTGAAGACCTAAGCTTCCGGAAAAAGGTTAGCGACCGTATGGATTATGAAGGTGAACTCGGAATCATAATCGCTAAGGGGGGCCGTGACATCAAACCGGAAAATGCATTCGATCATATTTTCGGTTATACTGTGATCAACGATATCACTGCCCGGGATTTACAACGCAAACACGATCAATGGTTTAAAGGAAAAGGCTTAGATCAATCCTGCCCAATGGGCCCTTGGATCATTACGAAAGATGAAGTGACAGATATTCAAACGGTCGAGATTCTCACCACTGTGAACGGAGAAACACGCCAATCTGCCAAAGTTTCACAGATGATCTTTGATATTCCGACAATCTTGGCTGAACTTTCCCGCGGCATGACCCTTGAAGCAGGTGATATAATCGCCACGGGCACACCGGAAGGTGTCGGTTATGCCATGGCGACACCGCAATATCTCAAGAACGGTGATATTGTAACTGTTGCCATCAGCGGTGTGGGCGAGCTCACCAATCGGATTACAATAAGTTGATGTCTGCATCACCATATAATTGAGATCACTATGATAACCGAAATACCAAGTGAAAAAACCATCTCGTCAAATTCAAGGCAAAAGTGCTCTTGCGGTAACGCCACTACATCGCAAGTGAAGCTAAAAGCGGTACGCTTCCGGTCTGAACAAAGTTTTTTCAAAGCTGCTTTTCTATTCACGCTTGCCGTTTATGCGCTTGTGAAGAACCAAGCAGAGACGGGGTTAAACACCCGTACTAACAACAAAAAATTATTGGGAATGATTTAAATATGCGCATCCTAGACATACGCGAAGCGGCGTTACCAATGCGAAGCGATCTGCGAAACTCAGTATTCTCTTTCTCTGAGATGACAGTTTCGATCGTTGCTGTTTTGACTGACAAGACTGTTGAGGGGGTACCGGTTATCGGATATGCTTTCAACTCAATTGGTCGGTATGCATGTGGCGACGCCATGCGTTCCCGCTTCATACCTAGACTACTACAGGCCGCACCAGAAACATTACTTGATAAAGATAGCTGGCTTGATCCAGCGAAAGCATTAGCATGCATGCTGGTCGGTGAAAAATGTGGCGGAGATGCGGGCCGGGCAGTTCCTATAGGTACAATAGAAACTGCCCTTTGGGATGCAGTAGCAAAAGCTCGACGCCTTCCATTATCTGAACTTATCTCTCAGTCTTGGCGGCAACGCCCTATGGAAGCTCGAGTACCATGCTATGTTGGTGGTGGATGGTACCGTCCTGACAGCAAGCCGGGAGACGTGACCGAAGAGCTTCAACGTCATTTGGATGCAGGCTACACCCATATGAAGATCAAAGTTGGTGGCCTATCGCTTGCTGAGGATATTGGCCGCGTAGAAGAAGCCTTAAAGCTTTTAGGTAACCCGCAGCGGCTAGCAGTTGATGCCAATGGCCGCTTTTCGACTAGCGAAGCACTGGAGTATGCAGAAGCCCTTGCCCCATTCAACCTGCGCTGGTTCGAAGAACCATGCCACCCAAATGATTTCGAGGCATCAGCTGCAATCTCGGCTGCCTATCCAGGCGCACTTGCCACTGGTGAAAACCTCTTCAGCACCCAAGACGTACGAAATCAGATACGCTTTGGCCGCTGGCGCAAGGATCGCGACTATTTACAAATGGATCCACCGCAAATCTATGGCGTTGGTACATATGCAAATCTTGTCACTGAACTTGCCGCGGAAGGATGGGACTACAGCCGACACTTCCCTCATGGTGGCAACCAAATGTCTCTCGCTCTAGTGGCTGGCCTCGGACTTGGTAGCTGCGAATCTTATCCAGGATTTTTTGGAGCTTTCGGCGGTTACGCCGATGATTGTGACATGTTCGACGGCTGGATGACCACTCCGCAGCGCCCCGGCATCGGTTTCGAGGGCCAGAGTAAATTATACACTCTGATGCGTGAAGTGTCAGCAGATTGGAACTGATAACCATAATCCAAAAAAACTGGGGCATGCTTGCAATAGCGCCGTCTCTAGGGCTTCAGAAAAATAGATATTAATTAAAGGAACTATGGAATGAACCATAAGAATCAAAACCCGACAGAAACTGACTCTGCCTTATCGGCTGACATGCCAGAACCTGTTTACGCAGATGGCATGCGCATCCTGTGGGATGCGCCGATTCCAATGAGCGATGGTGTTATCCTGCGTGCAGATATCTTCCTTCCAGTAAAGGCAGGCCGTTATGCTGCCCTTATTTCCTACGGCGCATACGGGAAGGGTGTACCAATGCAGGTGGGCTATAAAAGCCAATATGACCGTATGGTAAAAGCCTACCCTGAGATCGCCGAAGGCTCCACGAACAAATATATGAATTGGGAGGTTGTCGACCCTGAAAAATGGGTTCCAGATGATTTTATTTGTATCCGTGTTGATAGTCGCGGTGCAGGACGCTCACCAGGCGTTCTTGACCCAACTTCAGAACAGGAAACAAAAGACATATACGACTGCATTGAATGGACCGCAACACAACCATGGAGCAATGGTAAGGTTGGGATGAACGGCATTTCTTATTATGCAACCAATCAACTGAAAGTTGCCGCGCTGCGCCCTCCACACCTTGCGGCGATTTGCGTCTGGGAAGGTTTCGTTGACAGTTACCGGGACGCCGCAAGGCACGGCGGTATCCTATCCCAGTTTGGAGCCGGATGGTTTGGCCGCCAAGTGCTAAAGATTCAGCACGGATATGGTGAACGTGGAATGCGGAACCCGAATAATGGCGAATTGGTCAGCGGGCCAGAAACTCTATCAGACGAGGAACTTGAGAAAAACCGCGCTACACCAATGACTGACGCCGTCCTAAATCATCCACTAGACGACGAATTTTATGCACCGCGTAAGCCAGACGTCAGCCGCATAGAAGTGCCACTGCTATCAGCGGCCAACTGGGGTGGCATGGGCGTTCACCCTCGGGGAAATTTCGAGGGTTATCTTGATGCTGGCACCAACCAGAAGTGGCTTGAAGTACACGGGGATAGTCACTTTAGCCCTTTTTACCGTAATGAAGGCCTTGCCCTTCAGAAGCGCTTCCTTGGCCATTTCTTACAAGGTAGAGACACGGGCTGGGACCGCCAGCCACCAGTACAATTGCAGATTCGGCGCCCCGGTGAGCATTTCACGATCCGCGACGAACACGAATGGCCACTCGCACGAACCCAGTGGACAAAATACTTTCTAAATTCAGAAACGTGCACTCTGGATACCTCACCAACTACCGGAACAAGCATCACATACAGCACTACCGATGACGGCATCACCTTTACGCTACCGCCTACAGATAAAGAAGTAGAAATCACTGGCCCTGTAGCAGCCAGACTGGTTGTATCATCACAAACGACTGATGCAGATATTTTTCTAGCGCTACGCTTGTTTGCACCTGACGGCAAAGAGGTTTTGTTTATTGGCTCTAACGATCCACGCGTTCCAATTGGCTTGGGCTGGCTACGCGCCTCACACCGAAAGTTAGACGAGGATAAATCACTTCCGTATAGGCCATACCACACGCACGATGAACAACAGCCACTCATACCTGGTGAACCTGTCGTGCTCGACATCGAAATTCTACCAACCTGTATCGTAGTTCCGCCCGGATATACATTGGCTTTGAACATTCGAGGCTGTGACTACGACCACGGTTTAGGAGACACTGATTTTAAGGACCAGCCTTATCCAATGACCGGTGTTGGTCCCTTCCGCCATGAGGACCCAAGGGACCGACCTCCAGAAATATTTGGTGGGGAAAATACTCTTCATTTTGATGAGGGTAACGAGCCATTCCTTCTTCTGCCGATTATTCCTTCCTCAGACGCATAATCGTAGGCGTCGCAGTCAGAGGCACAAAAGGGACATTTAACGGAAGAACAACATTGCAACGGCACCTCTGCAAGTGGTTGACGATTTAAGAAAACATCGGAGGGCGAAAATCGCCCTCTTTAATCCGGGGAGAACATTCAATGACGCAAAACACCAGTCAATTCGTTCCGCAAAGCTTTACAAGCCTCGACAGAATTATGTGGATTACACCAGACCGGCTTTTTTATGCCGGCTTATTAGGAGCGCCATGTAAACAAGCTCATGGCGCTATCGTTGCTCACGTCGCTATTGATGGTTTACTGCACATAAGATTGGATGGTGGGGAATGGCAAAAGACCGAAGTTGCAATTATCCAGCCCCAAACCCCCTATGAAATTTCTTGCGAAGGGCGTCATGTGCTTAATGTCCTGATCGAACCTGAAACGGTTGACATGAACAAACTACCTCCCTTTCTCCAAGGCTATGGCGCCATATACGCTCCAGAATTTGCCACTCATGTCCGCAAAGTGCACAGCCAGATTATTGCGAACCACGGTACAATTAATCTGCACCCAACCGACTTCGATTTGGCTTTTTTTAGCAAACCGTTGCCCCCACGCGCGCTTGACCAGCGTATTGCAAGTGTACTGGAAAACATCAGAGATAATCCATCTGATGCAATCGCGGCTACAGAATATGCTTCGCAAGCGAACTTATCATTCTCTCGGTTTTTGCATTTATTCAAAGAACAGGTTGGCCTGCCCTTTCGCAAGGTCAGAACATGGAAACGCGCGCGCAGCCTACTACATCATGTGCACACTGACATAAACCTCGTATATGTTGCACTAGACATTGGTTACCCTGACTCAACGCACTTCAGTCACTCGATACGCCAGGTTTACGGCCTGACACCAAGAGACATCATCGCAGGCTCAAGAAAACTGCGCGTTATTGCACACGCACCGTAAGGTTGCGTGACGTCTTTATATAAGCCGATCACGCCAGCCAGTTTGCGCAAGACACCCCCGTTCACACCGAGCAAAATGGCTACCTTGATCAACGTCATATGAAATGAGTTTACAGTGTTCAAAGATTTATTTGTCTCACCGTGCCAACGTATTTCATCGGAATTTTGTATGCCGTTACCGAATGCCTAAATTATTCAGGGCCTTCATCTAACAGCCTAAAACAAGAGTAACTAATCCATGATTGAGCTTCCCCCCATTCCGCACTATTTCAGCAGCGAACATGAACAGTACCGCTCATCTCTTCGCGAATTTGTTAATCGTGAGATCGTTCCGTTCGTTAATGACTGGGACGAAGCCGAGACATTCCCGCGTGACCTCTACCGAAAATTCGGAGACTTAGGCGCTCTCGGCATCGGATACGAAGAGCATCTTGGGGGTACACCTTCAGATATTTTCTTTCATCTTATTACATCTGAAGAAGTTGCACGGGCAGGCTGTGGCGGATTATCCGCGTCCCTCCTATCTCACACAATAGGCTTACCGCCAGTTGCAGCTTATGGCAGCGATGCGCTCAAAGAACGAGTGGTACCGTCTGTATTGTCAGGTGAAAAAATTGCAGCGCTCGCCGTTACAGAACCAGGCGGTGGCTCTGACGTTGCATCCCTGAAATGCACCGCTTTTCGCGATGGTGAATATTATGTACTTAACGGCGAAAAAACCTTTATCACTTCAGGTATGCGGGCGGATTTCATTACCGTAGCCGCACGCACAAACAAAGGATCAAAAGGAGCTGGTGGCGTCTCTGCTCTTCTTGTTGAAGCTAATACACCCGGCTTGACCCGTACACCACTGAAAAAAATGGGGTGGTGGTGCTCCGATACTGCCCACCTGCACTTCGAAAACGTGCGCGTACCGGTTAGCAATCTTCTTGGTGTCGAGCATGAGGGTTTTAAAGTTTTCATGAAGAACTTCAACAGCGAGCGTTTATCCATGTCTGCTGCCGCATGCGCCTATGCACAGGCGTGTTTTGACGAGGCCTTGGAGTGGGCACAAGAGAGAGTAACTTTCGGAAAATCATTATCCCAGCACCAGGTCATACGGCATAAACTTGTAGATATGGCATTGCAAGTCAACTCAGCGCGTACCTTCATCTATGAACTTGCATGGCAGCTTGAGCACAAACACGGCAATCCAGACCTTCTGGTTGCACGGACCTGCATGGCAAAAATACTCTCGACACGGGCCATGCAATTCTGTGCCGACCAAGCAGTCCAGATCCTTGGGGGTATGGGTTATATGCGTGGTACTCGTTCCGAGCGTATCTACCGCGAGGCAAAAGTAATGATCATTGGTGGCGGCTCTGAAGAAGTCTTGAAAGACCTCACTGCTCGTCAATTAGGCATCTGAGGTTATACCTATGAATAAGCTTGCGGCCGACCTGATGGCAGAATACAGCAACTTGGCAAACCTATGTGAAACTTTGTCTGCTGAGCAGTGGAGTCAACACACGGATTTCTACGGGTGGACACCATGGGACGAAATCGCCCACCTATTGTTCTTTGATGAAGCCGCTTTGTGGGCGATAAATGATGTTGCACGCTTCGGAGTAGAAACGGCTGACCTCGGACGTGAGATCGCTGCCGGAGAAGAGATGAGCGGCATCACTCGTCGCCGTTATAACCATCTGGCAGGTCCAAAACTTTTAGCACTATGGCGCCAACGGCACGAGAAACTGGTTGCTACCCTTAGGGATCTTGACCCCAAAACTCGCGTGCCATGGTATGGCCCTTCTATGAGTGCTCGATCTTTTGCAACCGCGCGGCTAATGGAAACATGGGCACATGGGCAGGACATTTGGGATATGCTTGGGCAAGAACGGACGTCAAATTCTGGTCTAAAACATATCACACATCTAGGCGTGACAACTTATACTTGGACCTTTATCAACCGAAAGCTCGTAGTGCCAGAACCTGTACCTTACGTGAACTTGCAAGCACCTAACGGAGAACAATGGGCGTGGGGTGAGCCATCGGAACAAAATTATGTGCAAGGTCCGGCCCTTGATTTCGCCCTACTCGTTACACAGCGCCGTAATCGTGAAGACACAAAGCTGACATGGGCAGGAGACGCAGCTGACCAATGGACACAGTTTGCTCAATGTTTCGCTGGAGAACCCGCAGACAGCCCGCCAGCTGGCGTGCGTGTCTCACACACCTAAGTATGGTGGCACGTTTGAACGGCGTCGAGTTAACCTTAGAGCTTGCACCTCACATTGCCCCACTGCTGGCTCAGCGCACTAAAAACCTGGCAGAATATACACCCGCCGACCTCACTTTTGGTAACCTCTGGCTTTTTCGCCGTGAACACCAATGGCGCTGGCATGACGGATCTTGGCCATATATTAGCGGGCTAAGCTACGACAGGCAAAGCATTGCTTTGCCTTTGTTCGACCTGAAACATGCGCCAATAGACATCATTCGTACTCTTATAGCCAATCATGGCCCCCTCTTTCCTTTATGCCGGCATGAAATAGGTACAGTGGGCAATACAGGATTTGAGCTGACAAATAACCGCGATGACGCAGACTACATTTATCAAGCACAAGCTTTCCGCACTTATAAAGGACGCGCACTACGCAAAAAGGCAAACTTAATGGCACAGCTGATTTCAGCCCATACTATTGAAGTAAAACCCTATGGCACCCACATGCGCCATATCGCTCTCAGCGTACTCAATGACTGGATGCAGGAAAAGGGCAAAGCGCACGGCGATGCTGACGAAGATGCCTGTAAAGACGCCCTAAATCTGGCACCTGAACTCAGGCTACAGGGGTTTCTATACCTTGCAGATAAACAACCCGCAGGCTTTTTACTTGCCGAGCCATTGCAGGAAGGCGTCTGGGCAATCAGATTTGCAAAGGGTTTGGCGCGCTTTAAGGGTATTTCTCAGTACATGTTCCACCACTTCGCTTGCCAGGATAAGGCTGAAGACGGCTTTGTCGTGAACTGGCTAAACTTTGAGCAGGATCTTGGGTTAGCTAACTTCCGGCACACGAAAACAAGCTATCGTCCAGCTTTTTTACTTCCTAAATGGCGCCTTTTTTCATCTACGTAGTCATCTGGTTCAACACGGTGCCTTTACATTCTATCAGCCACTTCACACAAGACCCCTAAATCAAGCTGGCTTAGGCTCAAGCAATATCACAGCAAACGAGATCAGAACCAACTAGTCATGCCTCATATCGAATCTACCATCTCCACGTCTTCCGAGACTTTTAAGACTAACCGTGACCATATGCGTGGTCTCATTGAGCAGGTGCGTGTTTACGAAGGCCGCACACAATCAAAGTCTGCCGCCTCACGCGAACGCTTTGAAAAACGCCAGCAGTTGTTGCCTCGCGAGCGCCTATCACTCTTACTTGACCCTGGTGCACCGTTTGTCGAGCTATCCACTCTCGCAGGTCTAGGGCTTGACACCACTGATCTCGACAAAAGTGTTCCTGGAGGAGGTGTTATTGCTGGCATTGGCATCGTAAGCGGTACCCGCTGCATGGTCTGCGCTAGCGATTCTGGTATTGACGCGGGTGCCTTACAACCAATGGGGCTAGAAAAACAGCTTCGGGCACAAGAGATAGCGCTGGAAAACAAGCTGCCCTATATCCAGTTGGTAGAAAGCGCAGGGGCTAACCTCATGCAGTACCGTGTTGAAGCATTTGTGCACGCCGGTAATGTGTTTCGCAATCTGGCGCGGCTATCGGCAGCCGGATTACCTGTTGTGACCGTGACACACGGTTCATCGACCGCAGGCGGTGCTTATCAAACCGGTTTGTCAGATTATATCATTATGGTTCGTGGTCGGTCGCGCGCCTTTCTCGCTGGGCCACCTCTTCTCAAAGCAGCAACCGGTGAAATAGCAACTGAAGAAGAGCTGGGTGGCGCCGTTATGCATGCCTCTATATCAGGCTTAGGCGATTATCTCGCGGAAGATGACCGTGACGCTCTGCGCATCACACGAGAAATTGTAGAGCAACTTGATTGGAACCGTAGTATCCCAGAGGAGAAACCACGAACATATAAGCTCCCCCGTTACGATTCCGAAGAACTAATAGGCCTCATGCCTGCTGATTACAAAAGACCAATAGACATGCGTGAAGTCATTGCTCGCATTGCTGATGATTCTGAATTTCTTGAATTTGGTGCAGAATATGGTAGCGCCACCATCTGCGGCCACTTCAAGATTGAGGGTTTTTCTGTTGGCGTTATCACCAACAATGGACCAATTGATCCGGCGGGCTCATCAAAAGCTGTACATTTCATTCAGGCTTGTTGTCAGTCCCGTACCCCGATCCTGTATTTGAACAATATCACAGGTTTTATGGTCGGCCGCTCTTATGAAGAAGCAGGTATCATCAAGCATGGATCTAAAATGATCCAAGCGGTAACCAATGCAACGGTGCCACAGATCACAATTTACTGCGGCGCATCATATGGAGCCGGAAACTATGCAATGTGTGGCCGTGGCTTCCATCCGCGTTTCTGCTTCAGTTGGCCTAATTCAAAGACAGCCGTGATGGGGGGCGAACAAGCAGCAAAAACTATGCGCATCGTAAGCGAAGCCAATATGCGCCGTAAAGGACAAGTAGACGAGGCCAAACTTGACGCAATGTCAGCACGCATCGTCGACCTCTTTGACAGCCAGATGAGTGTTTTCACAACTAGCGCTCACTTATTGGACGACGGTGTGATTCACCCTCGTGATACCCGTGCTGTACTGGCAAATATACTTGCCGTTTGTCGTGAAGCCGAGATTCGCAAGCCACAAGCTATGCAATTCTCTGTCGCCCGCCCGTAATCGATTCCATAACAAATTTGGCTAATTCTATGAATGCTTCAACTCCCTTTACCAAGATTTTGATCGCTAACCGAGGCGAGATTGCGTTACGAATCATCCGCAGCGCACGGGCGCTCGGCTACCGAACGGTCGCCGTGTATTCCACTGCCGATGCCCAAGCAGCTCATGTTCTTGCCGCAGACCAAGCAGTATGCGTTGGTGAACCACTGCCTGCGCAGTCTTACCTGCGTATTGAGGCTATCATTGAGGCAGCACAGATCAGCGGCGCTGATGCAGTTCATCCTGGCTACGGCTTTCTAGCAGAGAATGAAGACTTTGCCACCGCTTGCCGTGCTGCAGGCCTGGTCTTTATCGGCCCCTCACCAGAATCGATTCGTGCAATGGGCGACAAAGCTGGCGGCAAACGTTTAATGATTGATGCCGGAGTTCCTTGCATACCTGGCTATCAGGGTGATGATCAGAGTGAAGCGCATTTATTCGCAGAAGCCAATCGCATTGGTTATCCTGTGATGATTAAAGCCACGGCAGGGGGCGGTGGTCGGGGTATGCGATTAGTCACATCAAGTGCTGAATTCGTCGACATGCTTCGAAGTGCTCAATCAGAAGCCAAAAACGCTTTTGGTGATGCCACAGTTATACTAGAACGGGCAATTCTTGAACCACGCCATATTGAAATCCAAATCTTTGCTGACCGACATGGCAATGCAGTACATTTAGGTGAACGCGACTGTTCTGTTCAGCGTCGCCACCAAAAAGTGATCGAGGAAGCTCCATCACCAGCAGTCAATGCGGAACTACGTGCGTCCATGGGCGCCACTGCCGTAACTGCCGCCAAGGCCATATCCTATGAAGGCGCGGGAACACTGGAATTTCTACTAGACAGTGCAGGCAATTACTACTTCATGGAAATGAACACACGGTTACAAGTAGAGCACCCTGTAACCGAAGCTATCACAGGCCTGGACTTAGTCGAGTGGCAATTACGCGTAGCCGCTGGTGAGGCTCTTCCCCTCACTCAGGACGATATCTGTTTCTCAGGCCATGCCATGGAAGTTCGTTTATGTGCTGAAGATGTACGCGCCGGCTTTATGCCTCAGAGCGGCACGATGCGGCGCTGGGACATCCCTCACGACCTGCGAGTAGAACATGGTTTAAACTCAGGCACATCAATTCCGCCATTCTACGATTCAATGATTGCCAAGCTGATCACGCACGGTAAAACACGTGACGAAGCCCGTCGCCGCTTAATACAAGGTGTAGAAGATACAGTAGCACTAGGTGTAAAAACAAACCAAGAGTTCTTAACGCGCTGCCTATCGCACCCGGTCTTTGCTAAAGACGGGGCCACTACGGCCTTCATCGCACAACATGAAAAAGATCTTGTTCCAGCTGATGAAAAAGCAACCAAACGTGCAGTTATTGTTGGTGCTTGGTTACTCCACGAAACACATGCACACGTTCGACAAAATGTGAGCGACCGTAGCCTGGCCCACGCGTTACCACTTGGCATGCATTTCGCCCTTGACGATACTCCGCATGTTGTAAATATTTCCCAGGTTCAACCGCGTCTTTTCAAGGTCTCTCTAGAAGGGGAGGAACATGAAATAACTGCGGTTTCTCTATGCCAAACGGAGGCTCGTTTTGTTCTCGACGGTGTGATGGAAAGTGTAGCCTATGACCGAGATGGCTCTAGCCTCTGGATACTTCTTGCAGGCCGGCCATATGCGCTGGAAGATCATACCCGTGCAGTAGCTTCACGCCAAGATAACGGTGATAGTGATGGGCGAGTTAGGGCCTCTATGAATGGCCGGATTGTAGCACTGATGGCGGCCGTAGGCGACAAGGTACAACTTGGCCAGCCTCTTCTAACACTTGAAGCAATGAAAATGGAACATGTGCATACCGCACCCGTCGAAGGCGTTATCACAGAAATAATGGCTAGCGTCGACGATCAAGTCAAAGCTCACAGCGTGGTCATCGAAATCTTACCAGATGAAACAAAAGGAGGCTCAAAGTGAGCGATTGGCAAGGGACCAAAGCAGAGGTTATTCATGAAAAGCGCGAACGGTCATTTTGGATCATCATAAATCGTCCAGAAAAGCGAAATGCCATTAATGACGGTGTCATCTCCGGTATTCGCGCAGGTATCCACGCAGCACAAAACGACCCTGAAATCCGGGTTATCGTCATAACAGCAGTTGGTGAAAAGGCTTTTTGCGCCGGCGCTGACCTACAACCCGGTAAAGGATTTGTATTCGACTTCTCTCGCCCCAGCAATGACTATGCCGATTTACTACGTGAAACCCAAAATGCAACCTTACCAATCGTAGCTAGGATCAATGGTACCTGTATGGCCGGGGGCATGGGCCTGTTATGCATGGCGGACTTGGCTGTGTCCGCTGATCATGCACTGTTTGGGTTGCCTGAAGTAAAAGTAGGCGTGTTCCCAATGCAAGTCCTTAGCCTTCTCAAAGACCAGATTCCTATGCGAATTATGCGTGAATGGGCACTCACAGGTGAGCCCTTCTCTGCCGAGGATGCACGTCAATTTGGGCTGGTCAATCACGTTGTTCCACAATCAGACCTTGATAGCAAAACAGAATGGCTGATTAATCGACTTGCAGACAAATCACCAACAGCAATACGGCGGGGTAAATATGCTATACGTGCTATTTCTGCCATGTCATTTGATCAAGCTATTGCGTACACAGAGAGTCAAATTGCCCTACTACCCATGACGGAAGATGCTCGCGAAGGAATAGCGGCTTTCCAAGAGAAACGCAGACCAAATTGGACAGGGCGCTAAAACAAACTTCTAATAATCCACCTATGTACACCAAGCTTAATTCCATGAGAGTCATGAATGCACTTTGGGTTATTAGAAACAACTTTATATTAGAATTTTAATGAGCTTGGTAAAGTGAACCTACTGTCTTGGTTGAGACCATTCTACAAAATCACCCAAGTACGCTTGGATGGTGGCATTGAACTATGAGGATGACCGGGATACGGTGCGCCTGAATGAAGGCGTACTTCACGACACATCCTTTGCGAAGTACGCCGTTGCCTTTTTTAGAAGGTCGCGCTCCTCAGTGACACGCAACAGCTCAGCCTTCAACCGGCAGACCTCCATTCTATCAGCAGTCTCCTGCTTGGATTCTTTGGCAGGCTTATGGAATTGACGCTTCCAGTCATCAAGGGACTTCGTGCAAACCCCCGAGACGCTCTGCAACCTCTTTAACCTAATAACCTCGGTCAGTGATTTGTGATACAGCATCACGCTTGAATTCTTCTGTATAACGAACACCTATCGGCACAATCTATAAACTCCTTGCTCCCATTTTATAAAGCGCAAGGTGTCTACAAATCTAGGGGCATCTCATTCTGACATGGTCTGACAGTTACCGACAATCGAGACAATCTAGATGGAACTTAATGGCCTGTTATAAAAGCTTCCTCTTATTTCCAGCCACAAACGCATCCACCTCTTCATTAGTACCATATAGAATGACCGTCATATAGGCTAACCAACCCAGCATTTTCACACCAAGGAAACGTTTGTCATTCCCTGAGTTTAATGACTCTGTGGAATGAGCAAGGCTGGCACGCAGCACCCCATATCTATATCTAGGTTTTTTGTTCGTTTCTTTAGCTTTCAACCTTATATTTATAAACTCCTGCTTGCGGCCCGACATCCAATACCTATATGCCTCTTGTTCAAGGCTCTCCGTAGAGTCTTCTCCCCGTTTTGCCAGCGGTTTTCCTTTCATGCTCCAGAACACAGACGGAATAGCATCCTGATCAAAATTCAATATTGCCGACAGGTCCTCCCGGGTTGTTATCCGCAGATAATGCTTGCTGGCAGTGAAAGCTTTCAAGACTGCCATAGCCTGCTTAACGATAGCTTTGCGAGGACGCTTCTTCTGGCACTTATTGCGTAAGATATTCGAAACTTTAATCGCCAATCTTAAAACGTCTGGGCTGTTATGAAGGTCTGGTATCAAAACTTCCTGAATTGCATTCTGAGGTGTATCCTCTGAGCCTGCCTTATCGCCGATAAATTTTGCGCCGCCCTTTTTCGTTTTCACAGCTGCGAGCTTCCTACACCGATACACAATGCCCTCAAGGTCTTCTTCTACAACTGGGTACTGTAGAGCTATACCCGCTATGCTCTGTCCTGCCTCCAACTTTTGAAGAGCGCCCGCGAGAATAAGATATGTCTCTGGGAGATCAAAGGTCAGGTTTGGCTGACACTTCCGCCCCGCAGTGCCAAGGATCCGCTTTTCTTCTCGGCCAAAACGAACCCGCTCATGCACTCGCTTCACAAGCGTGGTCATAGTAGCTTGATAGCCTTCTCGGAGCTTTTTAGCCCGTAAATTACCAAATCGCTTAAGAGATAGTTGTAAACTTTCTTTATCCCATATAGCGCGCCCTAGCTTCCGATGAACCGTTTCCATAACCAAATGCAGATAGGTTTGTGCTGATGTTGCGGGGCTTGCATGCCCAAGCCCTTTCGTCATCTGCCAGAGGGCATCTCTCACTAGGTCATCGCCCATCATCCAATACCTTCTGACGGACGCAAGCTTTTGCGCATCATAACCTGTGAGTTTATGGGCGAGTTCATGCTCTTTCGACAATATTGTCCAAGTGTATGTTGCACACGAATGACGTAGTGAATGGAAGACCACCTCTTCATTACCAGTCGATTGTCTCAGGGCACCTCCGAGCTTTTGACTGACAACAATTTGGTCCAGGGGGATATTCTCACCGTCAAGCCCAAACAAAAGCGCACCCCGTCCATTATCTAAGCCGAGCTTGTGATAATAGTGCTTCAACAACTCCAGTTCATCAGCAGTAAAGAGTACCGACAGCTCAAGCCTGCGAAGAGCATTGTCAGATTTGTTGGACCCATGCCTGCTCCCGCGAACATACACTGTCCACCCTGACTTGGGGTCTATATCCCGAAACCGAAATTTTAGAATTTCTCCGATCCTAAGGCCACACCGAAAACCAAAAATCAGGATTAGTTTGAGCTGAGTTTGATAAATCTCAGGCTCTTCCAGCGTCTCGATAGCTTCGAGCACATTATACACATGCCGGTGATCCAAAATAGATGTCCGAACAAAGGTTAAAGACTTACTCACCTGAAGAAATTTAGTGAGCTTAATATTTATATCCCACCCGTAGTTTTCCACACCAAATTGATGCAGCCAGCGTAATCGAGCAATATGGACTTGCTTCGGTTTAGTGGAGAGCATTTGATATGATCCTAGACTTTGGAGTTATTACATGTCTTCACATCGAGTATTGTTTACAAAAGAATTTAAGGAAGAAGCAGTTCGTCTTGCGTTAACGAGTGATCGTCAGCGACAGGATATTGCCTCAGATTTGGGCATAGGTAAATCCACTCTTTGCCGCTGGGTTAGCCAGCATCGTCATTCAGTCCAGCCGGATGCTGTTTCAGATGACAAGGATAAGGAGCTTGCCCTTCTGCGACGGGAAGTTCAACTTCTGAAGGCAGAACGCGATTTATTAAAAAAGGCTACAGCTCTTTTCGCCCGGGAAAGTCGGTGAGGTTTTCCCTTATTGATGCGAAGAGGGCCTGTCTGCCTGTTGAGCGTGCCTGTTTGTTGCTGAATGTCAGTATGAGTGGTTATTATGCCTGGAAGAAGAGGTCTGTCAGCAAGCGACAGCGCGATGATATGGTGTTGCTTGTCCATATACGCAGCTATTTTCGCCAGTCAAACGATACGTATGGCAGTCCCCGTATGGCAGCAGAGTTGCAAGCATGTGGGTTTTCTGTTGGCCGTCGGCGTGTTGCCCGTCTGATGAAAGAGACTGGCCTGCAAGCCAGACAAAAAAGGCGGTTCAAATGCACAACAGATAGCCATCATGATAATCCCGTGTTTCCTAACTTGCTGGAGCAAGATTTTACAGCTTCTGCGCCAGACAGGAAATGGGGTGTTGATATCAGTTATATCTGGACAATGGAAGGTTGGCTCTATCTGGCAGTTGTCATTGACCTTTATGCCCGTCGTGTTGTTGGCTGGGCCACAAGCAACAGGCTAAAAAAGGAGCTGGCCCTTGAAGCTCTGGACAAGGCTTTCATCCTCAGACAACCGCCTCCCGGCCTGATCCATCACAGCGACAGGGGCAGTCAATATTGCTCATACGAGTATCGCAAGCGTCTGAAAAAATACCGTATGACCGGCTCTATGTCAGCCAAGGGAAATTGCTATGATAATGCCGTGGTGGAGACATTCTTTAAAACCATTAAAACTGAACTTGTCTGGCGCACAAGTTTTGCAACACGAAAGGAAGCTACAAATATGATTGCACACTATATCGGTGATTTCTATAATCCCAGACGCCGTCATTCGACATTGGGATACTTAAGCCCCATTCAGTTCGAAAAAAGGGCCGCTTAAAACTGAAAATGCTCTCCACTAAACCGAAGCAAGTCCACTTTCCACCTTGCTACTTTTGAGAGAGCAATTTTTAGCGGCATATCACTAAGAGGTGGCTGTTTATCCAAACAGGGATTAATGGGTTTGATACTAAGTTCCTCCAGCACTTTTTCCATAACCTCTGAAGCTTTTTTCTGCAAAATAGGCGACAGGCAAGAAAATCTATCATCTACTTCTTTCTCACCTTCCAGATGACCAGCGAACCCCGGAAACTGGTCGGCAGGAAGCAGACAAGCGAGTTTCGTTAACGTAAAATGGCGTGCCCAGTTTGCCGGTATGGTCCAAAAACTCGAGGTGAGTTTTTTCAGATTGCGCGTGCTGAGGGGTTCACGTTTACCATCCTTACTAATGAGGAAAAACAGTGGAGCTGTCCCGACCAAGCTTTCTTTTAACATTGAAGCGAGGCCCGGATAAGGCACCTCTGCAGCAAGCAAAAAGTTTTGCAGATAGTTTAGATAAAACTCAAGTTGGTCACTCGTCGAAGTCGATAAGACTAGCGGCCGTGAGGTTTTGTCTTCGACAAACAATACCCCTCCCTTCAGATCAAAATGTAACACTGTTTTTAAAGCGGTTACATTATGGCGGTGTGCAGTTGAGAGCTGTATATAGATCCACACCATATAAGCTATCTCATTATGCACGCTGATATAATTGTCGACTGGCTTTCCGAGAACACTTTGAAGCGGCTTGACCAGATCAGAATATATCTTAGACAGGGACCTTTCATTCACTGTTAGTGCTGATCCAACTATAACGGATGATGTCGCAGGTATTTCCTTGGCGTCAAATCCTAATTGGACTTGCTTCGGTTTAGTGGAGAGCATTTTCAGTTTTAAGCGGCCCTTTTTTCGAACTGAATGGGGCTTAAGTATCCCAATGTCGAATGACGGCGTCTGGGATTATAGAAATCACCGATATAGTGTGCAATCATATTTGTAGCTTCCTTTCGTGTTGCAAAACTTGTGCGCCAGACAAGTTCAGTTTTAATGGTTTTAAAGAATGTCTCCACCACGGCATTATCATAGCAATTTCCCTTGGCTGACATAGAGCCGGTCATACGGTATTTTTTCAGACGCTTGCGATACTCGTATGAGCAATATTGACTGCCCCTGTCGCTGTGATGGATCAGGCCGGGAGGCGGTTGTCTGAGGATGAAAGCCTTGTCCAGAGCTTCAAGGGCCAGCTCCTTTTTTAGCCTGTTGCTTGTGGCCCAGCCAACAACACGACGGGCATAAAGGTCAATGACAACTGCCAGATAGAGCCAACCTTCCATTGTCCAGATATAACTGATATCAACACCCCATTTCCTGTCTGGCGCAGAAGCTGTAAAATCTTGCTCCAGCAAGTTAGGAAACACGGGATTATCATGATGGCTATCTGTTGTGCATTTGAACCGCCTTTTTTGTCTGGCTTGCAGGCCAGTCTCTTTCATCAGACGGGCAACACGCCGACGGCCAACAGAAAACCCACATGCTTGCAACTCTGCTGCCATACGGGGACTGCCATACGTATCGTTTGACTGGCGAAAATAGCTGCGTATATGGACAAGCAACACCATATCATCGCGCTGTCGCTTGCTGACAGACCTCTTCTTCCAGGCATAATAACCACTCATACTGACATTCAGCAACAAACAGGCACGCTCAACAGGCAGACAGGCCCTCTTCGCATCAATAAGGGAAAACCTCACCGACTTTCCCGGGCGAAAAGAGCTGTAGCCTTTTTTAATAAATCGCGTTCTGCCTTCAGAAGTTGAACTTCCCGTCGCAGAAGGGCAAGCTCCTTATCCTTGTCATCTGAAACAGCATCCGGCTGGACTGAATGACGATGCTGGCTAACCCAGCGGCAAAGAGTGGATTTACCTATGCCCAAATCTGAGGCAATATCCTGTCGCTGACGATCACTCGTTAACGCAAGACGAACTGCTTCTTCCTTAAATTCTTTTGTAAACAATACTCGATGTGAAGACATGTAATAACTCCAAAGTCTAGGATCATATCAAATGCTCTCCACTAAACCGAAGCAAGTCCACAGGTGTTTTGTGAGGGCTCTGGGAATTGGCTGTGAAAAATAAGTCGTCTTGATGACATTCACCAAAACACTCAGGGAATTTGCACCGACTGTGTTCTCCATATTATCTCTGATGATATCAGGTCTGTAACATAACCACGCTTCATCATCTTGGATCACCCACCACTCATTTGCTTCTGAGTTCTCCTTAAACCCGATCTCAATTAAAGGCTCCAGAGAGCGCCCGGTTAGAAGGGATATAGTTGCAAGGAAAGCTAAGCACCACTCCTCAGAACCGGCTGGCATATCCTCAAGGGCGCGGAGGCTCTTTTCCAGAAAAGCCTTATTCTCAGGCATGCCTTGGGCATTGAAGTTCGCACTTAAAGTGCGTTCTTTCAGAACTACCTTTCGTGCTATTTCAGCATTCGATTGAGTTTTCTTTTTGGTATTAGCCATCAGCTTAATCCGAGTTGAAACTGGTGCTTCTCATCATCCACAGCACCATTCGCCACTTTTTTCCGCCGAACTTTGGAAGCATTAGAGGCCCCTGATGCATCAGCCTTCTTACTTGTTAATTTCGTCGCTGGCTTAACAAGCGGATCCCCGAACAAATCTTCTCTGATTGGTTTGCTGTCCACTGCCAATCGCTCAACGTGGGTCGGAAAACTCTCCACCTTAATTTTGGGTCTGGGGCTTATGATTAGGCCTGCGCCTTGATTTTTGGCGTGCGTCTGCCTGATATTTAACTCTCGACAAACCTTCATAAAACTAAACGCCTGGCCGATTTGCATCCAAAACCGCGAGGTGACTTCCTCGTCCGTCAAATCCTGCACAGAAGCTTTTATGTCCAGATTATCAAAGAGTGCTTGCCTATAATGTTCAACGAGCACTACTACAAACGGACATACCAAATAATATACATTTTGCGCATCGCCCCGCACCACAGTAATAGAGCTGGCCGTCAGATAGCTTTGGGCCCGTTCAAGCTTTCCAGCGATGAATTTTGGATAACTGGAGATTGCCAAAAACTGTGCATCAATCTTCTGAAGCAGAACTGGATGCGTACGCACAGCTATATTTTTTCGCGATAAATTTACAGTTGCCATTTCACGCCTCCATCTTTGTGTACAACATCAGAATGAAGCCCGAAACTGGTCTCCTCCTATGTCATAGTATTAAATAGAAATCGAAACGTGAACCAACGTATATAAAAATAACTTTCTAAAAATAATAATATTTTCAATTAGATAGGAAGTATATTTCTGAAAATTTCAAGCTAACCTAAATGAAAAGCAACTCCAATCACTGGATCCGATGGTTATATACAAAATGTTACCCTCCAAGAATTCAGGGATTTATAAATCGGTCTTTAAGCGCATTATTTTCATGTGATGCACTCTCAAATGAACACCATCCTGCAGCTTTGTGGCAAAGGTGTCTTAAACTGCCCCAGTAAAGTGTTTCTGTCATAGAGTTATGTTTGACCGCTATCATCGCCCCATTGTGGCGGCTGGAGCGAAATCAAGCAGTTAGCAAAGTCTGCAACCTCGTGCTGGCCATTTTGGCTGAGACTAAACAGAAGGTCTTCCTGTCGCGGTTGGCCAAACACCATTCGATAAAGAGCCAACCCCTGCTTCAGGCGTTTGAGTTTGCCCACTTCTTTACTATATGGCAGCAATGGGATTCGGCGTTCAACACGCGCGGAACCTTCTTCAAATACCCAGTAAGGAACCAAATCGGACAAACCACGGGCTTTCCCCTTGGCGGCCATCTCGAAGAGTGTCTGCCAGGGATCCCCGCCGTCGTGAGTTCCAGAGAGAGCGCTCAGTCCATATCGCTCAGCAACATTCTTTCTGACCGCATGTCCCTTATAACGATGTACACGCCCCTCCCGCTGCTCCAGATCAACCGGGTTCGACGGCAGATTCCAATGCACGATCGCATGGCACCAGGTATGAAAATCCAGTCCCTCCTGACCTATTGAGGTCGAAGCGAGGACAAAGGGGCGAAACGGAGAATTAAAGGCATCCCTTACAGAGTCGGCACGAACCAAAGCTTGACTATTGTCGTCGCGAATATCGCCAAAGCGGAGTGCAAATCGACAGCGGGTATTGAAGTCATCCACAACAAACGCTTCTCCGCAGCTTTTTATCTCATCAATGCGTAACTGAGCCGTGCGTAGAGACAGCACCGACTGTATGCAGTCAGCAATCGCCGCGACCTGTTCTTGCTCTGAATGCTCCTGCAAGCCCAGGGACTCGCGAAGAACATGGACATACTCATCAAGCACAGCCTGAAGGTTACCATCAATGCCGTACTGGAGTGTTAATCGCCAATATGTCTCTTCACCCGCGCCGCGCAGCATGGCGATAGTTTCCGGCATGTTGAATAACGATCGGAATCCAGCCGCAATTCTGGCCGCGGCTGACAACAGTGCTGGACTATCGATTTCGAGCCCAACCGCGATACGACGAAGCGCTCGCAAGGAGCAGATGCCAGGCCCCGCCAACGCGAGATCGCAGAGCACATCCGCCAAATCGTCAGGCATGGGGCCGAGCGTGAGATTACCCTCAGCGACATTAACCAACAGATCAAGGTGATCCCTGAAGCGGGTACCCATTTCGTAGTCTAGCGTTGCAGATCTCCACCCCAACTCACTCTTACACCAATCCAGCAAGCCGTTGTGCTCGTCGATAAGG
This sequence comes from Kordiimonas pumila, assembly GCF_015240255.1. Lineage (NCBI taxonomy): Bacteria > Pseudomonadati > Pseudomonadota > Alphaproteobacteria > Kordiimonadales > Kordiimonadaceae > Kordiimonas > Kordiimonas pumila. The sequence goes on from NZ_CP061205.1 coordinate 394,044, forward strand.
ATGGGAGCCGCCCAATACCAGCGTTCGTCGGCCCGCGATCCCTCCTTACCTTCAGGCAGGGTATTAATCAAATCGCGACACACCGCCTTTACTTCGTTCTTCAATTCCCTAGCACTCAGCAGCCCACGGCGTAGTGCAATCTCCAGAGGATCGATCTGGGTGGCAAGAGTGGGCGAAGGCAGCAGCCATGCAACCACTGGCATGCCCGTCAATCGACCATCTCTATCGTTGAAATCAAAAGGTCTACCAGCTTTCCATCCGTATTGCGATGCAGGCTCATACCCCTCTACCATCCGCCGTTCTGCCTCATAGGAACAGATCGAAGCCACAGCATCGGGAACAACACTCCAAGATGAGAAGACCAGTGCTTTCGTCAGATTTTCCTTATCCCGATAAGCCCCGCCTGGTTCAATATACGCCATAGACGGTGGCATCCAGAGCAGCTGCCACATGCCCTTTTCAATAGTGTCCTCAAACAGTAAGCGCATCCTCGGGTTCGCAGGGTCGATTGTCTTGTAGCCTTCGAACTTATCTTTGCTCAACAAGTACCCGTTTGCTAACTGCAAGGCGCCTCGCAGTGCATCTGAAGGCGTACTCAACTGGGCATCTAGTTTTTGCCTCAGCTCATAGTGTTTTAAAAAATTGATTAGATACGGTGCCGATTTCCAGTACTCGATGGGCTCTCCGGCTTTGACACATACTGCCACCGCGTCTGCCGTGGCCGCGTGCTGCAGATCCTCTGGCTTAAGAGGTGCCACCCGCTCAATCTCTCTCAACATTGAGTTATGATCGCGCGTAGTAGCGATCCGCTCAGTTCGACACATCACATCAAGAAGTGCCTGCTCAAGTTCGGACTTTTTCTGTGGAAGGTCTTCCACGACGCTGGCACTTGCATAGAGCCTAGTTCGATGTGCTGACAATAGTGCCTTGACCGCCTCTACTTTTGCAGGGTCATTAAACAGAAAGTTCAGAGTACGAACAAAATCAGGATAGTGGTCGTCCTCTTCCTTCTCCTGATCGAGGGTGAACATTTTATAGGGCGTTGCGGAAAGCAGAAGGACACGAACTTCCGGATGTTCAAAGAGCGCCGTTGCCAGCATGGAGGCTTCGTCATCACCATCCAACAAGCTCTTAAAACGCTGAAACTCATCTAGGATAACCAGGTCTGGCTCAAGAGCAACAAGACACACAGATGCCAGCTTGCTCCTGAGCCGGCCAATCAGATTATAGCGCAACTCAGAATCTTCCCCAGGAATCTTGCTGTAGTCGCGATATCGAACAAAGCGGTCACAGCCCTCCTTCAGATCAGCATAGAGCTCAGCATCTGCAAGAACCGCACGGCGAAACGCTTTGGAGAGATCCGAATCCAGTTCTGGTGCAGGGAGGTTTTTGACTTTCACCCGCCAGTTTTTCTTCCCTGCTGTCGCCTGCAATATATTCAGCAGCCCTATTCGCAACCGCTTGCGGCGTTCATTCTGCGCCAAAGGCAGGTCGTACAATATCCGATAGAGTATAGCCCTTTCATCGGCGTGGCCTCCCCTGCTCCGGGCATGATCAAACGCCGTTCCCGGCGTCAAGCTGATGAAATTTACCTTGTTGTTGCGCAGGGACCGTACCTGTTTGGGCAGGTAAGTCAGGCGCGTAGCAATTGTGAAGCCTTCGGTATCACTCACGTTGAGTCGGTTGACGTTTTGGGTCGCAATCGCAGCATTGGAGCAAATATAAATCACATCTACCCGGTCCACTTTATCCTGCATGTGCTCCAAGGTTTTGGCGATGATGCCTCGAGCAACCAGCGTCTTGCCCAGACCAACCTCATCCGCAACAAGAAAACGCGACGTTGACACTGCCCCGTAGAGTCGTTGGAAAACATACTCAACAGTTGTTCTCTGAAAGTCCTTTAACCCTGCCAATGCAGGCGCGGCCAGAAATCGATTGCTAGGCATCACGTTCCCCTATCGCCGACTCAAAAACACGCCACATCCCCAGAAATTCATCTGGAACCACCGCGTTCTCGGCGCCATTTGACAGGTCCCGGACCAACCGCGAGACTTCTGATAATCGCTCCGGCTGGCGACTGAAGGTACGCGTAAGCTCTTCCAGTAAAGGAATATCCTCGCCGGCTGCCACGCGGACCAGCCATTTGGCCCAGCCTGAAGCACGCCCTCCATCTAGCCCCTGTGCTGTATCGTCACCCAGTAACAGCAGCAGGTACCGGATAAAACCTTCCTGGTTGTTGATGACCGTTTGCAGAATTGCGGCACTGCGCTCTCCAGGTATGCCTGTAATAGGAAGGTTTAGCACAAACCGGGCTGACACATCGGGATGGTTGGTCTTCAACTCAAAAGCAATGAGACCCGTGATATAGGCTGCATCACACTCCCACACCACGGGCTCACTTGATAAAAGGGAGGTTGAATGGTTGTCAGAATGTAGAGTGATTGGCCAGGCTTTAGCGCTGACAATTCCTTCCAGGGGAGGAATTTCACCAGCCATGACCAGCGACCACAAGCTCTCCTTTGTTGCAGGGGCGCATTCCAACGAGAGCTTGGTATCAGGACCTGCGAACCAATTCCGAGCATTCTCAACATCCGCTTCCGCAGCTTGACGCTCCACATCAACAATAGACTCATTGCTGACATCAAAGTCCACCAAATATTCACCCAGACCATCAGCCCCAAGAAGTTCGTCAATACCGCCAACTTTGCTCTTTTTGCCTACTAAACTCACCAGAATTTCTATATTCTTTGCCGCATTCAGCGCCGCATTGGTAGCATTGGCAGATCCCATAATCAGATGGGTGTAGTCGGAGTAATATCGGGTCTCGAATAGATAAACTTTCGCATGAAGGCCCGTTGAGAGCGGATGCTCAGCGGTTGTGTTTTCTTCGCCACCTTCGGTTTCCGCCGCATCATCCAGTTGAAGGCGCCGAGTGAAGAGTGACAGAGTTTCTTGCTTCAATGCGGATAATGATTCTGGTCGTGAAATGAGCGCATCTGCAGCTATAGATTTACGCGCCAAGACTTGCAGTGCATCATCCGAGCAGAATGGCGAAATAACAGCCATTCGATTAGCTTTCGGATTCGGAGGCTCCCAATCAAAGCCCTTTACGCCCGGCAGATGAAAAGCCAACTCATCAAAGCCCTCAGGCAGCTCCCATTCGACGTAATGTAGCGCCTCTGCAAATCGATGTGCTTGAGCCGTTCGCTCCTTGTCTTCTACGCCGGTTGCAAGATCGGGCAGCATGTCAAAGAAGTGCGCCAATGGCTTATTCAGTTCGGACTTGTGGCCAACCACAGATCCCTCAAGCTGCAGAGACAGATCCCAGGATTGATCGGTAGTCATATTCCGGCTCAGAACCACCAAGCGATACATGGCACGGCTTTGATCTGGACTAACAAAGCGAATTGCCCAGACCTTGGGATGGAATACACCGCCTCCCGGGGCAGATACCTCAATTACTGTGTTCTCCAGAAAGCCAAACAGTGGGTTGGGCTTGGCAATCTTGGGGATATGAATACGTCCACGCTGCACATAGACAGAAATACGCTTCGAGTACCGACGGAGGGCTTCAAGTACCGCTAACGGGTCGTGATCTGTCTGACCGTCGGCTGCCATAAGAGCCAAGTAGACAGGCGCCTCAAGCAGTAAGACAGGGTCCATTGAGAATGTGGTCGCCACAGCCTCATCAAAGATCATTCCTGGGGGTGGGGTCAATGCCGATGTGTAGAGGCTTCTGGAGTTTGGATTTAGCATGACTACTACTGACTCAGCCCATTGTATAAGTCGTTCAACAGCACCTGCACAGTCGGCCACCGGTAGACCAGTGTTCCGACACCCGAATATCCGCCCCACTGTTCAAGTGCTTGCTGGTTTCTGAACCGCGAGCGCACACCCTTAAGTTTCATCTCCCTTCTTTTGATCAAATTCAATGCATCAGTATTAGCCAGAAGGTCCTCAGGGGATTTGCGGGTATGTTTGATCCAGGCCTCAATAAAGAATTTTGTTTCACCGGTTACATTGTGACCGTCATTGCTAGTCAGTTCCCAAAGTCGTTCAATTGACCACTTACGAAGCTCATCCAAAGAAAAACTTTCAATCCAATTATTGAAGCTAGTCTGATGCTCATCAACAAGTGCCTCATGGTTTTTGAGCTTGGCGAGCTGAATGTTGTACAAGAGTGAAGCCCCGTGCATCACCTCAGAAAAGAGACGCGCATGGGTCAGGAGCTCTTGGTGTTGAGTGGAAAAACTGGCGTAGTCAGGGTGCTCCCATGGGGCCAGGGTATCAGCAGGCTTGCAGTGCAACACCAGAAACGAAAGCAGACTGCCAGGGCAAGCGGCCTGAATGCACTCCTGTATAAACTCTGCTTCTTCCCGGGTTAAATTGAAACCGATCTTAGCAGGAAACTTAACTGGTGGTTTCGGCAGCTGCGGATGCCAATTCTTCGTGATATCTCGTTGTTCCTGACCGAAATCATCGCCTCTGACTCTGGCGTCCTGTTCCAGTGATTCCAATGTGCCCCAATGACGATAATCTTCATCAATACGCCTGTGATACACATCCTGCGAGAATTGCGTCCGCCGTATTTTCCACTTACCGAGGCCTGCCCAATAAACCGAGCTTGGCAACCGTTTGAGGCTTTTTCCTGCCGTTTTTCCAAATACACCCGCCAGATCATCGGACTCCATCAACGCCTCAACTAGCTCCCTTTCCCGAAAGTCAGCTTGGGCGGCAAAATTCTCTGCAGGTACTCGTTCATCTTCTAGGGTGCGATAAATCCAGGGTACAAAAAGCATATAACGCAGCCGTGTCTGGATAGTACTGGTACCAGGAAATAGCTGATCGGCGAAGCTATCGCGTATAGATCCTAACCCAAGCTCATCCCGACTTTCCTTCTCCTGGAACCGAGAAAGAATGCGAAGGGTGCGTTCTCTCGCTGTTGAATCATGATCTATCCATGCAAGTTGAGATGGCACGAGTTATCTCCAAATCAGAAATTTAATTGAAAACAAGTTAATTTACACAAGGTGCCCCACGAATAATCTGTCACGTTACTCCCCTTCCACAATCGCACAGTAAAAATTAATCAGTTCCATCTGTTCTGGCTTAGACACAGGCGTGTTTGCTAGCGCAGGGCTACCCACGACTATAGCCAGAGCCTGAGCACGTGACAAAGCCACATTCAGACGGTTTTTATTGAATAAGAAATCCAACCCACGCGGGCTTTCAGTCGCGTCACTTGCACACATACTCATGATCACGACGGGAGCCTCCTGCCCCTGAAATTTATCCACGCTACCAATCTTAGCTTCTGGTCCCAGCGCCACACGGAGCTTATTCACCTGAAAATTATATGGGGCTACAAACAATATATCATTTAACGCCAAAACCCGTAATTCACCGCCCTCAATTTCCGGCCAATAATGCGTGCCCAAGAGTTCGCTGACAATATCTTTGATAACAGCAACCTCTTCATCACTACCCTGTGTATTACCCTCATGCATCACCGGCACAAATTGAACTCCGGAGCTTCTTGTTATCAATGGCCCCTTAGCCTCGATTTTATGCCTGCTGGTACTTTCCGCTGCCCTTAATCGACCTTCGTATACCTGTTCAGAAATGAGCCCTGTCACATCAGGGTGGCAGCGATATGTAACCGGAAGGAACACCCCAAGGTTATCAGGTATTGTAGCATGATCTTGCAGCAGATAGTCGAGCACTGACAGCCCGCTGTCTCCCGGATGGCTCCCCTGGATTGGCTGGCCAAGCTGCATCTGATCCCCCAGCAGTATGATATTGCTGGTTGCCCTGCTCATGCCAATGAGGTTGGCCACAGAGACCTGTCCAGCTTCATCAACAAAGAGATAGTCAAAGGCACCTGCTACTTCGTCGTTACAAAACCCCCAAGCGGTAGCACCAGTGCATTGTCCCAGATAATTACCTTTCACGCCTCCCACATGAGTTACATTCTCTTTAGAGAAAATTGGTTCGGATTTGTCGCCTCCGACCTTGACGAAATCAGCCGCAATGCCTTGATCTAGGCAATATTCTGCAGCCCCGTGCATCAGATTAAGGATGGCTTTATGAGAGTTGGAGCTTATCCCAATTTTCTTACCCTGCCGTAACAGCTCCCCAATGATGTGTTTAGCCGTATAGGTTTTCCCAGCGCCTGGCGGCCCCTGAATTGAAAGGTAACTACGATCCAGATTGACGCTAGCTTCAATTACCTCCGTCAATAAATCACCCTGATACTTAACAATGGGCCCTTCTATATTACCCTTAATGCGAGGCCGACTACGGGTGAGAAAGTCAACAATAGCGCTAGAAGCAAAGTCGGTATTGAGCAGCCCTTCAATAACAGTCTGAATACTCGCAGGAATTGGATCTGGACGCACATATTCATCGGGTACAATATCAATGGAATCAGGTAGGTTTTTTCCAGTTTTGAGAACAATCAGACCCTCCTCGGCATCATACATCTTGCACTCAGCCTTCAGATTGTCTTCCCCGAGAATATAATAACTTTTCGCTGTACCCTTGAAGGGCTGATTAGGATCAAAGCTATATTCATAGAGACTTGTTGCATTCGACCGATTAGAAACCTTTTCAATTTGAGCAGATGTACGCTGCAACCCAACAAGACAATCCATATCATCATAAAGATCAATAAAGCTTTGACCCATTCTGTCAAACAGTCGCCACCATGTCGGCTTGTTTTCTCGTCTATGAAACTCCAGTGACCAGGCTAGCACTTCCATTAGCTGGGCCCGTCGCTCATCTAAGCTCTGCAATTGCCCAGCCTGTTCTAGTAATCGATTACGGAGTTGTATCACTGCCGTGACCTCCTCCGGCACATCCTTTTCGCCTTCGCCATCAGGAAGAAGATAGGTGATCTCGTACTTTTCTTGCTGCTTGCGCAGCCAAGCCGTCAGTTCCTGCGTGCTATCACAGTCATCAATATTATAATTCCGAATATCATTCAGAGTTTTTGATGTTTCCCAGGTCTCTCCGTCAGGATTTTCACGCCAGTTTTCATAGACGATGATACTTTCACCACCATTGCCCACCTCAGTATTCCGCTTGCCCCGATAGAGTAGCTCCACTGACTTGATGGAATAATTGGGGGTCCCAATCATCAATCCCCCGGACACCACCTTATAGAGATCCACAAACACATTATTGCGCAGAAGGTTATCCACCTGCTCTTCACGGGTACCAAAGCGCCCCATCAGCTTGCGAATAGCTGCAATTTCATAATTGGCATAGTGATAAACATGCATACTGGGATCAGCTAACCAGCGTGCATATATCCAGTCGACAAAATCCTCGAATGCCTGCTTTTCCTGATCCCGGTCATGTGCCCAGAAATCAATAAATGTTCGGCTACCATCTTCGGCATAATATGTATTGCCCCACAAGTATTCTAGCCCACCATCCATATTGGGATAGCCTTCAATATCGAAGAAAACATCCAGATCACTATGGGCCGGCAACATAGCAAGTCCTTTGACTTCGCCTGCTCCATGAGGAAGGACCTCATAAGCTGGTCGCTCTTTCCCAAAAGATGCAATTTGCAGCTGAGCTTGATGGATGGCCTTCTGGAATGTGGCATCCCCCATATTAGGAATACGCTCTATATCTGTTTCAGCAAGTAACCGCATAGTGACTATGCCCGACTTTTCCAGGTTCTTAATCTGTTGTCGCGACAAGCGGGCCACTTGTGAAAGGTGGTCTTTTTCGATGAGTTCTCGGCTTGCTAGTTCACTCCACCGACCATAAGCTTTGCTAACAGCAGGGTCCGGGCGCTCCCCATCAAAGTTTTCATGAAATTCCAGAAAATTACGTTTCAGGCTCTGATAATACGCATAATAGCGAGCAACAGGCAGACGCACCGTTTCACCATTTCCTAGCTTAACAGCCATCTCTTTCGGGCGCACACCCTGGATCTTCTCTAACATGTCTATATAGCAACAAATTTGGACTATGAAGTAAGGCTTCACGGAACTGGCTAGCTTGCTGTCCCACACCTCATAATGATAATTGCCAAAGTTGCTATCACCTGACACCTTAACCAGATAATCCGAAAATCCAGCAAAACAACCATCTTTTAAGTACCCTTGCACGATCACTTCCTGACCGTCCTCCATGGCCCTGATTGTCTCGGCAGCCATCCATTCATGATTGTTGGAACGCTTCAGCTCTAGGACATCAAGTCCGTCATCTCGCATAGATTGATCAACAGCTTTTTCATGCTCATCGCCCTTGAGCTGGAGACGTTTGAGCATTTCATCCTCAGCATCCATGAACTTTTTGAGCTCAGGGCTCTCCAGCTTCAGTCGCTCCATTGCACTAGCATATGGGCTGTCCATGTATGCTGTTAAATCTGATGGTGAAAACAAAATATTACTATTTTGATACTGCATAAATCCCCCAATCTGCATTGGGAAAACAATAGCCAGAGAAATATACGAAAGCAGCCATCATTATCCCCCAATAAATAAGTGGCTAAAGTAATTTCAAATAAATACTAATAAATTTTTATGTTGAAGCCTATAAAGAAATACGCACTATTTAAAACTGTAAATTTAGCCATTAATTTTTGGGGAAATTAAATGGGCCATACTGTAAGTGATAATGCCTTAATAGCTATCCATCGTGATCGAAACAGAACAAAAATGTTTCGTAATGCCCTTGGTTTTTTACAAGGCATTGTGGCTGATGATAAAATCAATGCCACAGAGCTCCAAGCATTACACACATATATGCTTGAGTGTGCAGACCATTTTGATCACGGCGATATCGTTGATGTTTTAGACGTCACAGAAGATTTAGTTGCAAAAGCTCACATCGATAAAGCAAGCCAAGAAGACCTTTTAGGTGTCATCGACTGTATTATTGAATACCAAACCCCTGAAGACGCCCTTCAGCTAGAACGACTAGAGGAATTCTTAGGAGTTTGCTCTGGCCTGATCGCCGATGACGCTATCAACCAAGCTGAGGCTGAACGCTTTCAACAATGGCTAAATACCAATGAAGATATTGTAAGTGAATGGCCAGCTTGTGACATTTCACGCCGATTAAACAGTTTTCTGAATGATGGAATACTTGATAAAAGCGAGGCTGCCGAATTACTTACAGCTTTGAAGCATTTAGTGGGTGGAAGTTTTGCAGAAACAGGTTCAACAACCATCGGTCTCCCCATAGAAGTCACCAAACATCTGGCGCACGACCTTACTTTCGAGGGGAAAACATTCTGCTTCACTGGAAAATTCTTTTTCGGGAAAAGAGCTGAATGTGAAGCAACAACAAGAGAAATGGGCGGTTTACCGATCAAAGATGTCACCAAGAAGTTGGACTATCTAGTCGTTGGCTCAATTGCGAGCCCATTCTGGTTAACATCACATTTTGGAACCAAGATTAAACGCGTGATGTCTATGCGAGAGGATAGTTTCCCCTATCTTGTCGGCGAAGATGTATGGCGACAGTCAATAAAGCTTTGAAATAAACGACACCATCAATAGCACAGATAATGGGGGTTATCATGGCAGACGAAGAAGAAGATAAGGGTTGGCTAAGGCGTCAAACACCAAGGCCATACAAGCCTCAATCATTCTACCCAAGCAATAGACAAGACGTACCAACAAACGCCTTCAAGTTCGAAACTGTGGAGGCATCCTATGCCGAGGTGCAGCAAAAAATTGACGATTATTATCGCAAGTTTGCCCCAGCAGCCTATGCAACTGAACTAGTTTCACAACATGACAATCTGGACGGAACAATCACGCTTAAGTTCAGACGCTACCCAACAGCAGAATAAAGTTATTTGGACGGAAAAATGGAAGAGACAGCAACAAACGAGCAATTTCCAGTCACAGTTAAAGCATCCATTCTGGAACAAGTTAATTTTGCCTCACAGCAAAATGACGTGGCCGTCATTAGTGAGTTAGTACTGCATAATAATACTGACGAGGTATTGGAAAATCTAACGTTAAAACTCGTTGCTGAACCTGACATAATACAAGAACATAGCTGGACTATAGATCGGCTTCATCCACAATCAGAACTACGTATCCATAAGCGATCCGTGCACTTGTCAGCAAGTATGCTCCAAAAACTCACTGAGAGGATGACCGCGAATGTATCTCTCAGGCTTTTTCAAGGTGACAAAAGGCTTGCCTCCTTTGAGCATAAGTTAACTGTGCTCGCTAGAAATGAGTGGGGAGGAGCGAATTACATGCCAGAATTACTGGCTGCGTTCATCACCCCTAATGATCCCTCAGTAGATATACTTCTGAAAGAAGCTAGTGAGGTATTACGCCGTGCAGGTGAACATCATGCAATTGAAGGGTATCAATCGAAATCTCGCAAACGTGTCTATACTATAGCCTCAGCCATTTGGAGTGCTGTTGCAGCAAAGCGCTTAACATATGCAGAGCCACCAGCGAGTTTCGAAAGGCTTGGGCAGAAACTTCGGTCACCCAGCCAAATCTGGGAAAGAGGTTTAGCGACTTGCCTGGATACTACTGTATTATTCGCTGCAGCGTTGGAACAAGCTGGTTTAAACCCTCTGATAGCTTTCACTAATGGCCATGCTTTTTGTGGCCTTTGGCTACAACCTCAAAGCCTACAAGCGCTCACAACAGATGATTGTGTGGAAATTCGCAAACATATTGCCGCGAAAGAACTCATACTTTTTGAGACCACATTATCAACTCATGAACCTCCTGCAACCTTTAGGCAGGCCGTTAGCCGTGGACATGACAAACTTGATGAGCAATTTGAAGAAGAATTTGTCTATGCTCTTGACCTCAAACAAGCAAGGCATAGAGGAATTAGTCCACTTCCTATACTAGATGGTATAGCGCAAACAATAACCAACACTTCTAACCCGGAACCAATAGCTTTTGGTCTAGATGCTGCACCAGATCTACCTGCTTTTGATTTTGGAATAGAGATAGAAAGTGGAGCCGAAGAAACTCCCGAAACAAGGCTAGACCGCTGGAGGCGAAAACTTCTTGATTTAACGAAACGTAATCGACTTTTAAACCTCAAGCCGACAAAAACTGCAATTAAGCTTATTTGTCCCAGCCCTGCCGTTTTGGAAGATCGCCTAGCAGAAGGTGACAAGATAACTGTAATCCCTCTTGAGAAAATCACCGGAGAACAGGGAGAGAGAGATCCCGAACTATTTCGAGAGAGGACTGGAGCAGATTATGAGCAAGAATTCGCTGCACGCGCTATGGAAAGAGGGCAAATTGTAGCCGACCTTGACGCAAAAGACCTCGAAAAAGGCATGATAGAGTTATACCGAAAGTCGCGAGCTGATATTCGTGAAGGAGGGGCAAATACGTTATTCCTAGCTATCGGGGTTTTGCGTTGGAAGCAATCTGATGATGAGCAAAGAAGTTACCGCGCACCGCTCTTATTGTTGCCAGTAAAGTTAGAGAGAAAAAGTGCACGGTCTCAGGTAAAAATCGTTTTGCACGATGATGAACCCGTCTTCAACATGACACTCCTAGAAATGCTGAGGCAGGATTTTGAAGTTTCAATCCCAATGCTGGAGGGAGACCTACCAACTGACGAATCTGGCATTGATGTCCCTCTAGTTTGGGAGATTGTTCGTCGCGCTGTAAAAGAAATACCTGGATTTGAGGTCCGTGAAGAAGTTGTATTGAGCACATTCTCTTTTGCAAAATATCTCATGTGGAAAGATTTATCAGATCGGACCGAAACTCTTAAAAAAAGCTCACTAGTCCGACACCTAATCGATAACCCACGAGATCCTTACGAAAGAGATGCCGACTTTATAGAGCCCAAGGATTTAGATTCTAAAATCGAGCCTAGAGACCTTTATATGCCATTACCTGCGGATAGCTCCCAGATTGTAGCGGTACATGCCTCCGGAAAAAATAACGACTTCATCCTAGAAGGCCCCCCAGGTACAGGTAAATCACAGACTATTTCTAATATCATTGCACACAATTTGGCTCTTGGGCGCAAAGTCCTCTTTGTGTCAGAGAAAATGGCTGCTCTTGAAGTAGTCTATAATCGCTTAAAACTACATGGCTTAGGAGATTTTTGTTTAGAGTTGCACTCAAACAAGACAAATAAAAAAGCTGTAATTGATCACCTTGGTCAGTCTTGGAAATCCCGACGCCTGTTAACAACAAACGAATGGGTCTCGGAAACGTCGCGATTAGGGGAATTACGCGATCATTTGAATTCTGTAGTGCAAGAAATTCATCGGCCTACAGCAAGTGGAATTAGCCCATTTAGCGCAATAGGACGTGTTGTTCGATATAGTGATATTCACAGATTACGGTTAGATTGGGACAATAGTCTCGCCTCCGACCCAATCAAAACACCAGAGGCGCTACAAGAGCTAGAAGCCATTACAGGTCAGTTGGCGCTTGCTTTTAGCGAAATTACCTCAATAGACGCTGATACTTTTCACCTTATCAATAACGATGGTTGGTCACATGCTTGGCAAGGTCAAGTAGTAAGTGCATCACATAAGTTAGGAAACGCTGCATCTAAACTTATAGATGCTACTCAAAATTTACAAAAAGCATTTGGGTTGCCTGATCGAAGCCCTACCGAAGCTGATTTAAATGGTCTAGTTAAGTTAACAGATTGCTTGAAGGGGGCTGCAAAGGCTGACTTATCATTAGCTTTTAATGTTAATATAGATGAAGAACTAGAAATTGCAGAGTCAGCATTGGCTCAACTTAATCAATATAGGGAAATCTCCCAAAGCCTTACCCATTTAGTTAATGATGATCTAGTGTTGGAAATCCCTGCCAAGGAGCTCTTCTCTCATTGGAGAAAAAGCAATACAGCGTTCTTTGGACTGCGGCACTGGCAACAATTTTCTATCCGACGTAATTTAAAAAAAGCTGCTGGTACATCAAAATTACACCCCGAACTTGATCTTCCAAAGCTCATTTCAATGCAGTCTTGCCGCCAAAAGACAGTGGAAATGGGAACAAGAATTTCGGACACTTTACCCTGGAAAGACTTGGCTACCGATACTAATACTCTAACAGATCGAATTGACTTAATTAAGAAACTAAGAGTTGCAGTTTCGGAAAACATCTTAGACTTAAATAGTGTTTCTCAAGTGAAGCATTCACTAAAAACCTTATTCGTGGACGGTAGAGAGCTGCTCCAACCAGGATTAATAATTCCCTCCACTTCAGAAGAATTTAATATAGCATTTGCAGATTATGAGAAGAGCCAAACTGAGTTTTCAGCACTGACCCAGGCCGACTTTTCAAACGTGTCAGTAGCTGAGACTGTAGACGGTATGTCTAAAATTGACCAATCGCAAACTCAGCTAAATGCATGGTGTCGATGGTTAGGAGCAAAACGACAAGCTAACGAAAGCCAACTTGGCTCTTTAGTGGTTGCTCTAGAACAAAAAGTCGTTGACCCCACCAATGTGGTAGAAGCATTTAAAACTGCATATGCATACTGGATAGCTCCTAAACTTATTGATGACAGAGAAGCTCTTAGGGCATTTTCTTCTCTTGCTCATGAAGAGAAAATAAAAACTTTCAGGGAACTCGATCAAAAAGTTGCTGAACTATCTGTTGACTTTATTCGAGCCCGATTAAGCGGGAACATACATGCCCCTAATGATCCTTCTCGTCCACAAGGATATAAAATACTATCCCATGAAATGAATAAGCAACGAGCTCACAAACCTGTAAGACAGCTTATTAGTGAGATGGGGAACGTAATCACTTCTCTCACTCCTTGCATGTTAATGAGCCCTTTATCAATTGCACAATTTTTACCAGCGAATGCGGAGCTATTTGACCTTGTTGTCTTCGATGAAGCCTCGCAAATTACAGTATGGGACGCTATCGGGGCTATTGCGCGCGGTAAAAATGTCATTGTGGTCGGCGATCCAAAACAAATGCCCCCAACTAGCTTCTTCGACCGCTCAGCCGGTGACGAAGAGGATGGGGATGAGATGGTACAAGACCTAGAAAGTATACTTGATGAGGCACTTGCATCTGGAGTTAAGGTTCACCGTTTAACTGGACATTATCGAAGCCGGCACGAAAGTCTAATAGCCTTCTCGAATCATGCTTACTATGGCGGTGACCTGATAACTTATCCTGCATCTGACACAAGAGAAAGTGCAGTAACTTTCGTACATGTTGCGGGCCAATATCAAAGAGGAAAACGTACGAATGAAAAAGAAGCGAAAGCAGTTGTTGCCGAGATAGTTAGACGATTGACTGACTCTGAGCTGTCCCAACATAGTCTTGGGGTAGTGACTATGAATACCGAACAACAACGACTTGTAGACGACTTGCTCGATCAAGAGCGAAAGAAAAACCCTACGCTGGAACCCTTTTTCGATGAAGAAAATCCAAAGCACTTATTTGTCCGCAACTTAGAAACCGTTCAAGGAGACGAACGTGATGTAATCCTCATAAGCATAGGCTTTGGGCCGACAATTCCTGAAGCCAAAACAATGTCAATGAACTTTGGTGCTCTAAACCGAAAGGGTGGTGAGCGTAGGCTTAATGTGCTAATTACCCGTGCTGCTGAAGAAAAAATTATATTCGCTAGCTTTGATCCATCAATGATTGATCTTACAAGAACATCCGCGCAAGCCGTTCATGACTTAAAACACTACCTTGAGTTTGCCCAAAGAGGTCCTAAGGCGCTAGGCGAAGCCATACATGAAATCGGCGACCTTCATGATTATGATTCTGACTTTGAACGAGCAGTTGCAGATGGCTTAAGGCGAGAGGGCTGGACTATTCATACCCAAATAGGCGTTTCCAAATTTCGTATCGATTTGGGCGTAGTACATCCAGACAAACCAGGTGTTTATTTAGCGGGGATTGAGTGTGATGGGGCTACCTATCACAGTCTCCCTGCGGCAAGAGACAGGGACCGTGTAAGGCACGTTATCCTTGAAAACTTAGGCTGGAAACTTCTTAGACTCTGGTCAACGGACTACTTTATTAATCCTCAAGGAAGTATTGAAGCTCTTTCAAAAAAGCTACATGATTTAATCGAAGAAGATGCAAAACAGGATCAAGCCTCAGAGGATCAAAAAACCTCTAAAGTAGAGGCTGAGGTTATTGCACTAAAACCTGAGTTAAATGCAATCAGCGAGCAGGAGCAAATTTATAACGTAGAGAAGTCATCTTCGCTAGAAGCTGATGAAACAAACTCTACTTTACGGCCTATAGGTGAAGCTTTTGAAAAAAAGGTCGCTAGTTTAGATATTGTATCAGGCCAAGAAACTTCTCTAAATCCAGATAGATTTTACGCTGACGACTATCGGCCCGTGATACGAAAGTTTGCAGCAAACTTTATTGATGATCATGGCCCAATAACTTTTAAATACTTAGCCGATGCTATTGCTCGCGAACATGGCTTCAAAAGAACCGCTAGGAAAATTCGGGAAGTGGTTACTGAATCGATAAAAGGACTTCGAGCAATGAGCCATGATCCTGATGGTGAAATTATTTTATGGCCTAATGAAGCTGAATTAAAAGAACTCATCCCTTTCCGTGGCCCTGTAGTTATGGGGATAAATCGGCATTGGATTGACCTACCATATCCTGAAAAATTAGGCTTAGCAGCTCAGATGATTAGGAAGTACGGTGTTACAGAAGCGCCTCGCAAAATGGGGGAACAGCTAAACCTGAAAAGGCTGGCTTCCTCTACGATGCAAGATTTTGAAGCGGTTGTGAGTGACGTCGTTCAACGAGTGCGTGACGCCAACAATAAAAATAGCCTGTGAACAACAGCCATAAGATAAATTATGTAAATTGGACATGCCAGGCCGTACACGGTAATACCCTTGAGCTGGCACTAACGGAATCTGGCTGTGATCGCAAAGCTGATATGCCGTGTCTGCTCAGTGACAATGGCTCTTCCTATATGGTTGAGGAGCTTGCAGGCTTTCTAACATCAAAGGGGATGAAGCATGTGCGTGGCAGGCCCTATGGTAATCCCCCCTAAATATGGGGGTATTACCCTACAGCTTTCGCTTAATAACATCCTGCAACATTGCTTTGTCCAAGCTCAGGTCTGCCACAACACGCTTGAGTTGACGGTTCTCTTCCTCCAACTGCTTGAGCCGCTTCATCTCTGAAGGCATAAGACCTGCGTATTTTTTCCGCCAATTATAATATGTTGCATCTGATATGCCGGCTTTGCGGCACATTTCAGATACTGGCGTGCCATCTTCCGTCTGCTTCAAAATGAACGCGATTTGCGCCTCGGTAAACTTCGTCTTTTCATAGAATTCTCCTTCTCCCAAACAGGGGGCATAATTAGAAAATTCCAGCATTACGTGGTCTAAAGTTCGGGAAGCAGGTCAAAGCTTTGACCTCATTGCTGGGTATATGATACACGGATGGCAAAGGAGTTTTGTCATGAGCCTAGTCAGAACTCTATTTGAAACTTTTAGTATCCTCAGAACAGTCACTCAACAATACAACTCGCGATGAAGTCTGCAAATGGCACTATGTTTCCCTCGACGCTCGCGGCTTCAAGAGCACTCATATAGTCGCTACGGCGTTCCACAGGGATAATAGTCCACGGGTACCCGCCTTCAGCCATCATAACATTCATGAGAAAACGGCCAGTGCGACCATTCCCATCAGTATACGGGTGAATATAAACAAATATGAAATGGCCGAGGACGATACGAACAGTAGGGTCCTCTTCAGCCTCCAGAAGCTCAAAAAGCGTTTGCATCGCACCGCGAACAGACTCTGACGAAGGAGGTACATGCATAGACCGGCGAATATAAACAGCTGTACTGCGATAGCCCGCTAAGTCTGAAGGCTTTAAAAGACCTACCGCAACACTTGGCGCAAACAACTCCCTGTACCAACCACCATGATCCTCATCTGCAACCCGACCCGGGTTTTCACCTTCAAGGCATTTCTTGACACTTTCCCTGACCTTCTGGAAGGCCTGCCAATAACCTCGGGCTGCCATAGCATCACGTTGCTGCCTATCCACCTCCTCCGCGTCTGGGTTCCAGTCTCCTGACCGAACACGCTCAATGAGATCATGATTAACTCGGTAACCTTCAATCGATAGCGAGTGGTAAGCATCAGTGGCGTATATATCATCAACATCTGCAAGATACACCTGCACATCCTTTTTGGGCTTAGCCGCAAGGAACCGCCCAACGATGTCTGCCCGCATTCTTTGCCACATCAATCTAATACGCACCGAAAGTGGATTTTCTTCTCTTAAATTACCCACGGAGGGCAACTTCTCTTCAAAGGGGTCATGCTCCCGCACGTCAAAATCTGCAGCACGCATTATGGATAGTATCTCATCAGCAAGACGGTCACGTCCGATATTACGAAAGGCACCTGCTAGCCTTCCAGCGATCGTGCTATGCCCCCCATCGAGTAACGCTCTCAGCAAAGCCGATGCATCTTTTACCACCACAAGAGCTGTACGCAACTCAGTGGGACATTGCCTGTAGTAGGAAGGAGAACAAGACATCAGCGCCACCGGCAATGAAAACAACCGCAATCCATTTCTGACATCAATGTCTTGCTCACTTGGCAGACTAGCCTTCACATCAAATAAGGATGTTCCATGCGGGAGGTTTGTTACTTTATTACGGGCCTTAGACGAACGCACCAACAGTTGTACTGGCACCTGCATATTACCGGCATGAAGCTGGAGGGATTGCTCTGGTGACAAACACCAGTCACTTCCAAATCTGGATGTTAGATACGTAGCACAAAACTCCCAGTACGACGCATACCACGCTGTACTTTCCCCAACTGCATCATCTAACCGCGCCGGAATGTACCAACCCTTCATGACCTCCTGAAGAAAACCATGCTTCAAGAGACGCTCCCGGTGTGTGCGTGTCAGGTCGGCAGAACGAATTGCTCCCAGGCCCTGATCCTGCAGTTTCTTCAAAGCCTCCAACGAACTAACAAGTTTCTCAGAAGGGCTTGCCATTATGTATCCAATTATAGCTTATTGAGATGATTATATTTTAGCTTTTCATGCTGTATTATAATTAGCTTATTGCGTCAATTTTTATTTAGCTTATTCTGCTTTTCCAGAACGATGATTGCGCTATATGACATCTGAATTAAGATAAATGGTGGCATCATACGTTAACAATAAATCAGAAATTTAAAAATTTATCCCGCCATTTTGCAAAAAATATTCATCCCCTTTAAAATTACTTTAATTCATCTTATGACATATTAAATACAAATCGCCATAATACCTTGATATTATTGGATAATATTAATCTATATAAATTAACGTAAAATAATAGACGTGCTTAGGTTCTATATTCAGGTGCTAGTTCTCTTTACGGGAGTGGAAGTTCGAGTCTTCTTCAGGGCACCAATTCAAAATTTCCAAAACATATTCATTTATATCAAACCCTTTCAAACCAAGGGTTAGCGCTAATTTTTGCTTGTGCGCTATTTCCATATGTTGCCACATTGTTCCAAATAATTTGAATGTGCGTGCACCAAATATGCACCAGAGTGAGATATTGAATGGCATCCTTCACCAAACGCGGCACCAAAGGGCGCGCAGTCGTCAGCTATAGGGGCAAGCGCTACTCAGCCACCCTTGCCACTAAAACCGAAGCTAAAGAACGGGCCAGCCGCAAAGAGCAGGCTTTAAAGTCGTATGCCTCTGGCGATATGGGGCGCTTTAAATCTGTGGGAGATGCTTTCATGCGCTACGCCCGTGAAGTATCCCTCGCCAAACACTTCTTGCCTGCCTCCATAAAGTCCTTCGAGCATTTGTAATAGACGCCCTGAGCAATGCCTTCCCTGCGGCAAAGCTCTGCAATGCTGTCTT
This sequence comes from Kordiimonas pumila, assembly GCF_015240255.1. Classification (NCBI taxonomy): domain Bacteria; kingdom Pseudomonadati; phylum Pseudomonadota; class Alphaproteobacteria; order Kordiimonadales; family Kordiimonadaceae; genus Kordiimonas; species Kordiimonas pumila. The sequence continues at coordinate 412,890 of NZ_CP061205.1, forward strand.
CACCGCGCAAGCAGTATAATGCGGATCTTCTCTTCCGCATTATACTGCTTGCGAGTGGCTCTATGAATGTCTTTAACCACTTTGCTTGCCGAAACTTTAGGGGCTTTCTGTTTTGCTTTCATTTCCGTTCCTTACGTCACTACTATGAAACCAAAACACTCACTTAGTTACAATATCAATTCTGAAACATAGGCTCTGACGGGGAACAACCATGACTATGCCTTTCGAGGAAAGTCGCCATATGAACGAATAACCCAAAATAGCATAACTGATCTCTATAACGTGCGTACCTATATTGATGCTTTTGGAAAAATAGAGCCATAGCTCAGGTGGAAGATCACCACACTAAAAGTATAGAAGTTTCTAAAATACCCACTTATTTAAGCCTCAGGAAATCAGCCTGAAACATAGGCCCCCCCCTTTCACGCGGGAACCCAAGCCTGTGTATAGCAACCACATCAATATCAACGGGCCTGCAAGCAATACCCTCTTCAATCATTCTGATGCCCTCTTCAATCATGGCTGTCAGGCACATTTGAATAATCTCTGCATCCTCTATCTGCTGACCCTTGGTCGGCGTATTCGGCCTATCTATACCTATACCCCGAACAGGCCCGGCCGCCATCCCCCAGTCTTCTAGGGCAGCATCAATCTGACGTGGCAGCGCACCAACCTGAAGTAACGAAAGAACCGTACGTCTGTAAGCTGCAAAAATCCGGTCACCGATGAACGCACCGTACGCGCCTGTAACAACCGCTATTTTTCGTATTTTCTTACTCAGCGCCATTATAGTTGCCAGCACACCAGATGCTGTTGCGCGGCAAGGAGCGACCTCAATCAAATGCGCTGCTTGGTCATCAGGTGCCTTAAAACCAATCAAACGTGTGGCTTCATGTGCCCCTGTAGAAAGCACATCTAAATCGTGCCCTGAGACATTAAGCGCAAGCATAGCATCCCTTGAAACAACAGCCTCGAGACGGTTTAAAAGCTGTTTTTTATCTTTCAAACTCCCCGGCACCAAATCTATTACCAGGTCAACCTGGGCAAAGGCCGCGAGATCACCATTACAGCTCTCAACCACAGTAACATCCAGACTAGCTTTCTGTAACGCTGCCATGAAGTGCTCATGTAAAGCGATAGACCCAACAACTCCCACTGAAGTAGCGGATCTTGGTTTAACCTCACACGGCAAGGCCGACACCCGGACAACAGTGCGTTCCCCAAAAAAGGCATAGCGCAGACCCTTTGAAACTTCAGAGTCTGCAAGCTTTTCAAAAAACTCCGCCTCTCGCTTTAAACCTGAAGCAAAATCGGCTGACATCCCTTCTACGCAGTCTAGAATATGTTGCGGTGCCTTATTCAATACTGGTTTCATTATTGAGCGCCGGGTTTTGACTGCCATTATCTTATCCGGCGGAACGGGCAAATCACTTGTTCTGCGCACAGCCAGTTCATCGGCATCAATCAATTCAAGGGCAGCTTCTACAGCACAGCCATCCACAACAATATCAATAAGAGCGCAAGAAAGAGCCTCTTTAGCAACAATGGTCTTACCTAACAGCATCATATCAAGGGCTCGCTCTGCCCCAACCAACCGCGGCAAACGCTGCGTCCCGCCCACGCCTGGTAGTAGCCCCATAGTTACTTCAGGCAGAGCAAAACGCGCACCAGCATTAGCTATACGGTAATGACCTGCCATTATCAGCTCAACACCGCCCCCAAGGGCCATGCCGTTGACGGCCATAACAACAGGCTTTTTTGACATTTCAACACTATTCAGAAAATCTCGCATAGCACCAACAAGGTGTAGTTCCTTGAGGTCTGCACCGCCGCAGAATACCCCATCTGAGCCTGTTAGAATAACAGCCTTGCAAGAAGGATCTGCCATAGCCTGCTTCAAGCCCTGCCTTAAAGCAGCGACCATGCCGTTCTCTATGCCCAGCACGTTTGCTGAACCATTAGATAATTGCAAAACAATAGCTTGCCCTTTACGGGACGCGTTCACTAACACCCTTGGTAATCCTCTATTGTTTGCCTCCGGCTCAATGCGAGCCGAAGCACGAACATTTATATTGTTGAGATTATTTGTACTGAACAGATGCCAGCACCCTAAGCAAACAGCGAATTACTTATATTTTGGCTTTGAAAGTGTTCGAACCAACTTGGCTTTTCCTGTTGCACCGTAATCAAGCGTAAAGTCAGATGAGGCAACCAAATGAACGCGTGCGCGGAACCTCAATTTGCTCTGTATAGCGTCTTCAAGTCGCGCCTTTAGTCTATCAAGCGGTTCTGTACCCACGTTTGGTTTCAGGCATACTTCAACATCCACCGGGGCTTCTACCACCGCTGAAGACGAATAACGCAAAATTTGAATATCGCCGCTCACCAATTCAGAACTCCGCGCCACTGTATCACGCACGGCAGTAGGGAATACATTCACCCCCTTAACGAGCAACATGTCATCAATACGGCCTCTGAATTCAATACGCGGGCCCGGACGCCCACAAGGGCACGGATCTGTGTAAACACGGATCAGGTCTTTGTCACGCCACCGGATAAGGGGCTGACACTCTTTCACTAAGCCCGTGAAAACAATTTCGCCCTCTATCCCGTTTTCAAGCGGTAATGGGTTTAAGTCTTTGTCCAAAATTTCCATAAGGGCATTATCATTAGCAAAGGTATGGATACCACTATGTGCTTCACATGAAACGCCCAAAGGGTTCGTGCACCCCGTACCACCAGACATATCGTAAATCTCAGCGCCACCAAAACCTACTGACAGCTTTTCACGGATTTCAGGAATGCTGCCGCCCGGTTCCCCAAACACTAGGATTTTCTTTATACCAAAATCTTCTGTCCGCCACCGAGTTTTCTCCGCAACTGATTTGATCAGATGCAATCCATAAGAAGGAGTACACATAAAAAAGTCGGGACGTGTATCAATCACTGTCTGTGCAAGCCGCTCAGTTTTTGCGAGCCCACCAATCGGGATAACGCCGTACCCAAGGTTCAGCATGGCATCAACAGACGGGATCCCCACAACCCACATGCTCATGACACCGGCAAACATCGCCCTGTCACCACGCACTAGGCCCATCCTTGCTGCCATTCTAGCAAAATGATCTTCTGAAACGGCACGGTCCCTTGCCGTGTATCCAATATAAGTAGGCGCTCCAGTTGTACCCGATGAAGCACTCACTCGGTTAATATCACGAACATCGCATGTTACATGCATACCAAACGGATGCCCTAGTTCTTCGCGTGAGCGCTCTTGACTGATGCGCTCTTCTTCTTTGTCAAAGAATGGATATGCCGCATAATCTTCCCATGAGCGAAAGCGGTGCGGATCAACGCCCGCAGTTTTAAATTTTTCCCGATAATAAGGGGAGGTTTCATAAACACGAACGAGTTGTTTGCGCAGCTTTGAGAACTGAAGGTCTTTTAAGGCCTCACCTGTCAAACACTCTACATCAGGACGGTGTAAAATTTTATTCATTAGATCACTACCATGATTTTATTACCTTGAGCCAGATAGCTTAATTTCTGGCACTTTCACGAATCTGCGTCCGGATTTCAGCACCGTGTTTTCTAAGGGCCGAAGCGCCGCCTGGCACCCTTGCTTCATAAACAAGTGATTTCACCAAAGCCACACTGGAAACCGGCGCTGATGCAATTTTAGATGCCAGAATAAAAGCAGTGTCCCGAACCATCTCATCCGACACAACTTCATTCACCAGACCAACCTTATCTGCCCACTGTGCATCTTTCCAGTTACCTGTCAGTAGTGCCTCAAGTATATAGTTTGCACCAAGGCGGCGCGCTGCAAGCAGGGGTATATCAACGGGCGGAATACCTAGCGCTACTTCCGGCAACGCAAACCGTGCTGATGTGCCACAAACCACTAAATCACTGGCAAGAACCATCGCAAAACCTTCACCAACACAAGGACCAGTAACACCGCACACAATCGGCTTTGTAATGACACCCGGCTGCAAAAAATCAAGATCAAGCTTATTAGCATCAATAACACCGCTCTTTGCTTTACTGATCATATCAAGATCACCACCCGCACAAAAAGCCGGTCCGTTCGCCGCAATCAAAATGGCATTAACATCTGTATTTTCCTGATGAGACCTCATCGCCTCATTAAACAGGTCATACATCTCAGCTGACATTGCATTACGCTTTTCTGGACGGTTAAGAATAAGAAAACCGACGTTGTCGCGAACACCAGATTGCATCAAGGCTTTTTCATTAGCGACTATATCATGATTTGAGTTAAATGCGGTCATAATGCAAACACTTTACTCTGATCAGCATTTTCCATTTCTTGCTGACAAAAGAAGCCAAAGCTAGGGACCATAATATCTGCCCTCAGATTTAATAAGTTTTTGTGCATTGTATTCAGCGATCTCTTATTCCCAGATACTACAACCATGTCATTTCATTGCGGCCGCAGGCTTTGGAGCATTACTCTCTACTATTGACATTTTATTTATTGATTTATGGAATGTCAATAAAGCAATTTAAAATTTCAAAAATATAGCTGCGTTATATTTAGCTATTTTTTTTCATATATACCTGTATTTACTATATAAACAGCCGAGCCACACAAGCACTTTTTATTGTATCTTCTAGATTAATTCTCTTTGTTATACATCCCTGCCATAACCATTTCATGAAAATTTCATTGATTTGTGTTTTTCAGAATGTTTATACTGACATTTCATAAAACATTCGATTATGAAGAGGCGGCAATGCAAGAACAACCCGAGATAGCTTACACGGTGATTGATCGTATTATCGAAGAAGGCAAACCCGGCAGCATTAATCGGGGTAGAATTACACTGGGTACACGCGCTACTGGTGCTAACATCGCAATCAGTTATATCGTTGTGATCGGCAGCGAAGCCGGCCCGACCCTGTGGATTAACGGACAGGTGCACGGCACAGAGGTCTGCGCCATTGTTGCTGGCATAGAATTTTGCAATAGCCTTGACCCTACGTCACTTAAGGGCTCTGTTGTGTTCACGGCAAGCGGTAATCCCCTTGCCCTTGAAAGCCGAACATGGGCAACACAGCAGGATTTTGGTCAAAACCTTGACACCAGTTTTCCGGGTCGCCCAAACGGATTTATAACCGAGCGCATGGCTCATCGTTTATTCTGTGAGATTTTGGCGGTGAAGCCTGACCTTCTCTTAAGCATGCATGCACAAGGCACTGATTTTGCCAGCAAAATATACGGCGTTTATAAGTTACCTCCCAATTGCCCTATTGAGCCTGCTTACCTTTACCGGTTTCTAAAACATTTTGACCCCTTCGTCGTTTGCCATCAAAGCGTTCTGCCTGGGGCTGGGGAACATCCCGGCAACCATGCTGGTGCGCTCGATTATATGGCGATGGTCAACGGGATACCCGCCTTTATGGTTGAGTTCGGTGTCGCTCAGCGTGCTACCCCCGAAGAAGTGCAACTAGGGATACAGTGCTACCGCAGTGTGTGTGCAGAGCTTGGCATGCTGACCATGCAGGCAGTGCCTGCGGAGGCAAAAAAATCATATCTGGTCAGCGCCCGCGGTCACTTGAACATTGATACTGGTGGCATTTGGCAATCTCCCCTTAAACCCGGTGTTCTTGTAAAAGCGGGCGAACCCCTTGGTACTATTACTGACTTTACCGGCATCCTGCTGGAAACGGTTACACTACCAACCGATGTCCTTCTAATCGCCGTTCGGCTGGACCCAATCATTCACACAGGCGACAGTATCGCCTATATTGCCCGTGACTGGGTTGAAGCAGAGCTCGTTTAACTGGGATCCTATTTCTGCCAGCCGGGGCCCTGTGCATCAATTATCTGGCTGGCCCGAACACCTGAAAGATCACCCACATATGCAATTCTGTCACCCTTGATTGCAACATCCACCGCCCGGCCCTGTGCACCCGATCCATCATAAACGGTGCCGCCGCAATGTCATAGATAGGTTCACCAGCACGGCTTGCTGTCGTTAATGCAAGGCATAGTAATAAACTGGGCAATAACCTTGATAGTCGGTTTATTCCTCGCAAGGGCGCACAACTACCTTCCCAATCACAGACCTGCTGGCAAGGCGGGCAATCGCCGCACCGCCATCTGCAAGGGAGTAGACTTTATCAATGCGAGGGCGGATCTGCCCACCAGCCCACCATTTGAACAATTGTTCCACATGCTGGCGGTTGCGTTCAGGGTTCCGCTGCAGGAAACCGCCCCAAAACACACCACGTATGTCGCAAGATTTCAAAAGCGGTAAATTAAGCGGCATTTTCGGAATGCCTGCAGGAAAGCCCACCACCAGATAGCGCCCTTCCCATACAATACTACGGAGGGCAGCTTCGGCATAATCACCGCCCACAGGGTCATAAATAACATCAGCACCGTTCGGGCCAACAGCTTCCTTAAACACCTTAGCCAGCTCTTTGGAGGCCTCCTTATCAAACGGTCCCCTGCCATAAATGAGGGTACGGTCTGCGCCCGCCGCCCGGGCGGCAGCCGCTTTTTCTTCACTGGAAACAGCCGCCACAACAGTTGCGCCTAGTGCTTTGCCTATTTCAATAGCCGCAATGCCAACACCGCCCGCAGCACCCATAATAAGCAGGGTTTCCCCTGCTTTCAGCGCCCCTCGGTCCACCAGCCCGTGGATGGTTGTTGCGTAGGTAAAAATAAGGGCCGCGCCTTCAACCGGATCAAATTTTGGCCCTAGTTTTATCGCCTGACCCGCCGTTACAAGTGCTTGTTCCGCCAACCCGCCGTCGCTTCCCAGCATAGCAATCAGCCTGTCACCAACCGCCCAGCCGGTCACGCCTTCGCCAACCTCTTCCACCACACCAGTAATTTCACTGCCTGGCGCAAACGGGCGCGGCGGTTTAAACTGGTATTTATCTTCTATCACCAGCACATCAGGATAGTTGATACCACAGGCGAGTACACGAACACGCAGTTGCCCTGCACTTGGCGTTGGTGATGGAATATCCCTCAATTCAAGTGTTTCAGGGCCGCCTGGCGCGGTGGATAGCAGAGCCTTCATCAGAGCATCTCCAGATAATGAGTTAAATATACAGCGCAGACATATCTATCCAGCCTGCGTCACTGCACCCGCCGCTTTCGTGTTCACAGAAAGATAGGACCCAACCGCCACGAAGCATCCCCCAACGAAAAGGGCAGGCGCCGCCAGATAAAGAAGCGCCTGTTGCAGAGCTTCTTGCTGGCCCACAATCGGCGTTAGAAAATCACTAAAAGCCCCCACGATTAAAGGCCCCGCACCGAAACCGACAATATTCAGCATCAAGAATATCAGGGCTGTAATCATGGCATGCACATTCGACGGCATGATTTGCTGGGAGTAGCTAATGATGGGCGCACTGCACGCTGGCACAAGCGACGCAGATATAGCAAAATAAATAAGAATGCTTGTCGGTGTATCGCTTAAGAATGTCAGAGCAGCAAACGGCGCACTTAAGGCAAACAGGCTTGCAGGGATCCAAAGATTCCAGCGGTTATCGCGGCGGGCTAACCGGTCCGCCATTACGCCCACCAAAATGGTTACAACAAGACCGCCTACACCGTTAATAGCACCGATAAGCCCCCCCGCTTCTGTTCGTGTCATGTCATAAGACCGGATCATCAATGTCGGTAGCCACGTCATCATGGCCGCAAGTGCAAAAACAGCAAGTGAACTGCCAACCACATACCAGCGAACAGCAGGCACACCAATGATGGTGCCTAGTGATTCCTTAAAACCTAGCTTAATTTCCTTTTGTGACTTGGTTGTCCGCACCGGATCGCGCATGAACGTGAAAACAACAAAACTCAGTAAAATAGGCAAAATTCCAACCGCTATAAAAGCCGCACGCCAGCCGTAATCTGTCGCGATCCACCCACAAACCCAAAGGCCAATGAAAGACCCAACAAAAAAACCACACTCTGTAATGGAGAGAGCTGTTGTACGCTGAGAAGGCGGATAGATATCCGCAATAATTGAATGGGCTGCTGGCACACACGGCGAAGCACTAATGCCAAGACCACACCGCGCAAACGCAAGCTGAACAAAATTTTGCGCCATCCCACACAGCATTGTCATACCGCCAATTACCATAAGGGCGCTGCCTATAAGCTTACTGCGGTTTGACCGATCTGAAAGGTACGCCATTGGAATACCCGCAAGCACATAGAGGGCAACAAAAGCAAAGCCTGACAAAAACCCTAACTGTGCATCACTGAGGTCAAGATCATGTTTAATATCCTCAAGCAAGATCACAATCGCGAGCCGGTCAATCGCATGGATGATGATCATGAGAGTGATGATCAAAAGAATAGCGTGTCGGCGAATATGCCTCATACTTTGCCCAATCTATAATTGTTCAAGTTCATGATGCCCCTATCAATCGTGGCTTTTAGTCATTGTCCGCAGAGTCTAAAATAACAATCCCATCAACAGACAAAAGCGTGCCTTCTATTACTGGCGGCAAGCCTTCTATCCCCGTAGATGCAGGCCCCGGATCGCTTAGGCTTTCCATGCGTGCATTTAAGTTATCCAACCAATTATCGAGATCCGCCTCACCTTCAAAATATGTTTTTATCTTCGCAAGGTCGCTAAAATCCGCGCCGGCCTTGTTCAATGCCTTGCCTAAGCGGCGCATTACCTCGCGGGATTGGGCCACAATATTTTCTGCATGCAGAACCGCCCCCGTTTCATCCACTGAAAATTGGCCACTCGTAAAAATAACATCGCCGCAGCGCAGTGTCTCAGCAAAAGGCCAGTCAATATCAGCAGAAGGGGCTGTAGCACGGCCAAGGCGTATTTTTTTAAACCCAAAGCCTGAATTCGCAATCACTTCCAACTCAACTGCAAAATCGGATTTACTGGTCTTCGGCAATAGCGCCGCATGATATGCTGGCGGCATATCTGCAAAGGCCGCCGCCAATGCGCGTTCAATATCACTGTGTTCCGCTGCCGTTAGGTCAGCTGGATAATAAACATACAGGCGGCACACATCATTCAGACCAGCCCCCAATTCACCAAGTATCGTACGAAGGCCCGCGCATATATCTTTACTGTCACCGTTTACCCGGCTACTTGCCAGCACCCAATCACCACGCCGAACACCCGTGACAACACCCTTTTCATTTGCTACACATGTCTGTGGTCCCTTGATAGCCATCGCATCAATTTCCACAACATGGCCTACAGTCGCAAAACTGGGCACCCGCGTTATCATCATGAGAGCTTCCCCACACTCAGGAAACTCTTCAAGGATCATGCCCCGGAAAGCTGCTTCATCCTCTATAAAATCTGCATGGTAAAATACCTGCAACTGAGCCAGCTCAGACAGGCAGAAACCTGTTCTGGCCATTAATTCATAAATACTGCGCATACATGAAACGGTCTGCGATATAATATCATCTGTATTTAGAACTCTCGCATTTTCGCCTATGTCCATTTGCCCGTTCGTGATGCACCAATCACCGACACGCACGGCACGGCTAATCTTAAAACCCGGCGCTGCCTTTTTAACGAGCGGGGAGGCCCCAATATACAGCCGTTCAGTTACCATTTCATGTTTACTCATTTTAACCTGTCCACGTAGATCCCACTTAACTTTCCTAACAACATGGAAGAAAGGGCTTAGAAAAACTGTCTTCAAAGACACTGCTATCCGGCCAAATATCAACCGGATAGCTTTTTGTTTTCATATGATGTCAGTATGGGGCGGCTTAAAAGTTAACGCCAGCCCTAACACCCCATGTACGCGGCGTGCCCCACCATGTGTAACGTGTATCAAAGCCGTTCGGCGTGACCACATAAGAGGCGTACTGAGTGTTGGTGACATTCTCAACAAACACCTGTACATTGAACTTATCATCATTATCATGCCAGAAGGCACGAAGGTTACCAATGCCATAGCCTTTTTGGAAATCCCGGTCGTTATTATCCACCTGGAAGAACTGCTTGGCTGTGTAGTTAAAGTCTGCTTGCACAGCAAACTGACCTACTGACGTTGGATCAAAATCATACCGAATTAAACCATTAGCGGTGAAATGCGGTGTCGCTGGCAGTTCATTGCCGTCGATCGGCGTAGCAACACTAGCAGGCCCCGTGCTGTATGTTGTTGTTGGATCAGCTTTAATCTCTGTATTAAGCACTGCTGCCCCAAGCATAACACTCAGTTGATCAGTAACGCGGCCAGAAAGCTCCAGTTCAGCACCATAAATTTCCACATCACCAAAGTTGAAAAGACGGGCAACTGGTAGCGCGTTTACAATCTGCGTAACGGTCGCCTGCTTGTCTTTCACAAGGTTCCTGAACACCGCTGTTGAAAGATTAACTCTAGGGCCAAGCTTCAGTTTGGCGCCCGCTTCAAGCGAGAAGCTTTTTTCTGGCTGCGTTGGTATCGCAGCTGTTGCATCACCAAACAGAAGGGTTGTGTTAAAGTCAGGTGATTTATAACCGGTTGATGCATTCGCATAGAGGAAAACATCATCGGTCATCTGCCAGTTAGTGCCCACCCGCCACGTAAATTCATCAACTTTTACACCGTCATTTGCATCAGGGGCAAAAGCAAAAACAAGATCAAGGTCTTTCTTTTCGCTCGTGTACCGGCCACCGAATTCCACACCAATCGTGTCAGTAACAGGCACGTTAACACTTGCGAAAACCGCCCCGGATTCTGTTTTAATCCGGCCTATTGTGTCTATCGCATCACCAAGGAATTCCGGAACAGTGCTGGTCGCTGTTCTGTCATCATTATAGTAAAAGCCACCAACAACCCAATTGATTTCATCATCGCCGCCACCGCGCAGTTGCAATTCCTGTGAGAACTGCTGAGCATCAAGCGTGTAGGGCACTTCAGCATTCCCAAGGAAACCACCTTGGGCACTGCCGTCACCGTCTTCCGCAAAAATACGGTCATAATCAAGGTAACCGGTGATGGAAACCAGCTGAAGGTAAGGCGTGATATTCCAATCAAGGCGCGCGCTGAATTCTGCAAAATCCAGATGATTAGGAAGGCCGTCTTGATCACTGTAGATAACCTTTGGGTCAGGCTCACCAAAACTGAAACCCGTACCGTTCACGCATTCATTTGCCAAAATCTGTGCTGTAGCACACGGCGCAAACGTGCCCGGCTCAAGCGTTCCTTGCCCACCGGTAGAATGTGCAACACTGCGATCTTCCGTATAAGCCGCCTTCAAAAGCAAGGTCGCATTTTCACCAAGATCAACACCAAGCTGTGCACGACCAGACATCACATCGCGGGAAGCCCAGTTAACGCCGCCCGGAATACCAAGGTTTTTCTGCCAGCCATCGTTTTTATCATAATAGAAAGAGACACGGCCACGGACACCATCAGCCAGCGGTCCACTTACAGCGCCTTCAAGCCTTTTGTCATCAAATGAACCATAGCCCGCCTGTACGTAACCCTCAAATGTGTCTGTTGGCTTTTTAGTAACAACCTGCACCAAACCCGCCGTTGTGTTACGGCCAAAAAGCGTGCCTTGTGGACCGCGCAGTACTTCCACACGGTTTATATCATATAAAGGCGCGCGCTGAAGGGCACCTGCACCGTAAAAAATATCATCAACAGCAAAACCAACGGGCGATTCAGAGGTGTCATTAAACACTTGAAGGCCGTCGCCCCGAATGCGGTAACGCGGCTGCAGGCCTGTATCAACATAGTTGAAGTTTGGTGTTTGAATTGCCACAGCATCAAGCGTACCAATACCCGCGTTTTGGAGCTGCCTACCACTAAAAGCTGTTACGGAGACTGGCGTTTTGCCAAGCAATGTTTCTCGGCGTTGGGCCGTGATAACAATCTCTTCACCAATATCGAATGAAGGCTCCGCTGCTTGAGCACTTAAACCTGCGCCAGAAAGCAAAGCCGAACATGCGCCCGCTAATAATAAACTTTTCTTAGTCATAGTAACCACCCCTTTCTTATGCGTCTATGCGCGACATTTCCTCTATACATTATTTCTATATATGATCACATTTCTTTATATGATCAAAATCTATTTAACATTTTTATATAAGCTTATTGGAATGTCAATAACTAATTATGAAATTTCATTAAGCTAATTTTGTAATACAAAGCTCGCTATTAATAACTTTTATCTTATTGGAAAAGCCAAACAGGCGGCTCCTATTAGCCTGCACAAGCTCAGCGCCAAAGCACAGTTACCGGGGAATAAAAAAGAAAAAGCAGGATGGTGCATCAACGTAGGCCAAGCCTACATACGCAGCGGAATATCAGATGATTTGAAAAAATTAAAGCAGCAAAGACTGCTTATTGAGCACACCAGAGTCAATAATTACATTATAATTTCAAAATTTCAGTATTGAAATTTCAGTATTCGCTATTATTAATTCTGATAGGCAAATCACTAAAATATCGAGATTTCAATAAAGCATCAATGACAAGTCGTTCGCTTTCCCTCACATGTGATTGAAATCTTAGAGCTGCTTCTTCTGCATCACTCTTTTCCAGAACTGTAAAAAGCGCTTCATGTTCATCAATATTTACATCACTACTGGCGTGGCCTTGCCCACCAACCTTCACAACAAAGTATGCAATACGATTTGACTGATCGAGCAACTGCTTTAACACTTTTTCCAAGATCGGGTTATTCGTTGCTGCGTATACTTCTCTGTGAATTTCATTGTGCACATCAAGCATGCCATGTTCACCAGCATGTGCCCCTTCAACATATCTCGTGTTTAAATCACGCAGCTTATCAATATCAACGCGCCCCACGCAGGCACGCGCAGCAAGCCCCTCAAGCGAAGCCCGCATCTCAAAGGTTTGCCGAATGCTCACCAAACTGATATCAGACACATGAAACCCAAGACGGGGAACTGGCGTGATCAAACCATCGTGCGCCAAAAGCGCAAGAGCCCTACGAACAGGACTGCGGCTTAGTTCATACTTCTCGCACATTTGAGCTTCGGTAATATCCTGTCCCGGCAGGATTTTGCAACGAATGATCTCTCTGTATAGGAGCCGGTACGCTTTTTCACCCAGATCGGCTTTATCCGAACCTTCATCAGGTTTATTGAGCATTCATCACTCCTTGATTAATCACTATTTTCCTTACTACCTTATATAAACTTATAAGGAAACCAGCACCGCTTCTCACACTTGGCATAAATATATAATCAAAATCTTATAGATGAACGTCAATCCTTCGGTCAAACACAGAATGACCTGCAATACTAATCCTATGGTTCATAGCCAACCCGAAAGGTAAGATAACAACAAGGAAGCAGTGACATTTCAGGAAAAGTTACGCTTTATGAATAATAAAGACTTCATATTAAAACCGCTAGTACGAACACAGCGAGCAGGCATGTTTGCAAGGCCAGCGCAAGAACAGGGGCATATCCAATGGTGAACAGTTTCTTTAGTGACGTCTTCATGCCCAGCGCCGCAACAGCTGCAATTAAAAACCAGCGCGACACATCCGAGAGGAAGATCGCCATACTCTCTGGCAGCACCTCTATGCTAGCAAGCCCTACAAACGCGAGAAAACCAAATAAAAAGAACGGGATAACGGGCGGCCGCTTACTGCCCCTTCTTGCGTCTAGTTCTGACCTAAAGATAAGCCCTATGATCATAACCACAGGCACCAAACATGCGACCCTCAATAGCTTCACAACAGCTGCCACCTGCCCTGTTTCGTCGGAAATCATATACCCAGCGCCAATAACCTGCGCTACGTCGTGAATGGTTGCCCCAAGGAAAACCCCTGCTGTTTTATCGTCCAACCCAATAGCATTAATAAGAACAGGATATAAAACCATTGCAATGGTACTAAGCGCCGTTACGCCGACAACTACGAGAAGGGTTTGGCTCTCTAGTTTTTCACTGTCTTCTTTGTCAACTGGCAGAACCGAGGATATAGCCAAGGCCGCAGAGGCACCGCAAATGGCAACAGCGCCCGCCGATAAAACACTGTAACTTTTGTCAAGCTTAAGAAGCCTGCCTAAAAACACCCCGCCAATGATAGTGAGTGTAACCGCTGCAATAACCAGCTCTATTGTGGACAGGCCAAGCGCAGCAACATCTAGCCATGTTATCTGTAGCCCAAGTAAAGCAACACCAAGCCTTAATATAGTTTTGCTGGAAAGCCTGATGCCGGGCTGGCACCTATCTGAATCTGATAGAAAGTTAAGAGCCATGCCAAACAGAAGGGCATAGAGCATAACCGGGCCACCTAGCCTGCTGGAAATATAGTAGGCAGACGCCGCAATCATAAAGGAAACCATAACCCCCGGGGCATATAGGTTCCAGCGATGAGTGAGCGGCAAAAACTGAGCGGTTAACTGCGCTGACACCTTTAGGCTGCCCGTTCATGTGAAGTATTATCACCCTTACGGTGAGAGGTTTGCTTATGACGGTTCATCACCATTTTATCATGCAAATTTACAATGGCCTTACTACCCGTACTTACACACAAACACGGAATGAAGGCATGGACAAGGCAGGCCAAACCGCCTGTAAACATTTTAAAACTAAATGTACATGCTTGAATAAAATGCTGAAAATAGCTTTCATCAACGGACTGAGGATGATTTAGGAAAATCTTTTTAAACATAAAACTGGCCTGCGCTTATTGTTACAATAAGACAAATTATAGTTGCTATCGCCCACATAAAATCCCATATTATCCCTTAATAATATTAAATATTGGGATAATTTTTTATACAATGGCTTTATCATGAGAAAAGTTGATAGCTATGACGTTCGCTTGTTGAAACTACTGCAACAAGACACAACCCTATCCATTGCTGATATGGCAGAAGAAGTGGGGCTGTCACAAAATGCCTGCTGGCGGCGATTAAAAACACTGGAAGAAGAAGGCTATATTTTAAAAAAGGTTGCCCTCTTGAATTACAAAAAACTTGGTTGCGGTGTTACTGTTTATGTCACTGTACGTACCAATCAGCATACCGAGGACTGGCTAGAAAAATTTGCCAAAGGGATCCATCTCATCCCAGAAGTTGTGGAATTTCACAGAATGAGCGGTGATGTGGATTATTTCCTAAAAATCCGGGTCCGCGACATTGATGACTATGACCGCATTTATAAAAAAATCATCAAATGCGCACCCCTTGTTGACGTGTCATCGTTCTTCGCTATGGAACGCATTAAGGAAACAACGGAAATCCCTCTCTCATTGCCCTGAGGTAGCCCGATTCCTTAACTACCACACTAGTATTTTACTATTTTTACCCCTGAACCGCACTGGGCATTCGATCAAGTGCGCACACATCTATGCACAGATAAAAACACAAGTCATTATTCTATAATAGCTTTTCTCCCCAACGTCCGAAAGCCGATAGGCTTCCCTTCTATTACTTGACATATAACCTCTACATATGTAGTAATTTTCTATACTATTAATTAAATCATTACAAAGAGAAAATAATGGCACAACCTATCACCTACTTGAATCCGACAACACTGCCTGATGCCAGTGCTATGGGCCACTCGCAAATCACCATCGCAGAAGCTGGGCGTACCGCATACATTTCAGGACAAGTTGCCTGGCAAGCAAACGGCAAACCTGTGCCCGCAACACTAGCCGGCCAAACAGAAGTTGTGGTTGCCAATTCCAGAGCAGCTCTGGAAGCAATTGGCGCTACAGGGAAAGACATCGTTATGGCACGGCTTTTTATTACAGGCGGGATATTACCTAATACCGCAGGAATAGTAATGCCTCAGATTATTGAGCTTTTTGATGGCGGAAAGCCAAGCATAACTGCAATCGGTGTTCTCAACCTTGCCGGGCCTGATCTGCTGCTAGAACTGGAAATGACGGTTCGGTTACCTGCCTAATGCCTAACCACCTTACCCAAAGAATTGAGAAAACAGATACGGAAGAGCCAATTGCAGCTGACACATAACTGACCATCATATTAAAGGAAGAAATCATGTTGAAGTCCAAATATTTACGCACAGTGATGGTAGGCGGTGCCGCCATTATCACAGCACTAACCGCCACAATACCTAGCTTTGCACAACCAATAACACATTTAAATCCGTCCACACTGCCAGACGCAGCCGCGGCAGGCTATTCACAGATTACAGTCATGGAAGCTGGCAAACTTGCTTTCATCTCTGGTCAGGTTGCTTGGCGCGCAAACGGCGAACCTGTTCCTGATACTCTATCAGGGCAGACAGAAGTGGTTGTGGCCAATGCTCAGGCCGCTCTTAAGGCTATCGGGGCATCAGCAAAAAACATCGTGATGGTACGCGCCTACATGACAGACTTAAGGCCCGAAACCATTGCAGAAGTTATGCCCCACTTAAACATTCTGTTCGATGGTCACCTACCAAGCCTGACAGGCGTAGGCGTTACTGCACTGGCGGCACCAGATCTGATGATCGAACTCGAGATGACAGTGCGCCTTGACTAACTAGAGCATAGACCCCGCGCCAAGCGGGGCAATTCCAACAAACCTCAAACGAGTGGCGTGCAGCAATAACATGCGGCGCGGCAAACGCCCGCTGCTATCCTCAGGAAAGGGAAATTTGATGAAAAACAGTTATCCTCGTGCGTTATTCATAGCTGGAATTATGGCGGGCACGACGCTATCCACAACAACTCTCGCTCAAGACAATACAGGCTTTCAACTTGAAGAAATTATCGTTACGGCACAAAAACGTGGCCAAGACATTCAAAACGTACCAATTGCGGTTTCTGCTCTAAGTGGTGCCAAAATTGAACAAAGCGGCGTGCGTAATGCAACAGACCTAACGAAACTTGTACCAGGCCTGCAAATCAATCAATTATTTCAGGCCTCGAATCCCACCATCTTCTTGCGCGGCGTCGGTGTGAATGATTTTAATGCTGCCTCTTCTGGTGCGGTCGGTGTTACCATTGATGACGTATTCCTAAACTCAAGCGTTGGTGCACTCTTCCAAATTTATGATATTGACCGCATTGAGGTTCTAAAAGGTCCGCAAGGCACTCTTTACGGCCGCAACACAACTGGCGGTGTTATAAATTTCTATACAAAACAGCCAACCTTTGAACCTGATTTGTCAGCATCCGTGACGTATGGTCGTTTTAACCAGCTATTCCTTGAGGCAGCAGGCGGCGGTGCTGTCATAGATGATACGCTTGCTGTGCGCGTCTCAGCATCTGTTAAACAGCGAGATGGCTGGGCAATTAACACCATCGACGGCCGTGACCTGAATGACATCGACAATTATGCAACTCGGTTACAGCTTCTTTTTAAACCGACTGATAACATTACAATTTCAAACAAGATTGAAGGCGGCCGCAGCGAAACCTCTGACATTGCTCACAAAGCACTTGGTACATTCAATGTTGTAGAAGGACGTGACTGTACTGGTGATGAAATCCTGGCAATCAATATCTGCGCAAACCCGCTAACAGGCTTCATACCCTCAGCCGACTTAAGCGATATGCCAACTGATATCTTAGATAACTATGAACGGCTAGATAACCTCAGTGACCGCCTATCTATTGTCTATGACGGCGAAAGCATAAGCGTTACATCAATAACAGGTTATGTAAGAAACCACCGCCGCCTAAGTACAGATGAAGACTGGTCACCTTATGCCATTGCAAGTGGCACGCTGTGGGATGAAACATCAGAACAAATCAGTGAAGAACTGCGTATTGCATCAAATGCAGGAGGCCGTCTGAACTGGGTTGTTGGTGCCTACTTCCTACACGAAAAGCTCGATAGCCTTGTTGACTTCACCTTCCTGCGTGAATTTAACCCTAACCCACTTGAGCCATATTTTGATCCTGCAAATTTTATTATGTACGTAGAGCGCACTTTTGAACAAACCACTGACAGCTTCGCAGGGTTCGCCCAAGCTGATTATGATGTAACAGACAAACTAACACTAACTGCCGGCATTCGCTATACAAACGACAAAAAAGACCTGACATTCCGCAGCGTCGCTTTTCCTGTAAATGCTGATGCTGACAGATCGCTTCGCCCGACAGAAGAGCCGGTTATCGGACTTGTGGACAGTAACCCACATGACCCTGCAATCGACGGCTTTGTTAACACAACAGACAAGCTGAAAAAGCCAACGTGGCGGTTTGCTGCAAACTATTCTTTTAATGATGATATCAGTGCTTACGCAAGCTACACACGCGGTGTGCGCTCTGGCGGTCACAACACCGGCGCCGTCTTTGAAATAGAAGAGCTTTCAGGAGTAGCCCCAGAACAGCTGGACTCGTTTGAGATAGGTATGAAGTCTGATCTGTTTGACCGTCATGTACGCCTGAACCTTGCAGCTTTCTATTATGATTATAAAGACATGCAAGTATTCAGCCTCGAATCGAACCCGGATGGGGCTATCCTGCAGCGCTTGCAGAATGCCTCAGCTGAAATTTACGGCGCTGAAATTGAGCTACAAGCAAGGCCACTACAGGGACTAGACATCAACTTTGGTCTATCCGCACTCCATGCCCAGTATACAAAGTTTGATGACCCAATTCGCGGTGATTTTGCCGGGCAGCGCCTAGACAAGACGCCAAAACTTCAAATGGCACTTGGTGCGCGCTATACGTTTAATGTTACTGATGATGCAGAAGCCTTTTTAGGTGGTAATTTTTCTTATCAATCAAAGGTTTACTTCAGCCCAGTGAACGAATCGCCAATGCAAAGCTCAGGTCACGGTGAGCTGGACCTAGATGCAGGTATATCCCTTCTGAATACAGGCGTCGAGCTGCACGCCTTCGTCAAAAACGTCACAGACAAACGCTATATTGCAGATATGAATGACCTGGCAAGCTTAGGTTTCTATTACACAATTTATAATGAGCCTAGAACGTACGGTTTAACACTCCGCTACAAAATGTAGCTTACCTATAAGCGCCCTTGGCACCTTCCCGGCTAGGGGCGCTTCTTACCTGTTATTCGTTTGAAACAGAGCACTCAGACCCCTGCAATAAGGGATCTGATAACAACAGCCACTTGATCTTTGGCAGGCTGTGAATTCTGACCATTTGCATACATAAGTGTAATACCATCAATCATACCAACATAGGTATCTATTGGAACATCATTTTTACCGCCAGAAATAAGGCTTATGAAAAATTCAATTGGTCGCTTGCCTGCAACCAAAAGCCTTTCACCAATATCTGATAATTCCTCATCACGGGCTGCAGCAAGTGTCAGTTCAATACGCGCCAACATCAAATGTTTGGCTTCATCAATTGTATCAATTAATTCCCCTGCCACATAATTAATCGCCTTATCGAGGCCGTCCTTGGCAACAACACCGGCAAAACCAACCTGAAGGCGGTCACAGTCTTTTTCCAGTTCAAGCGCCAAATGAAGCGCCGCTGCACGCAGCAAATCAGATTTCTTGGGAAAATAATAGCTGGTTGATCCCTGCGGTAAGCCCGCAGCAGCATCTGTTGCCCTGTGCGTGATGCCCGCCAAGCCCTTTTCTGCAAGAAGCAGAATGACGGTATCCAAAATGACAGAACGACGATCTTGTTTTGGGCTCTTCATAAAACTCTACACTTGTCATTATATCCACAACACAAAACTTATTGTGCTCAACAAAATAGAATTATGACACAACACTGAGCATAATTAAACCGCCTTATTAATATAAGGCGCGCAGCAGGGCTTAGACACCAAGGCCCCATGGTGATGAAAGACGATTCCAGAAATGTAGCCGCCTTCATTTATGACATGAACAAACGGCTATATTTTCAACTAATTCCTACCTCGTTTAAAAATTGACGTACAGCATCATTAAACTCAACCGGATTCTCGATCATCGGATAATGACCTGTACCCTCAAGGACAGTAACCTTGCTACAGGGAATTCTGGATGCTGTCTCGTCAACCTGCTGCTGTGACACAAGCCAATCAGCGTCACCCCTAATTAACAATAAAGGTGCCGTAATTTTTCCCACCTCACTGCGCATATCAAAACCGGCATAACCTGCTAAATCCCCCTTCATCACTTCAGGCACAGCACGTATTAATTGCCAAACCACTTCACGCGCCCGATCAGGCGGTGTGCGATTGCCGGTGATAGACTGAGAATACCCTTCCAGAATTTGCTGTCCGTTCACGAGCAGCATATCAAGCATGAATTTAGATATCGTCGGTGTATAATCGGCCCCCTCAGCAGAAATAATAGCCGCATACTTGTCTGGCCGCCTGCTCCCTAGCTCAAGCACCTGATTACCAGACATGGAACACCCAAGAATAACAGGGCGCACCAAACCAAGCTTATCCATCAGCTTCTCATTAAATTCACAGTGCTGTGTAAGGCTGGTAAACGGACCTGCTTCTGGCATTAAGCTTTTAGAGTGCCCTGGGGCATCGACAGTAATAACTCGAAATTTATCAGAAAGATTATCCAGAACATGCCGGTACATTAATGTATCCTGACAAGCGGCATGAAAGCAGATAAGGGGATACCCTTCACCAGCCTCTTCATAGTAAGTACGGATATCATCAACCTCGATATAACGCCCCGTCACTGCCCTGCCAGAGGGTTCAGGGTCTGGCGAATAGGATACTGCATCACAGCAACTTGTGCCGCCAACTCGTGACATTATCTCAAGCGCAAGCCACATGGTTTTGGCACTACGCATGGCTGCAGCGGCATCCCCCTCGATTGTGAGGTCGCCGTGGTCTTCAGAAAGGCCTCTGAAAAAGTCTGTCTCGCCAGAGAGAACGCGCTGCCATTCTGCCTCTGGGCCAACCAGCATAAAATCTGCTGGCAAAGCCTCTTCTGAGGAAAATACACCCTGGACTTTACCTGCCTGAATTTCAACAACACCGCTCAAAGTGCCACAGCGAAAACCAATGCGGCCAGAAAAATATGCTGTTGCTGCCGCCCACGCCTGATCGGCTATCAAGTGTTTTGTGTAGTCTTTCAGCCATTCTTTACCAAGAAAATTACTCATCTACTCTCCCCTCCCTGCGCTCAGCACCACCAGATCAAATAGAAAAAAGAGACACCCCCGGTTGGGAATTTACCAAAGGTGCCCAAATGCTACTTACGTAGCGGAGTTCAGACCGTTGGGCCTATCAAACCCTATTATTTGATAGCAATTGGATTAATCATCGCCTGAACAGTGCCCGCATAACGCGGTTGCCCAAGGACAAACATAAACTCATACACGCCGTCTGCAGCCAGTTCCCGCGTGTCAATGGCTTCCAAAAGGTACGTACCGTTTTCATAGAGCAAGGTGACATGAACATCAAAAACAGTATCATCAGCGAATGGAACAGCATCAATGCCCCACGTATCCGCACCAACAGCAATAACATTTTTACTGGCAAGATACTCAGCCCCCGCCCTATTCAGGCCCGGTTCGCCCGCACCAAAACGATCAGGGTCTTCATCCAGCAATGAGAGCCAGCCAGTGTGCAAGATAACAACATCGCCTTGGCGAATTTCAACACCCTGCTGTTCAGCCACCGCTTTCAGTTCATCTACAGTAACAACTTCACCTTCCTTAAGCCGCTCAACCCCACGGTATTTAGCAATATCTAACAAAATACCCCGCGTAACAATTGGGGGAATGTCAGCGGCACTTAGTTTTTTAACACCGGAAGGTGTGACAAAATCGATTGCCTTATTTCCATTATAGAAAGTGCCGTTCTGGCCGGCATGGGCAAGGCCATCAATCTGAGTTCCAATGCCCATCCAGCCCGTAATCATGTCATCGAGGTAACTTGCTTTATTGGATCCAAGTGTCGCGCCACCGTATTGGCCCGGCATAAACACATTAACGGCTATCGTGCGCGGGGCAACTGCTGGCGTTGAACTACTCACGGGAAGACCAAGGCCGTACACCTTACCATTTGTCACCAACCCTGCCGCTTTCAAAGCCAGCTCTGGTGTAAGATAGTTAGCTGATCCTATGGTATCATCCTTACCCCATTTTGAAGGGGCCTGATCCTCTGCACCTACAGGGCACAGAATGGCACCGCCAAGTACACATGTTAACAAAGCCTGTTTTATTGATTTCATCATAGTCATGCTCCTTTAAGCTATAGTGGCAAAGTTTCTGCTTCCACAAGGACCGGCAGAACTAACCCTTATTTTGGTTCAGCATTTTCCGAAGGGGCTTCAGGGCAAGGTAGCACAAAACACATCCACCAATGCCTGCTATCGCCCCAACAACACCAATCGACTGCCCAACAGCATTGTCATTTTTAAAAACATAATCTGTAAACATCGCCACCGCTGTTGGCCCCACAGCAAGCCCAATAATGCTAGTGACAAACAGATAAACAGCAGAAACCTGAGCCCGGTAATGGGGCGGCGTTGCCATTTGAAGGGCTGCCACACCTGAGCCAAACGGGAAAGCAACCAGAAAGAAAACAACACCCACAAAGAAAAACGAAACAGCGACAGAACCAGTCATTGTCGCACCCATCACAGCAGGCGCCAGCAAAATCGAACCCAGCCAAACACTACGCATCGCCCCGTCACTATAAGACCGGCTGTTTTGCAAGTAATCCGCTAAGCGCCCACCGGCAAATATGCCTAATGTACCAAATACCAATATAAGCACGCCTATATTGCGCGCCACTTCCCCAATTTGCATATCGTAAACGCGAACAAAATATGTCGGCAGCCAAGAAAATGTGCTGTAAGCAACTAGGGAAATCAGGCCCATTCCCAAAGCATGGCACAAATAAAACCGGGTGTGCCCGGCCATATAAGGCAGAACACCCCGCAAGAAAGAGGTCTCATGCTCTTCCAGCACCCCGCTTGATTTTCTCTCTGGCTCACGCACCCACTTTAAAATCACAAGTGCCACCAGCACGCCAGGAAGGCCAACCACCAAAAAAGCAGCCTGCCAGCTAGAAATATCCCCTAAAACTGGTACGGATAATTGCCCAAGGCTATCGATATAAGAAACCGTTGCACCGCCCAATATATAAGCAAGTCCAGAACCAATATACGGCCCAGCGCCGTAAACAGATAAAGCCGTGCTCAGGCGTTTTGCAGAAAAATAGTCGGTAATCATCGAATATGATGCAGGCGACAAAGCCGCTTCACCAACCCCAACACCCAAGCGCCCCAGAAACAGTGTCCAGTAGTTCTTAGAAATACCACAAAAGGCCGTCATAATAGACCAGATTGCAATGCCCCAAACAATGATATTCCGGCGCGAATGTTTATCGGCCCAGTTGGCGATACGAATACCCATCAAGGTATAAAACAAAGCAAAGGCAAGCCCCTGCAACAGGCTCAATTGTGTATCCGATATATGCAAATCTTCGCGAATAGGGCCAACCATCAGCGAAATAATTTGCCGGTCAATAAAAGACAGCGTGTATGCAACAAGGAGCATTACCACGACAACCCATGGATACAGACCATTTCTTAAATCGGTAGTTTTCTGCTTACTCATTCTCTTTACTCCCGCCTTTAAGAGAAAATAGCAGCGCCGATTTAAAGCCGACACTGCTATCTTATATCACCCTATGTCTTCAGTATTTCTTACCAGTCATACCGCAGTGATACACCGTATGTACGTGGTGTATTGTAAAACACCGGGAAGGCACCAAAGAGTGAATAGCTACCAACAGAGAATGTCTGATTTGTAAGGTTTTTACCCCATACAGACAGTTCCCAGCCACCTTCCACATTTAGTAGGCTCAGGCGGGCATTCACCAGCACATACGAGTCCTGCGCAAGCCAACCTAGGTTTTCAGCGTTCAGTTCGTAAGCGCCGTTATATTTACCGTCCACTTGAATTGTGGCTGTATAATTATCCGTGATAGGCTGTTCATAGCGCGCAAGTAGGGTGAAGGACTCGTTCGCTGCAAGCGGCAGTTCGTTACCGTCAAACAAAGCAAGTGCCGGATCTGTGCTATCCTCTTTCAGCTTGGTGTCAAGAAGCGTTGCAGAAGCCGCAAAATACAAGCTTTCTGTTGGCGCCCAGTTCAGATCAGCTTCAACACCATATACTTCAGCAGAATTCAGGTTAATAAGCTGGTTAAATGGCAGGCCAGCATTACTAACACGCTGCACCCGTACTTGCGGTGCTGAATAATCATAATAGAATGCTGCACCATTAAAGCGCACCTGACCATCAGCGAGTGTCGTTTTCCAGCCAAACTCGTATGATTTCAATGTTTCTTCACCGTATGGGTCAAGCTGCTGACGTGTGAAAGAGAAGTCACCGTCATAACCACCGCTTTTGAAACCTTTAGAGTAGCTGGCATAAAGCAGGATATCTTCGGTTGCAAAATAATCGATACCAATGCGACCAGAAAGGTTTGAGCCACTCACCTTATCATCGATAATTGCTTCATCCTCTGGATTAAGCCCAAAGTTAGCAATTGTCTCATTACCGAACTCATCAGTAAGCGTGTTAATGCTATTGAAATCACGTTGCTCGTATGTATAGCGAAGACCAAGTGTAAAGCGTAGTTTATCGCTAACAAAGTATTCTGCTTGGCCGTAAGCGGCGCCGTTGTCTGTTACCTGAGAAAACTCATTCCGGCACTGCGCGCCAAGACCAATAAGCAAGTTCAGGTCACCACAGAAAACCTGATCAATTTCATCATGGCTATAATAAAGGCCGGCGATCCAGAACAGGTTACCCATCGTTGCATTCAGGCGAATTTCCTGACTGAACTGATCAAAATTAATGTCATACGCATTACTGAACACAAAGAACGCCGAACCATCAGCATCCGCAGACTGTTGCTTGCTGGCGCTTTCATAAGCTGTGATCGATGTAAAGGCTACGTCGCCAAGATCAAAATCAAACCGGGCAGAAGCACCAAAGTTTTTCTCGTCATTTTCACCAACATAGTCGTTGCTGACAGTAAATTCGTCACCGTCTGTGTCAGAATACCCAAACGCATCACCACAAAAACGTGGGTCTGAGAAATCACCGCCAGTTGCTGTTGCTTCACACGTGCCGCTCACACCTGCAAGCTGCGTAAACCCAATCGGCGTTACCGGCAGTGTATCCGCACTTCTTTCACCGCCGTGAATGTTCAACAAGAGTGTCGCATTATCACCGAGGTCAATTTCTGTTAGCAAACGACCAGCCCAGTTAAAATCTTCACCGACGTTGCTTTTTACATTTTGGAAGTTAGGAGCAGGCCCAAATGGGTTCTGGGCATCTGTGAAGGTATTTGTGTAAATACCCTTGTCCTGATTGGAAAACTTACCAGCAAGACGCATTCTAACACCGTCAGTAACAGGGCCACCAATTGCTAAAGCGCCGTCAATTGTCTGGTAATTGCCATAGCCAATTTCGGCATAGCCTTCAAACTCGTCAGATGGGCGCTTGGTTGTATAGCTAACCGCACCGCCCGTCGTGTTACGGCCAAACAGAGTACCTTGTGGACCTTTCAACACTTCGACACGTTCCACATCGAAAATCTGAAAACCTGTTACAATGTTGGAACCAAGGTAAACTTCGTCAATGTAAACTGCTGCCGTTGGCGCTGTGTTTGGTGCAAAATCCTGCGTACCAACGCCGCGCACCACAAAAGATGGCTGGCTTTTACCGCGGTAGTTATAAATTTGAACGCCGGATACTGAATCCGCAATACCATCAGCTGATGACACACGCAGTGACCTAAGCTCTTCACCGCCAAAGGCTGCTACAGCAATACCAACATCCTGAACATTCTGTTCACGCTTTTGAGCGGTAACAACAATTTCCTCAAGACGAAACGGCTCATTACTCTCAGACTGCGCTATAACTGGTGACACAGACATCAGTGCCGTCCCCGCCATAATGCTCCCAATAAATAAAGAACTCTTTTTGAAAGCCTTCATCACTACTTCCTTCCCCTAGTAAATATGGCCAAATGTTTTTTGACCGCTTGTTGTAATTCCCCGCATCAAAGCCAATAAATTTCATATTACGCAATTATTTCACAATGTCAATATGTGAAAGAATATCAAATAATGAAATTATCGCCTTGTTTTAACCACACCTTTAGGCGAGATTGCCTATTCCCACATACTGCGTGGTCAGATATTCCTCTATGCCTTCTGCGCCGCCCTCTCGGCCTATACCTGAAAGTTTAACGCCGCCGAACGGCGCAGCAGGGTCAGAAATAACCCCAGCGTTAATGCCCAACATACCGGTGTCTATTTCAGACTTTATGCGCATCGCCCTATCAAGGTCGCTCGTATAAACATACGCGGCGAGGCCATATTCACTGGCATTTGCATGCGCAATGACTTCTTGCTCACTTGAAAAACCACAAATAGGTGCAACAGGCCCAAAAATTTCTTCCTGCATCACACGAGCATCAGCTGGCACATTCACCAAAATTGTCGGTGGGTAAAAATAGCCCGCACCATCAATGACAGCCCCGCCCTGCACAAGCCTTGCGCCACGGCCAACTGCATCCAGAACCAGCTTGTGTACATTCTCTCTGGCAACTGCACTGATAAGCGGCCCTATTATATCGCCTTCGATCGTACCGCGACCAATTGGCAGCGCAGCAAACCTCTGCCTGAGCTTTTCGGTAAACTCTTCCACAAGTGTGGCATGAACATAAAAACGGTTCGCGGCTGTACAGGCCTGCCCTATGTTGCGCAGTTTTGCCTGAACAGCACCTTCAACTGCAGCACCCACATCTGCATCTTCAAACACTATGAACGGCGCATTACCACCCAGCTCCATAGATATACGCAGTACGTTTTCTGCAGCGCCGACCAAAAGAATCTTGCCCACCCGGGTAGACCCCGTGAAAGAAATCTTTTTTAGCTTGTTATCTTTCAGCAACGCACCAACAACTTCACTCGAATGCGTGGTTGTAATTAGATTCAACACACCCGGAGGCAGGCCCACATCGTGCATGAGTGACACAAACATGCCTGCCGTAAGCGGTGTAAGCTCAGCAGGCTTTAAAACCATCGTACACCCAGCAGCCACAGCCGGACCCACTTTACGGGTAATCATCGCAAGCGGGAAATTCCACGGCGTCACCAATAGGCAAGGGCCTACAGGCTTTTTACTAATCAAATGTTGCAGCTTACCGTTTGGCGCCAACTGATAGCGGCCCTGTATGCGAACTGCCTCCTCAGAAAACCAGCGCAAAAACTCAGCTGCATACAAAACTTCGCCGCGTGCATCCTGCAAGGACTTTCCCATTTCCTGTGCAATAACACGGGCGAATGTATCTGCCTCATCAATCAAGCGGTCATATGCTCTGCGAAGAATTTCACTGCGCGCACGTGGGGGCCATGCAGCCCACTCGCCTTGTGCCTCATGCGCCGCATGTAGAGCCGCCAAGCTATCAGCAGGCGCCGCATCAGCAACATGAGCCAAGACTTTCCCTGTTGACGGATCTTCAACAGGGAAAGTAGCCCCAGTGGCCGCATCCTGCCAAACACCCCCCACCATTAATTGTGGGCATATCTGTGCCAATGCTTTTCTCTCCAGAAACTCTACAATGCTATTCTGGTCAGGTGCATTCACAGTTTCACACCCTATACTTTTGCTAACTTTTTGGGTGCTGGTTGCACGTTGACAAGATCTGCGTTCCCGTCAAAAATCCGCAGTGGCCCCGCCGCATCAGCGCTACTGATAACATCAATTAGTGTCACTTTATCCGAAGCAAGAGCACGCTTTAATGCAGGCGCAAAATCTTCCGGATCCTCAATACGGATTCCTTCCGCACCCACGGACCGCGCAACAGCAGCATGGTCAACAGCAGCAAATTCAATACCTGTCGTTGTTTTGCCAAACCCCAGCGCTTCACCGTGCTTTTGCATTGCAAGCTGCGCGTTATTCAACACAATAACAACAACAGGAATTTCTTCCCGCACGGCCATTTCAAGCTCAGCCCATACATGTGCAAAACCACCGTCCCCAACAAGCGCAATTGCCTTAGCTTCCGGACGCCCCAACTTTGCACCCACAGCGAACGGGAAACCCCAACCAAGCCCAGCTAACCCGCGCGGCGTCAAAAACCGCTGCCCAGCCTTGCGGGCTGTTAAATACCCCAGCACCCAAACCGACGAGTAGCTTGCATCAGCCACAACAATGTCATTTGGTGAAATAAGCTTGTCTAATTCAGACATCAAACGCTGCGGCATCACCGGCTTTGCTGTCGACTGACATACAGGCGCGATTGCCTGAGCCCGCGCCTTGCGCCCCGCAACAATATCGGCTTTTATCTTGGCACTTTTCTTGTGTCGCTTAGACAAATCTTCATATTCTAGCGCCGTCGCAAGATCAGCAACAGCAGACCTTGCATCACCAACGACCCTAAGCGCTTCGTATGTGCGGCCAACTTCTGTACCATCAACATCAATATGGATATAATTTGCTGTCGGTGATGTTAGGGTCCAGGAATCTGTTCCATTTTCATTTGTACGCGTCCCAATAAACAGAACAACATCTGCATTCTTAATTAGGTCACGGTGGGCATAAGCAGGCCCATTTTCACCTGTAATATTGGCGGCAACACCCATGGAAAGCTCGCTGGTTTCATCAACCGAGCCTTTACCCATATTTGTTGTCGCAACAGGAATTTGACCCACTTCAATCAGTCGCGCCAGCTCATTTGATGCTTGCGATGCAAGTACACCACCGCCAGCAATCACTAACGGCGATTCCGCTTCTGCCAGCATCCTTGCAGCAGCTGATACAGCAGCAGCCTCTGGGCGCGGCCGATCAAGTGGGAAGCTACCCAAATTTTGCTGCCGTTTAAATGCTGGTGGGTTGCTGGGCATGCGCAGTACGTCTTTTGCTAACAATAACACAACAGGCCCTGGCTTGCCGCTGTTCGCTGCCATCATAGCCAGATCAATATACTCAGCGGCGCGGTTAGGATCATCTAGTCTGCGAATCCACTTTGACACGCCCTGAAAAAGAGCAAAATGATCATATTCTTGGAATGCATTCCTATCGCGTTCGCTTGCTGGCACTTCCTGAACCAGTACCAGCATAGGAATAGAGACGGTTAGCGCTTCAGCCATCGGCGCAACCATAAGCGTTGCAGCTGGGCCATTCTGGGCAGCCACAACACCAATCTTATTTGTCACACGCGCATAGGCATCCGCCATCGCACCTGCGGCATTCTCTGTCCGGTACAAAAGTTGACGAATACCTTCCGCTTCAGCAGCCAACATCAGGGCTGTGGGATTGCTCTGACCAAAAATATACTCAACACCGTGACGCGTAAGAGCCGAGGCAATCGCCCCTGCAACAGTCTGGTTCATCAAATTTCTCCTTCCAGCGTAGCCGGGTGAGGCGTCATGGACCCCGTACTTTTACGTCACCTTCCTTGAAAATATCCGCCCCGGTTATTTTATATTGTGAAATATTTTCATTATTTGACATAATAAAAAGCGTTAGTAAAGGAATTTTTTTTATGTGCGTCGTGGATCACTTCGGGAAAAATGCACAGGGAAAATGCACCACAAAGGGCACCGTGCACTCGCAAAAAGCACGCCTTATATGGATAAAAAATATTACTTTTCAGATAGTTACAGAGGATATAAATTTTGACGGCACAAAAGCATAGTAAAGGAACAAGCTATCATATTGCTTGGCCAAGGGCCGAATGTACTGGCCGCAGACTAAACTGAAAAATCAGCGATAATGGATGTTTTTACTTGTCGGAAATATTCTTAAGCAGTTGGGTTGCCTCAGCAGCGCCTGCCAAAACAGCATTGATAAAACTGTCCCGCGACTTATCCATCCGGAAAGTAGGCGTTACAATGCCCACAGCCCCGATAACAGTGCCTGACGCATCAAAGATAGGAGCACCAATCGAAATGATACCTTCTTCAGTCTGATCATCTACGGACCAACCGCGAGCGACAATCTGAGGTAACTCTTTTTCGAGTGTTTTATATATAGTTTTGCGTTGCCGCTCTGGTGTGTTTGCAAGACATGCTTCCAGAATGTCGCTTCTTGTTGTCTCATCCACATGAGCTAAAACGGCCTTGCCTGCTGCACGCCGATATTCATGGCCCTGCAAGCCAACAAACAAGCCCGCAACCCTTAATCTGTGCGTTCCCTCGATCAACACCTTAAGAATAACATTCTTGCCGTCTCTCAGGGACAAAAAGGACGTTTCCAGTGTTTGCGAAGCAATACGTTTCACGACGCCCGCCAAATATTCTTCGGTATCCAAAGACCTTTGATAACTACGAAAGAGAATACCAACGCTTTCGCCCAGCTCCAGTTGGCCGTCAGCACCGCGCTTTATATAATCGCGAGCAACCAACGTCCGAAGTAGGTGATAACAGGTGGTAATATTCAGATTCAGGCCCTTAGAGACTTCTCGAATACTGGGAGGCTCTGCTGCGGCCGCCACAAATTCCAGAAATGATATCGCACGATCAACTGTCTGAAGTGTATTCTGATTATCCATACCAAATGCCCACTACAAATATGCACAGCAATGTGTACCTCAACGCGAAGGGGTAAATGATCCACTGGTTAGCGTCAAGTTCTATATATGAAATATGATCACTTCCTGCAGGTCTCACCCATATAGTGAAATCACATGATATGCTCAACATGATTTCACTATATATTTGCCACGTTCAAGCCTCCGGCAATCCACATGGGCTGACCTGTCATATAGGGGATACGTCCTGCTGCAAGTGATGCAATTGCCTGCCCCACATCCTCCGGTTTCCCCCAGCGAGGAATGGGCACATATCCCCGTGCCAGCAAGGCCTCGATTGTGTCATTCCCCACTTTAGCCGTCATCTCGGTTTGCATAAACCCCGGGCGAATTTCATGCACATGGATACCCGCTGGGGCCAATCGTTTGGCGAAAAGCTTGGTCACCATTGACAGAGCTGACTTGGTTACACAATATTGTGACCGATCAGTAATGGCAAAATCAGCTGCAATTGACGTAATATTAATAATAGACCTGTAAGCACCATCCGCCGGCTCACCCATCGCCAAAAGCTTGTTGGCAAACTTCTGGGTCAGAAAAAAAGTGCCCTTCAAGTTCACCTCAACCGATTTATCAAACGCAGTCGTATCAAGCTTGAGAATATCGGTTAAAGGTCGGGCTGCAATGCCCGCATTATTCACAAGGCAGTCAAGCCGTCCGAAATCACCTTCTATGGCGGAAAGAACTGTTTCGTGTCTTTCTGTATCGGCAATATCCATTTGATAGTACCGGCACTGTTTACCGGCACCGAGACGCGATGTTACCCCATCCGGCAGAGCAACATTCGCCGCTAAATCAACAATCGCAACATCAAAGCCCTCATCAAGCATTTCGCATACAGCCCCAAGACCAAGGCCCTGCAAGCCGCCAGTGACAATTGCAACAGGACGGTTGGTGCCTTCCCCGCGATGATTTGACATGATATTGCTTCCTTATCGTGCTTATCGTGAAAATAATTATACATCAGCACCACAGCCCTCAGGGATACGGCGCTGCAAAACCCAGGGAGATAACAGCATCCCCTCCCCAATATAAGCGCCGTTTCTTATGCCAAGGCTTTGACAGTAATTGTCTGCGTATTGGTGAACTCCAGCAGGCCTTCTATGCCATGCTCTACACCAACACCTGACTGCTTGTGGCCAGAGAAAGTTGCCTTGTGTGAGAAAGCAAACATCTCATTGATCCATACAGTACCCGTTTCAAGCTTTTTAGCAATTTCATATGCCTTATCCGTATCCGCAGACCAAACTGATCCCCCAAGGCCGGTGTCCGTATTGTTGGCGCGTTTAATCACATCGTCAAGATCATTGAATTTCAAAAGCGGCACAACTGGACCAAACGCTTCTTCCACAACTACTCGGGAATCCTCTGGTGGATTATCCACAATGGAAATCGGTATAAAATAGCCTTTTCCGTCAGGAATATCACCACCAAGCAGGAATTTATGACCCTTGCCATGCGAGTCTGCAATCAGGCTTTTAACCTTTTCAAATTGCATCTTGTTCTGCACCGGCCCAAGATCAACACCTTGCTTCGCACCGTCACCAACTGTCACCCCTTTGGCATATTCAACCAGCTCCCGCGCAACAGCATCATAAATGTCTTCGTGGATATAAAGCCTCTTGATAGCAACACAAACCTGCGCACTGTTAAAGAACGCCCCCCAGAACAAGGCAGGGACAATCGCCTTTGGGTCAACATCTGGCAATACAATCGCCGCGTCATTACCGCCAAGTTCCAGCGTAACCCGCTTTAATGTCGCTGACGCACTTTCCATTACCTTGCGGCCAGTCACTGTTGAACCGGTAAAAGAAACCTTGCCAATACCAGGGTGGTTGGTAATCCATTGCCCCAATTCATTACCGCCAGAGACAATGTTTAACACGCCCGCAGGCAGTATATCTTTCAGCGCCTCGCCTAGCTTTAGGGTTGCAAGCGGCGTATAGGGTGACGGCTTCAAAACAATCGTATTACCCGCCACAAGGGCTGGCGCTATTTTCCATACCATCATCAAGATAGGGACATTCCAAGGTGTAATTGCCCCAACCACACCAATCGGTGTATGGCGTATTTCAGTCCTGCGGCCGTCTTCTTCCATTATTTCTACAGGCAAGGTAAATTCTGCAGTACCCCGGCACCAGCCGGCGGACGCGTCAACTTCATATTCAGCGCCGCCACGCCCCTTACCTTGTTCAAGCGTTAGAAGTCTGCAAAACCCATCCCTATTATCTTCAAGGCACTTGGCAATCGCCACAACCATT
This sequence comes from Kordiimonas pumila, assembly GCF_015240255.1. Taxonomy (NCBI): domain Bacteria; kingdom Pseudomonadati; phylum Pseudomonadota; class Alphaproteobacteria; order Kordiimonadales; family Kordiimonadaceae; genus Kordiimonas; species Kordiimonas pumila. Next base: position 445,567 of record NZ_CP061205.1, read on the forward strand.
TCTTGGCGCTCAGCAATGGGCCGGGCTGCCCATGCAGGAAAGGCAGCATTCGCGGCAGCCACTGCTTTATCAAGATGCTCATGGCTCGCATCCGGCATCTGGGCAAACACTTCTTCAGTTGCAGGGTTAATCACCCCCATAGTTTTATCGCTTGTCACCAGTTGACCATTAATCAACATTGCAAAATCACTATCAAACTTCATTAGATCTGGTTCCTTTTCCCTATGCGTCCTGCACATCCTAAACCGATTGAACGATCCTTAATGCGCAGCCATAAAATCAAGAATTTTCGGAATAACAACTTCTGGAGCCTCAATGATTGGCGTGTGACCAACCCCTTTGATCATCTCCAGCTTGGCACCTTTTATACCGTCCGCCACCTCTTTGGCCCATGCTGGCGGACGCGGCATATCTTCTTCACCATTCATGATAAAAGTGGGGGTTGTAATACCCGCCAGTAGCGGTACCGCTGTGCCGCGCTCCAGCACGCCGATAAGGGCTGGCCATGCAGAACGTGGTGTGAGCTCTAGTTTTTTGCGCCAATGGTCCAAAATAGTGTCCGCATCTGGCCGGGCACGTGTCGTTGCCCCAAACATAATAGACATCAACATGTCTAAATCGTCACCGACAAAGCTTTTATGGCCTGACATGCCGTCCAACCATTCAGTGAAATGTGCCTTTTGCTCAGGTGGCTCTGTGCACACAGAAGACCCAACCATAACCATAGACCGAAACAGGTCAGGCTTTTTTGCGACCATCCGGGCCGCAACATCCCCGCCCATTGATGCAGCAAGCAAATGAACAGGCGGCAAGTCCAGCGCATCACTAAGGGCAATCATATCATCCGCACAGCAATCCATTGAAATAGCATCAGTGAACCCAGGCGCACTGCCACCCTGTCCGCGAAAATCTGGGCGTACAACACGAAACCGCCCCTTAGCCGCAACAACAAGAGCATCAAACATGCTGCCATCAAGCCAAAGTGAATGCAGACAAACTATCGGCGGTAAATTAGCCTCACCAGTGTCTTCAACCCACAAAACAGTGCCATTGACTGCAATTCCATTTCCAGTGCTCATACCCAACTTCCTTATTCCCAGTTACCCCATGCAATGCCAGAACCACACCCGCAAATGGCGCAGAGGGCTCACACGTGTGCAATCATGCCGTTATTCTGTTAAAGATTCCCTTCCCCACAGACATTGGCCGCCAACTCTCTCGCCTGCAAGCTTACTTCCCCGCACCCGCAGTCCAGCCTTTACGCTGTTAGCGTGCAACATGGATACATGGTAGCACGCAATATATAAATGTCAATATTTGAAATATTTTCATATATTGACATAATAGGGTAGAGTGATACGATAAGGAAAGGTATGAAAATCAGCATTTTTGTGCTGCTGAATGACCGGACACCACACTCATATTCAAAGGGCTAAAGCGAAACATACAGAGCTTATCGGGCTTAAGGTTTCTCGGGGAGGAAACTTCAATATGACAACCACATTTGCAACAACCACTAAATTGACAACGTCTTTTTTTCCTCGTGATGAGAGCGTACCTCTGATTGAAGGAACAGTGGGTGATGCCGTGCTGAGAGCAGCAGAACAATTTGACAGCAAAATCGCCTTAATTGACGGCCAGCCAGACCCATCAGCCCGGCGTCAATGGACATTCAATGAGCTCGCAGAAGACGCCAAAAAAGTCGCATATGCGCTTCTTCAACATTTCGAACCCGGTCAGCGTATAGCGGTATGGAGTGCTAATAGCCCTGAATGGGCCCTTATTGAATTTGGTGCCGCCCTCGCAGGCCTGACGCTCGTAACCGTAAACCCCGCTTATCTTACCCATGAACTGGTTCATGTGCTTGGTCAGTCAGAAGCGCATGGGATCATACTGCAAGACAAATACCGGGGACGGAACCTAATCACGGTTTTAGAAGAAGCTAAAGCAAACTTACCAAATATTAAAACAGTGCTTCCTTTATCAACGTGGGATGCTTTTATAGCAGCTGCCAAGCCCTGCGCCTTACCAAAGGTTGCGCCCACAGATATGGCCCAAATACAATATACATCTGGCACTACAGGTTTTCCCAAAGGGGCCTGCCTGTCACACCTTGGGCTCAGTAATAATGGCCGCCTTTTTGGTCAAAGAATTGGGGGTACCGACAAGGATATCTGGATCAATGTTATGCCCATGTTCCATACAGCCGGCTGCGGCCTAGCAACCCTTGGTGCCCTTCAAACAGGCGGCACACTAGTGATGGCACCAGACTTTGAGGCAGGGCAAATGTTGGATCTTTTTGAACAAGAGTGCGGCACGATCATGCTGTGCGTACCAACAATGCTTATCCGTATGCTCGTCGAGCAAGAACAAAACCCCAGAGATTTGTCATCATGGCGCACTGTTGCGCTGGGCGGCGCACCGGTGCCCGCAGACCTCGCGCGTAGAGCCAAAGAACTAACCGGCGCAAACGTAGGTATCGGCTTTGGTCAAACAGAGTTTTCGCCTTATCTCACCCATACACTTATTAATGATCCACACCCTTCATGGGTTGAAACAATTGGCAAACCATTGCCGCAGACAGAAGTAAAAATCATTGATCCCTCAACCGGCGATACCCTGCCAGTAGGCACCTCTGGAGAGATCTGCGGACGGGGTTACGGCATCATGCTTGGATATTATAACGCACCAGAGGCCACTGCCGCGACAATCGATAAAGATGGGTGGCTTCATACAGGTGACACAGGCAGCATGGATGAATATGGCTATTGCCGTATCCATGGCAGGCTCCGCGATATGATTATTCGCGGCGGCGAAAATATTTACCCCAGAGAAATCGAAGATGTTCTCTTTACGCACCCTGCTATTATGAATGCTGCTATTATTGGGCTGCCTGATGATGACTGGGGTGAAATTGTAGCAGCCTGCATTATACTGCGAGAAGGCCGCATCGTAACACCCGCCGAATTGGAAACTTTTTGCAGGCAACATTTGGCCAGCTTTAAAGTACCTAGAAACTGGCATTTCATGGATAGTTTCCCACAAACAGCATCTGGTAAAATTCAAAAGTTTGCCCTGCGTGACCAACTCATGAAACAAAGCGCATAATGGAAACAATCACAATGAATGCTGATACCACCAATACGGTAGATAATGGTGTCATTGACTTCTATTTTGACTTTATATCCCCCTATGGGTGGCTTGGGGCTGAAAAGGTTGGGGCCCTTGCACGTAAATTTGGCAGGCGCGTTAATTGGCACCCCTTTCTTCTTAAAGTCACAGTTCTTGAAACAATGGGGATGAAACCCCCACTTGAAACCCCCTTAAAAGGGGATTATCTCCTGCATGATATCAAGCGGTCGCTGCGTTATCACGGCCTTTTTTTGCATGAAAAATCAAAATTCGGCTTCCTCTCTGTGGTCCCAGCCCGTGCCGTTATGTGGGCACACACCACCGCGCCTGAAAAAATAGAAGATTTGGTTCTTGCCTTATACCGTGCGCACTGGCGTGACGGCAAAGACATCTCCGACACTGCAACGGTGCTTGATGTCATAGAATCCATAAGCCTTGCACGACACGAGGCTGCAATAGCCTTGAAAAGTGCCAGTATCAAGGTAGCCCTGCGCGACGCTGTTTCTGACACTATCAGCAAGGGTATTTTTGGATCTCCCTCTTTTATAATCGACGGTGAAATGTTTTGGGGGTCTGACCGGCTACAAATGATAAAAACATGGCTAGAAAAAGGTGGGTGGTAAACTATTTCGCTCTAGGTTGATCACAGCAACGCGGAAAGTGGGCACTTTCCTGTCGTGATTAAAACAATATTCTAGGGGCTGTGTACCCCAAAAAGGAAGTCTACATATGAAAACCCGTATTACCGAGCTTTTAGGCATTGAGCACCCCATCGTTCAGGGGGGCATGCATTATGTCGGCTTTGCAGAGCTTGCTGCCGCCGTTTCCAATGCGGGCGGGCTAGGCATCATCACCGGCCTTACACAAAGAACACCAGAACTGTTGGCCGCAGAAATTGCCAAGTGTAAATCGCTTACCAGCAAGCCTTTTGGTGTTAACCTCACTTTTCTGCCCATGGTTAATTCGCCAGATTACCCCGGCTATATACAAGCAATCATTGACGGCGGGGTTACTGTTGTGGAAACAGCAGGCAATAACCCTTCAGCATATATGCCACAACTGAAAGAAGCCGGGATTAAGGTCATCCATAAATGCACGACGGTGCGCCACGCCCTGAAGGCGCAGGATATTGGCTGCGATTCCGTCTCGGTGGATGGTTTTGAATGTGGCGGCCACCCAGGCGAGGACGACATCCCCAATATGATCCTGCTGCCGCGTGCGGCTGATGAACTGGACATTCCCTTCATTGCATCAGGCGGCATGGCAGACGCTCGCTCGCTTGTGGCAGCACTTGCGATGGGCGCAGAAGGCATGAACATGGGCACCCGCTTTATTGCAACACAAGAAGCGCCCGTACACCAAAAAGTAAAAGAGGCTATTGTGGCAGCAACGGAGCTTGATACTCGTCTTGTGATGCGGCCCCTTAGGAATACAGAACGTGTGCTGACCAATGCCGCTGTTGAGCGGCTACTTGAAAAAGAGCGCACGCTGGGCGCAAACATCAAATTCGAAGATATCGCCCCAGAGGTTGCTGGTGTTTACCCCAAAGTGATGATCGACGGTGATCTCGACGCTGGTGCATGGTCATGCGGCATGGTCGCCGGCCTTATTCATGACATTCCAACAGTCAAGCAACTCATCGACCAGATTATGCAGGACGCAGAGCAACTTATAAAACAGAGATTAGCGGGTCTATATTGACTGAAATACACATTGTAGGAATGTAGGAGCTCGTGGGACACCTCGTGTAAGTTGATTCTATATTGGGTAAATTATCGGTCTACTACTTTTTCGTACCGGCGCCGAATGGGCGCCGGTACAAATACAGCATTTACCCTATAGAAAACAAATCAAGGTATTAAAAGCGCCAATCCAAACCAATACTATAGCTTCTTGGTGCACCGTAATAGCTCGCATAATAGAGACTGTTGATGTATTTCTCGTTCGTCACATTACCAGCATTAGCGCGCAGGGTAAGATCTGGGGTGATATCCCAAGCGGCAAAAAGATCGAGTATAGCGTAGCTGCCCTGTTTGATTTCATATCCACTATAGCTATCAATATTGGATGTTTTGCTTTGCCAACGCCCATTAAAGCCCATGGAAACAGGTGTGCTAGGTATTTGCGTGCTTAGCGACAGATTTGCCGTGTGACGTGGTACCCAAGGATAGGTATCGCTGCCACTAGTGCCGTCCATGTCCAAGGTGGTCGCACCGAAAACGATCTCCGTATAATCACCCAGTTCACCAACTACTTCAAGTTCCCAGCCCTTGGATTTAATATCAACGCCAACGTAGTAAGCATAAGCGCGATCAGGTAAGAACTGGAAACCGCCATAGGTCGCTAAATCTTGCTGCTTCGCGCTGAACCAAGCGAGAGTCGTCAGCAGGCGGCCGTCAAGAAGTTCTGCTTTTACACCGATCTCATAGTTCACACCCTTACTCGGGTCCAGGTACACTTCATTAATATCAGTTTCTTCTTGTGGCTGATAAATATCGGAGTAACTGGCATAGACCATGATATCATCAGTAATATGATAGGTTAAACCAGCGTACGGGCTGATTTTGGATTCTGTTTGATCAAAGGGCACGGCCTCGGCATTCACACCCACACGGTGATACTCCGCCCAGTTGAAGCCAAAAACGCCCACAAAACTATCTGTAAATGTCAACCTTGTGGCCGCGAAAAAGCGTTTTAAGTCCTGATCTAAAGTCGTATAAACTAGGGGGTCTCCCCAAACCGGTTCAGGAATCGCATCCCCTGCATATGGAAAAGCTGGCAGACCCGAGAAAAGCGGATTGCTGAAGTCGGTTGGGTTATACCAATCAGTGCGTTCGCTTTTGCCGATACCGCCACCAAACACAACCTCCTGCACGTGCCCAAACAGTTCAAATTCACCGTTTACTGTAAGGTCAAAGAGATGCATTTCAGTTTCGTATGGGCTCTTATAAGCCCACCCAAGGAGACCTTCGCCAGTTTCAGGATCGAGACCAGTAAGGGAGTAACCCATCATCAACTGTGAATCATGAGCATATTGGCGGTAGTTGTACGAGGCCTTTGCCTGCCAATTCGATCCTAGCTGATGTGTGTAATCGACAAAAATGTTCTCGGTATTGGAATTCCAATATGTCCAATCTTGAGTTGTGGATGCATCGGTATCCCACTCAAGTTGAGTGCCGTCATTTGCCACGAAAGTAAGCTGACCCCACATATTGCCGCTAGTGTCAGAATCCTGATTGGAATAGCCAATAGCTAGCACGCCGTTCTCGCCGATCTGGCCATCTACTACACCGTAAATAAAGGTGCGATCAGTTTCAAAATCGCGCAGGTGCGAGTCAGATTTTTCCTTGGCGACTACGACACGGCCTGCCCAGCTACCTGAGTCAGTAAAGGGCGTCGAATAATCGGCTTCAATCCTTCGGTTACCCCATTTACCATAACTAACACCAATATGTCCTTGCGCTTCATTCGTCGGCCGTTTGCGGATATAGTTGATGGTGCCAGACGCATTACCCACGCCGGTCAGTAGGCCGTTCGCTCCACGAATAACCTCAATTCTTTCATAGCCGTATGAATCTACCGCATTTGTCAGCGTACCCCATTCATTGGGCATACCAACACCATCGACCTGCGTACTTCTGATATCAAAACCACGAACAACAAATGTCGTTTGGTTGGTTGATGTCTCTTCTACTCTAACCCCGGTTGTCAGTCTAAGAGCTTCATTGATAGAATCAGCACCGAACTTTTGCATCATATCGGCGCTAATCACACTAATGGATTGCGGCGTTTCACTAATTTCCATATTCAGGTTGGTGGCGCCTTTACTGGTGCGATAGGCACGCTGAGCCACTACTGTGATGGTCTCCAGGTAATTAGATTGATCCTCAGGCTGATCGGCCTGCGCATTCACATTTGCCGAACCTAGCAGCATACCAGCTGCCGCCATAATGAAAGGGGTTCTATTCAAGATGGAGCATGAACGTAAGTGTTCAAGGTTTTTCTTGTATATCATGCTACACCTGTCCTCTAACAAGGTTTTCATAAAATTCATTTTTTGTTTCTCCTCCATGATCTATTATTGGTAACGTTAAAACTCACCTTAGTGACTCATAAGCTATTAAAAGGCTTAGAGAAATTTACTGACCAGTGTACTTGTTACTCATAATGCGCTAAGCATTTACTCTTTATTTGTGTCCGCATGATAGGCTGGTCAGCGCGCAGTGAAACCACCACACTGAGCAGCTGAGCAGCCAACTTGATCACATAGGAAGCAGCAGCAACTACAGAAGGCTCTACTACCATTGGAACAAATATTCTCTCCCATTAACGATAAAATTAGGTACCACTCCCCATAGGCAACTCAAATTTCCCGACACCGTTTTCTATCCTGTCGTTGGCTACATTCAGGGGTAAAACACCCTCACCGAATTAATCGGGAAACACTCTCCGGATCGAACATTGCAGTCGAGCTGAGCGCAGCCAATCTCCCCTCTGGCCGCACATTTCTTATGCCCACTATCGTCAAACGCCCGGTCTTCTCTGAAAGAACGTGAATCCATCTTGCCTTCCTTAGGGGTTTCTTGAATTGAGACCATACAGTGATACTAATGGACAAACTTGCCCATAAAAAGGTACAGTTTTGGTTTAAAACAAATATGCGTACCCTTATTTTTATAGTTACAGTTACAGGTGTTCGGCAGAGGTAAATAATGAGCAAAACAGATAAGATCGCAGAAAGCGTTATTGTTGACGTGGAGGGCGCAATCATCCACCGCGCTCAGAAACTGCCGCTCATTCTAAAAATGGCAAAGGACTTTTGGCGTATCAAAAAATATTGGGATCACATCACCACAAAATAATCCAACCCCAATAAAAACCTACTTTATTACCGGCAAATTAATGTATGAGGGCCTCTCACCTGAAACCACAATCTTTTGTGTCGCCTTTTTATAATCCCCCTCGCTAGCAAAGAATATAGTAGGCACAAACTTTTGTGGATTTCGATCATAGAGAGGAAACCAGCTAGATTGCACCTGCACCATAAGCCTGTGTCCGGGCTTGAAAACATGGTTCACCTTCGGAAGCTCAAAGGTATAAGTAAGAGGTTTATCTGCTGTTAACGGACGCGCCTCAGATATAGTTTCCCGATAGCGACCTCGAAAAATTTCCATAGCAATTGGAAACTGATATCCTGCCATATTATTATCAGAGGGCACTTCATCTGGATAAACATCAATGAGCTTCACAACCCAGTCACTGTCTGTGCCGCTGGTGGATGCGGTTAAGTTAACAACAGGCACTCCCGCAACAGCTATCGCATCAGCAAGAACTTCTGAAGTAAAAGTGATTACATCTGGCCGAGTGGCTGCGTTACGTTGGTCTGTTGTGAGCCATGTGGTCCATTGGCTGTAATCCTCAAAGGTGATAGGTCGATCAATAAATGGAACCGGGTATGCGGGATCAGATATATAATCAACCGTCTTTTCAGCCCCAGATGCTGGCGTAAACTCAAGCGTCCTATCAGGCTTCATATATAGCTTTTTAACAGTTGATGTCTCTGGCCATGTGATATGCTGCTGCCATTCATTTGTGCCAGACTGGAATACAGTTACCGGGGCAATATGCGCGGCTTCTCCTTTCAAATGATATGCCAAAAAGGGGGCAAGTACATTCTTTTGCCACCATACAGATGTGTTGTGCCCCCATTTTATGTTCCCAAGGCTGCTGGCATCATCAGCCATGGACTGACCATGAGACCAAGGTCCCAATGACAAAAACACCATATCATTTGCGGTATCCTTCGGCTCAAGAGCCCGGTATACGGCATACCCACCATACAGGTCTTCCTGGTCCCAAAGTGAAGACACCAGCATCACAGGTACCTTCAAAGGTTCCTTCGCCAAAACCAGATCCATGGCCTGAGACTGCCAGAAATCATCATAGGCCTCATGGTCTGTAAGCTTTCGCCAAAACCCAGACTGCTCCATCCCATAACGATTTGCCATCGCTTTAAGGGACCCTTCACGCAAAAAGGCCTCATAACGCTCAGGCGTACTCCAAACAAAACTGCTGTCACCTCCTCTGGAGGCACTACTGCTATATATAGAACTGATAGTCATTTGTCTGAAGGCGCCATTGTGAAACCAGTCATCACCCCTCCAGCCATCAACCATCGGATCAACCGGAACGGCTACTTTTAAAGCGGGATGTGGATTCACAAGCGCCATCAGCGCCTCAAACCCGTTATACGACATTCCCATGATACCAACGTTTCCATTTGTTTCAGGAATGTTCTTAATCAACCACTCTATAGTGTCATAAGCATCGGTGGATTCGTCTACATCCGTTGAATTATAAGGATTACTGACTAGGGGTCTGTTCATAACAAACGAACCATCAGAGCCGTTCGTACCACGGATATCCTGAATAACCCGGATATAACCACCATCAACTATCAAGTCTGCAACATTGCCAAACCCGTGCAAAATAGCACGCATATCTCCACTGGTCGCATAACTTGTCATCGCCTCCGCACTATAGGGCGTGCGGGTTAGGAGTATAGGCGAATTCATAGCGCCCTTAGGCACTATAATCACAGTGTGCAAAGTCACACCATCACGCATTTCAATGTCAACAATGCGCCGCTCGTAATTCCACCCTTCCGTAGAAACCACATGTGTTTCTGGCCGCTCATCATATGATGGGTCATCGGCAGAAACTAGTCTCAGTGAACTAAAAACAACCAAGGTAAAAAGCAAAATACGCATGTAGTTCCTCATTCATTACAAGGTCAATTCAAGTTATTGAATTGACCCAAATACTTTATCTACTGATGAGACGTAAGACCTAGTCAATCAACGCACTTGGATGCTCTTCTCTCCACTTACCCAGACGTGCCAAGCATTCTTGTGCTGATACGGGGCCTACTGTTTTCGAATCTGTATGAGACAAAACATTTTTACGAATATTGACAAAATAAGCTGGGTTAGGCGGAAGATTTAGGCCCTCCCGCTTTTGCTACCTCATCCGCAAGTGCTATTTCACACATGAATGCTCCATGCCTACCGGGGGCCAACTTGAAAGTTTCAAACCAAGTTACCGGCCATTCGCTAACTTCATCAGCTTGAGAAGTCATCGGTGAAGATACAGTAACACGGGCTGTTTTTTCCTGCATATCCCCCGCTGAAGACGTAATGAAAACACTATATTCTCCTGACGGCAAACCAGCAAAAGGCGTGTGCCACTTGAAGACGACGTTACCCTCCGCGTGCAGCCCTGAGATTCCAAGCTAATCGTTACTGTTATACCAGAAACAGGTGATATGCTATTCAATGACCCGCAAACAGGAAAGGTACACTTTTGGTTTATATTTTTGCTTTGTACCTTATTCATATTAGGAACAGTTTATTGAGAGAGCTTCATCTTTTACGTAAGGGGTGGCTATTCAATATCCAATTATAAGATACTAAGCTGAGATTTAAAATTTCACCCCACCGTTTTGCAAAAAACTTAGCCTTTTGAAAATTACTATAATTTATCTTATTGCACATCAAATATTTATAATACACCTGTACATTTGATGACAGAGGGGCACCACTGTGTATTTGACTTGCTGCTGCCGGCCCTCCTATAAAAACAATATGAAAATATTTGATGGAATCATATCAGACCGTGGGTCAAAATATGCGGTGTCTGGCGGGCCGTGCAGCAGTGCGGACGAAGCAAAAGCCCTTATAAAGAACCTCTGCAAACAAAAGAAGTTTGCAAAAGCCACCCACAACAGCTGGGCGTTTGTAGGCCGTGAAGGCCCCGTGAAAAATGATGACGGTGAAAGCGGCGCAGGCATGGTGATCGTGCGCATGCTAGAGCGCGAGACCTTGCATAACCATATTGTGGTGGTTACTCGCTGGTACGGCGGCAAGCACCTAGGGGGCGACCGGTTTCGCCATGTGCAAGATGCGGTCCGGCATTATCTGGATAACGCATTTTAGCAAACCACAGGCCATGCCGTGCGCCTGCCCCCCAGGCTGGGCGTAGTTAGTGTTTCCACTCTTCTGTTAAAAACACTGCTTTTTCATCTTCAAAAGACACTTCATATTTTGCCTCTGTGCCCTCTGTATCACGGGTGAAAAATTCATAAATGATCATGCCGTTATCCTGATCACTTTCAATAATACGCGCTGGCGCAATACCGGGCACCTTATGTGTTAACACTTCCTGCACACTATGAGGCACTGTTTTCCACGCAATATCACGCTGAATTTCAACCACCGCCCAGATGCCATCCTCTAAAACCAGATCCAGCTCAATTTCATTGCCGCTGGCATCTGTTCCCTCAATATCAAAATATTGGTTATTGTTGCGTATTTCCTTTTCAGCCTCTTCAACTTTCAATTCGGGCCTTTTGGCTTTTACCGCTGCCAAAACAGCGGCAGGCACCTCAGATACCGGAACAGCGACCTTTTTGTTCAGCGTGGTGCCAACTTGCATTTCCTCACCAACAGATGCAGCAGTGAAGGCAGGCACAGCAAAAAGCAAGAGTGTGACGGCTGACAGCTTATATGAAAACATTATCGTACCTTTCCGGTAATTTGAATCGATAACAAAGATGAATGGTGGCTTACACAGGGGAAATGTCAACCCAATACAATGAAGGCACGATCACAATACAGCGAGGCGAGCAGTGCGCCCAGCACAAATCACCTAATTATCTTAGCGCCTTAAAACGCTGGGCGATAAGCTCTAGCGTTGCAATGCGCGAGGCAATAAGTCTGTCATTTAGTTTATCAAGCTGAAAATAGGCCTGCATATAAGGAAATGTCTGATCCTTTATTAGATATAGATCGCGCCCTAAAAGAGCATTAATCCCCACAGGTTTTTTAATCCTGCGCCGAATGGCTGGGATCAGCCGCCGAAGCCACAAGGGGCGATAATAGCTTTCCAGTACACGCATCTTGTATTTCAAAGAAGGCTCTTCATCAAAACTGTGCCCATATTCACCCGGAATACTAGCCAGAAGCGGGTTTAAAAGTGCATTCATTTTTGCCTCAAGCCGACCAAATTGTCGGTATCTATACGCCAGTGGCAGACTGGCGGCTACGACCTCAGGTTCCATAAAAGGGTAGAGCGTTTTTACAAATCGGTGATTAACCATAATGTCACGCGCTTTTTCATGGGTTAACCGTACATTTATATAAACTCGGTCTATGTCTTGCCGAGATAACGTATCCCCTACGCAGCCCATAAGGGCTAAAAAGGTTTTTCGGGCGCTTTGCCTATATACCCCCAGATTAAAACCTTGTGACACAGCACCCGTATCCACTCTGGCATATGTGGCCGCCAGAAAGGCATCTACGCTTACAGGCTTGTTTGGGTATAGGAAAAAGTGCCTATAAATTTCGCCGCCACTGCCATTTGCCATAAAAGACATGGCTGTACTTCGGTTTTTCCTGTCTAGTAAATCAACTGCAGTCGGGAAAAGGCCTTCATCTTGTGTAGCATCAAAATAAAAAATGAGGTCATCCGCAGTTGGGAGCTCAGCTTCAGTAATATTTATCTTCTGCTTATCAATATGTCTTAACGGCATGACCCCTGCTTGAGCCACGGCCTTTGCCGAAGTAACATCTGGGTCAGTATCTTGCCCGTAAACAAACAGGTCTGGCACCCTGTTCTCTGATAAAAAACCAGCCAGAAAGCGAGGATGATATTTTCCCGACACAACCACTATACTTTTTCATTATTCTCTTGAAAGCTACCACCTGCCCTTTAGCAGCAGTTTCAAGATCAGATAGTGGATCGTCCTGCGGGCACCGTCCCAAAGGCACAGAATGCTGTATATTCTGTATAGCCAATTCCGCTGTCAGTTCGAACCCTTTGCCGGGCATGGCGGCCATCACTTCCTGAAACGGCGTATTAGTACCTAGTGCATGGCCGTTAAAAACATATTCATAAAGACCCTGCGCATGAAATGACAGTGACGGCGCACATAATAAGGTCTCTAAAAAACCAGCAGAGATAAAACTACCATCCTGGCTGCCATATAATTTCCAAACGCCAAGCCGATCATTTAACACAAAACAATGCCCAGCTTTTTCAATAACTAGCGCAAAATGGCCATTCGTACCAGAAAGGTCAATGGCTGTTGGGTCAAACTGCTTATAAAACAACTCGAGAGCTTCTCTGCCCTCACTATCACCGTATAAAAACGTGCCGGCCACTGCAGCAAAGCCACCAGTTGGCTCTTTATGGAGAGCACATGTTTCAGGACGTAGAGCCGACCATAAAAACAGCTGAAAACCGGGGCGTGACGAAATATCTAACGTCTCAGAATAAACCGCCCTTTGTCCAATATACTGGCGAAGGGCTCCTTCAGTGTCAGGCTGTTTGCGAAAGACCACAAAAGACGACATATATAGCCTTACCTACTGAAACTTTATTTACTGTGTATGAATCTCAGACAGTTTGTCTTGCAGCGTGCATTTTGCAGGCTGGCTAAAGGCACCAATCCATGTGTCCTGCCGTTCGCCCGTACAGAAATCAACCCCGTTATAATCCCGCGCAGCTTTCATCAAAATTTCCTGATTGGCCGGGGTAAGGTCATAATAAGCACTATTGGGGAACACATCTTTCATGGATTCTTGCACAAGGTTATTTTCTTCCCTGTGGGTGCCATCATCACGGTCTTTGATACGGCCCTCAATAATATTATTAGCAAACATGGCAAAACTGGTACTGAAGCGCACATCAACGCCTGTCGAATTTAAAATAGTATTATTCACAATTTGGGTGTTGGCAGCCTTGTTTAAGTATATGCCGACATCCGCCGGGCAATTCATAATAACATTGCCGCGAATAACCCCTTTGTAATGCTCAATTTTACAGTTACCGCCATAGCAGTATTTTTCTTCAGTGCCGCCCCCACCCAAAGACAGACCCAAGCGCACGCCGCCCTTATGCCGCCATTCGCAAATGACCAGATTTCGCTCAAACAGGCCATTTTCAGAATTACCCTTTAAGAAAGCAGCATAACTTATATTGTTACCTCGAAGCTTATGAAAATCGGCAATAAAATTGTCTCTAACAACCCAGTTTTTACCACCAACAACATCAATTAAGGTAACAGGGTAGCCAGTTTCGCGAGGGCGGTTATTAAATATTTGATTACCTTCAATCAGTACATTATCAGGAAACTGTTTGCCCCCCTGAACATCAATACCATTCGCTTTTATCGTAGAATTAAACTCATTAAAGGTGTTGCGACGAATCGTGGTAAAATCTGCGTCTCCCACTATCTGCATAGCATGCTGACACTGGTCATCTGTCTCGCACATACCCACAAATTTCAGGTCTTCTACAATCCAGTTACTGCCAGAGATTTTAAAGCCGATTGTTGTTGTGACAACAATGGTTACAGAACCCGGAAGCGTTGGTCGTATAATGATTGGTTCCCCTGCCATACCAGAGGCTTCAAGCTTGGCCGTTCCTTTAATTTTGTAGACGCCAGGGAATATTTTAAAAACATCACCCGGTTTTGCGGCAGAAAGATACTTGTTAAAATCCTCATCCATAATAAGAATTTCATCAGCCTGCACAGTGCCAAGTGACACCACCCACAACACAAAACAAGAAAGAAGAAGTTTTTTCCCAATCATGGCCAGCCTCATTCATCGCTGCTATTTTAAACACATTAACCATACCCTATCAGGGCTGGTTAAAACTAAAAAACACTTTTTGACAGTTTATGTTTATTAGCATCATCTTAAAGATGCAAAACTGAACACCGGTTGAACAAGGCTGCAAAGCCAACAACAAAGTTGCGGTTACTCAAAATATACCATGGATTGCCGCGTCAAAAGACACAGGTTGCCCTGCGCATCAAATATTTTCCCAGACTGCTGGGAGTAACCGTCCGCTGCAGCATGCATTTCAAACTCCAGGTAAAACCAATCAGAAGAAACATCTTCTGCCGGACGAACAAAATCCAGCGACCATGAAAGGGAGCTGATCATAATCATACGATCATAATGCGAGAAAATGATTGCGGGTGGAATATCGGCAAGGGCAACAAGTTTTGCCTCTGGGTGCCTGCTGATATCATCCTTATGCCGCACCCACATGGACAAGCTTGTGCTCTTTGTATTTGCCATTGGTATACCACCACCAGTCCAGTGAATATCAAAATGGGACATAAAAGGTGGCCTGCGCCGATCATGACTATCAAGGGGGGCAACGCTCTCCCGCGCATCAGGATTAAAAGCCGCCACAGGCGCAACAGCGAGAGACGGGCGCGGCGCACCAAAAGTGGCTGAAACATGGGTGGTTATCTGCCCGTTCGCAACAACATCGGCCACTGACTGGGTCACAGACCGGCCACTGCGCAGCACCGCAGTATTAACCTGCGTCGCCCCAGCAGGGAGCGGTGCGACAAAATTTGTCATTAACGATCTTAACGATTTTCCTTCAAGGTCTTCCTTCTGCAGGGCAGTTAAAGCAACACTTGTAGCCAACCCCCCAAACGCAGCCCGGCCCTGCAACCAGCTTGGGCATATATCAGTGCCACAATCATCGCTGGCTATTACAGTGTCCAGCATGTTTTGTAGGGAGGTGCGCATGTTAAAATATCCTGTTGTTCGCTGTAGGTTTTGATTAAAATCTATTGCACTTTAAAGTGATTTCAAGCATCGCCTATAGAACAAAAACAAACGCCCGCTATTCATTTTCTTTTTTTTGCCATCAGCATTTGTATTGTGCCTAGACATAATGGTAATTACAAACAACCGGTTCAATACGACACGTAAGGAAACACCATGGCTATTTATTTACACACAGATGACTTACCGGCAGGGCTGTCATTCGGTAGTTCGGTCGCTGTAGACAGTGAAACCATGGGCCTAAACCCGCATAGGGACAGACTATGTGTTGTACAGCTTTCAGACGGCAACGGTGACGCCCACCTTGTGCAGTTTAAAAGCGGCACCTACGATGCCCCAAACCTGAAAGCCCTGATGGCAAACTCAGACGTGTTAAAAATCTTTCATTTTGCGCGATTTGATGTTGCCGTTATCAAACAGTATCTTAAGGTAGACACAAGCCCGCTTTACTGTACTAAAATTGCATCAAAACTGATACGCACCTATACGGACCGTCACGGCCTGAAAGACCTGTGCCGCGAGCTAACCGGGGTAGACCTGAACAAACAGCAGCAGTCAAGTGACTGGGGCGCCGATATTATCACCCCCGAACAACAGGAATATGCGGCCTCTGATGTGTTGTATCTGCACAAAATGAAAGAAAAGCTTGATATGATGCTAGAACGTGAAGGCCGCATGCACATAGCAAATGCAGCTTTTGCCTTTTTACCAACACAGGCAGAGATGGACCTTGTTGGATATGGTGACATGGACCTTTTCTCGCATTAAAAGGCTTTTAGGTACAAAATGGCATCAACAAAAGATATCAGCACCGCCTCTGGCGAAAAGAATTGGGACCGCTTCATTGTCCTGATGCAAGTTATCTTGCCGCTTGCCGCCCTTGTACTTGGCACCATTACAGTACTGTGGCCCTTCCTGAACGATCAGGAAGTAAGTTTTACCTTATCAACCGAGGATGTGGCGCAGGGCGACACCGCCGTTCATATGACTAACCTGCACTATGTTGGCACAGATGCCATAAACCGTCTGTTCCACGTTGAGGCCGCCACAGGACTGCAGGAAAACCCCTCATCGCCTCGTGTGCGGCTCAATGATATTCGGGCAGAAATGGCCCTTGATGAAACCGGCCCCGCCAAAGTACAAGCCCGCACGGGCATCTATAGAACAAAAGAAAACACTCTGTCGCTTGTGGGCGGTGTACACTTTAACACAGGCAGCGGCTACAAGCTTGATATGGCAGGTGCCGAGATTGACCTGAAAAAACATATAGCCACAGGGCAGGGCGCAATACAGGGCAGCTCAAAACTTGGCACACTGGAAGCAAACCGTATTGTAATTTATGCTGATACAGAAGAGGCTGTTTTTGAAGGCGGTATCAAACTGCATATTGAACCAAAACGGCCTGAGAACAATTGATTATACCAGCAGCGATACCTCGTGGCGATAATATGGGAACAAAATGATGAGATTTAACGGCACATATAAAACCCTGTTTGTTTGTGCAGCACTTTTTGCCACATCAACAGCCCTACGTGCGCAGTCCGTTCTGAAAAGCCATGACACATACCAACCAATTGACATCAGCGCAGACCGGCTGGAAATGAAACAAAAGCAGGGCCGGGCAATTTTCAGAGGGGCGGTCACAGTAACCCAAGGCGAAATGACCTTCAGTTCTGAAACATTGACCGTTTTTTACGCCTCCAACACAGAATCAGAAAAACCATCCATTTCGCGGCTGGATGCAGAAGGCACTGTAACACTTGTCTCAAAGACAGAATCTCTCAGTGGTGATTGGGGTGTTTATGATGTTGATGAGCGCCTTATTACTATTGGGGGCAATGTTACCTTCAGGCAGGGCGAATCTATCCTAAAGGGTAAACGGCTTGAATTTGATCTGGTGTCCGGCATTGCCAAACTGGACGGGCAATCGGGCGGCACAGATGGCCGGGTGAAAGGTAGCTTCAGTGTACCGGAAAAGGATAAATAAAGCCTCAACCATTTAACTGGCACACCCCTTGCCTTACAAATACCAAGACCGGCACCAGACCAATTTGATAGGCATTTATGACCCAAATGATGAACATCATTGAAAATCCAACATCTTTTCATGAAATTGAAACGTGTGAGCGGTTTTTTATTTTTGGTAATGACGAAAAAGCCCACAGGCTGCATCTGCTGCTTGCCGGAAAATTTGAAACACGGTTTTTTGGGTTTTTCAAAGCATCCGGTGAACAGGAATATGATAAAACCACCATGTTTCTGGTGCGCTCTCTCACAGACACTTTGGAAAAACTTGGGCCGGGCGACTTTATATTTCTTTTTTTACACGATGCTGAACTGGAACAAAAACTGCTGGAAAAGCAGGTACGCCTTGGCTATCCGCATAATTTCCTGTCAACGTTCAGCACCTATGAAGCCCCTATTCTCAACACATTCCTGAAGGCCACCTTCGATGCAAAAAAGCCTGCCGATATAGCGCTGGATATTGGAGCCAACTTTGGCCTAACCGCAACAACTATGGCCCCGTACTTTCAGAAAATTCATGCTTTTGAGCCAAATTTGAAAATATATGAAAACCTGAAAAGAAATTATACACTACCTAAAAATATCGACCTTCATCAGGTTGCCCTTGGGCCTGAAACGGGCGAGCGGGTATTTTATGATATGGACGGCGCAAACGGCTCTATTTTAAAGCCAAAAATAGACACGCCCAGTTACAAGGTTAGCATGGATACAGTCGATAACTTTTGCATCAGCCGCGACCTGCAACCCCGGTTTATAAAGATTGATGCAGAGGGCCTTGACGGCGATATTATAGTAAGCTCGGAAAAAATAATCGAAAAATACCGGCCCCTTATATTTTTTGAGAACCCAGCCGCAGGGCCACATGATAAAGCGGTATGGGCCGACCAACTGAAATTTATCAGCCGTTATTATGATCTTAAAGCTTACCCTTGCCTAAACCAGCTTGTGAAACATGAGCATATTGGCTGTGATTATTTCGAGTTCAAAAAACTCTATGAGCAGGAAACCCTGAATATAGCAGCCATACCTAAAAGGGCGTAACATGAAAGCATTTGACCATACTCAAGAATTCGCCCGCGGCATGCAAATGATGACCCAGAAGCAAAGCCTGCCCGAAGCAGAAAGGATCTTTAAAAGCCTTCTTGCAAACTCAGCTGACCCATCCATTCAGTTGCAGCTTGGCATAACCCTTAGGGTGCAAAAAAAATGGAAAGAAGCCAGTGCTACCTTTAAACGTGTAATAGCCGCCACGCCGCATTTTTCAGAAGCCCATGCTCATCTTGCAGAAACATATCACGCTCAGCAAAAGAATGCGTTGGCTCTCCAAACCTTTGAAACAGCCCTAAAGCTGGACCCCGATAATGCCTATGCCCACACACATATGGCTGTAACATACTTTGATATTGGAGAGCTGAACCTTGCTCAACAAGGTTTTAAAACCGCTTTAACCTGTATGCCTGCAGATATGCCCGCGCCGGAGGCAACCCTCTGCAAACATTATCTGGATGAAATCGCAACTCTTTTCATAACGCTTGAAACATACGGCATTGACCCGTCACTTGACCGCGAAACTATGGGGATTGCGCTCTATAAAAAAGCAAATGCGCTCACACTTGCAAGCAACCTGGACGATGCAGTTATATGTTATGACCTTGCAGCACAGTGTCGGACCGACTATGGCAGCCCTGAACTGAACGTCGGTGAAACAGTTGACAGCCACCAAAGCCGAATGCCTGAAGGCGCTTATAAAAGCTGCTCCTGGCTGGAAGGCGGCCTACATTTTCATGAAAACCGCTTAACCTTCTGCTGCACAGCCCACAGTAAGAACAAAGGTTGGACAGCTATAGGCCAATTTAATGGTGGCAAACTGCCCGTTGACTATATTTTGGCAAAACGGGCGCAGATTACAAACCAGTTGATGTGCGGCACAGATAATGGCTGCACGGGCTGCCCCAAGCTTGTTGAAAAAGAAGCCGAGGAAAAAGAATTTCTGTTCAATGACCTGATCATTAACAGCTTTAGTGTCTGTAATTTCCGGTGTTCCTATTGCAGTCTTACACACCAAAACTTTGAAATGCCTGCCTATTATTACTATATTACAGACGCCATTGATGCCATGCTGGAAAACAACTGGCTAGGAAATACCGGCACCATTACATGGGGGGGCGGCGACCCAAGCGTTTCTAAAGAGTTTAAAGCCATAACCGCAAAACTTGTCGCCCATGGCAGCCGCCACATCATCAATACAAATGCAGCGATTCATGTACCTGAAATTGACACCGGGCTAGAAAATAAAGGCACCCACCTTTGCATCAGTGTGGATGCTGGCACACGTTCAACCTTCAACGCGGTCAAGTTTAACAAGCCAAAAGGTAGCAACGAGCCCATCCTGATAAAAGGCAAAGATGCTTACGATGCCGTCTGGGACACAATCAGCAAATATACGGCGATTAACGCCATGAACGTGCTGATTAAATATATTGTTGATGACATCAATGCCTCCCGCACCGAGATCGATACTTTTCTGGATAAATGCGTCAAGGCAGGCGTGAGACGTATCATGTACACCCCAGAGGGGCGCTTTATACGGCAAATCCCCATTACCAGAGAAATATTACCCGAAAATATTTTTGATACCATACAATATGCCACAGCACGCACACAGGCATTGGGGATGATCTGCTCCTTTGATCCACAGGTTTATGTGAAAGAAGTCTTTAGCGAACCTGAGGTTTCACCGGCCTGACCCTGAAAGGCTATCACCTGTATTTTAATCTAAACGCTGGAACACAGATTTAATGGCACGCGCAGACTTTAAAAAATTCTATAACCGGGGAAGACAGCTCGCACAAAAAAACCGGTTTTCTGATGCCATTGCCGCCTTTGAAACCGCCCTGGAGGTAAAGCCGGGCGACCCGGATACAATCTTCCAGCTTGGTAATATGTCCAAGGCCATGCATTTTTACGACATGGCGATCAAATGGTATGATGTTGCCAGTAGCCTAAAGCCCGATTCCATTGAAATTGCCTTCAACCGTGCCCATGCCTTGCAGTTAACCGGCAGAAATAATGAAGCCCTGCAAGCCTATGCTGATGTCGCCCCGCTTATGCACAGTGACCCCATGTTATGGAACAATCTTGGCACCCTCTACCAGCAAATGTCGCTAACGGCAGATGCCATAGACGCGCTTGAGCGCGCCGTAAGCCTGAAGCCTGCCTATTATGATGCCTGGAACAACCTTGGCCTTAGCTATTTTATCGCCCGCACTGTGCCACGGCACGCCGGTAAATGGACGGAAGCCTTTGAAAAAGCCGAACGCGGCTATGCCAAAGACCCACACTTCCATGTGAACCGCGCCACCTGTTATTTCTGGGATGGCTACTACAGCAAAGGCTGGGCTGATTATGCTTTTCGCCATGATCCAAAAATTAAATCCTCGGTTAAATACGACCACACAATTCCGTGGTGGAAGGGCGAAGACCTAACCGGCAAAACCATCCTGATCGGGGAAGAGCAAGGCATTGGCGACCAGATCACATTTATCAGCGCGGTTGCTGATATCGCCGCCACTGCCAAAAAGGTTATTGTCGAGGTAAACCCCAAAATTATCTCTCTGGTTCAGCGTAGCCTGCCAAATGTCGACGTGATCAAGGCAAAGGCGGAAACAATTGACCTGAAAAGGCATCATGCCTACGACTGGCTTACAGAGCCGGTAGATTTTTTTGCCCCCCTCGGCGACGCTTTTTACTATAGCAAGCCCTCGCTAGACACCTTCCGCGCTAAAAAGCCGTTTTTAATAGCTGACCCTGCCCTTAAAAAAAATTGGGCGGAACGACTTTTAAAGCTTAATACAAAACCCAAAGTTGGCATTAGCTGGCGCAGCTCAAAAATGACTGGCGAGCGGCAGGGCGGTTATTTTGATCTTGAAATGCTATTACCGTTCCTTGAAAAAATGAGCGACTTCCAGTTTGTCAACATTCAGTACGGCGACTGTACTGATGAACTCGCGGCCATGCCAAAGCGTGCTGACGGCACTGATCTGATAATATCGTATGCTGATCTTGATTTATTCGATGATATTGAAGGAACAGCCGCCCTCATAGAAAGCCTTGATTTTGTTATCAGCGTCAGGAATACACAGGCCTGTTTTGCTGGCGGCCTTGGCAAAAAAACCATCACATATCATGGCTCATTCATGCAGTTTGGCCGCCATTATACCGACCCGGTCTACCCTTACCTTTTAGCAACATACCCACATGAAAATGAACTACCCATCCTGACCCAGCTTGAAAATGCCCTCTGTCATTTTGACACGACATACCACCTCTGTGAACAACAGGACGAAACAACACTGGCGGCGCTATAATGAGGCAGGCCTCAACAGAGCTTACCAGCCTTAGTGCGCTGAAATCAGCCACCTGTGTCTATCTGTATGAAGTGAATAACTACACCGTTCTGCTCGCAGGCTTTTTGCAGCAGGCCGGGGTTAAGGTCGGTGGGTTTGTGCAGGAAAAGGGCATAGGCGCAAAGCTTGAAACCCAGCAAACCCCCATTCTTGGCTTTGCTGACTATAAAGCCATCTGGCATGCTGACACGCACCCCTTGCTGTTTTCCGAGAAATTGGTGATCAACAAAACTGCGCCTTATAGCCATATGGAACAAATGGGCATTAGTACATTTTGGGACCCATACCCGCTTATGGCGCCGTTCAAAGAAGCAAAAGAATGGTTTTATATTGCCAACACCATCCGGCATTATGGAAACCCAAAAGCCGGTGTATTTTTTGATATTGGCTCAAACAGGGGCGGCGCCACCACAATAGCGCTAGAGCACTACCACCGCATAATTGGCATTGAAGCAAACCCGGTCATGCAAAAACTGTATCAAAGCCTTTTTGCTGATCATCACCATGTTCAATTAGTGCCGTGCGCCGTTGGCTCGGCCGAACAGCGCGGCCCGCAAAAATTTTATATTGATGTATCAGAAAGTGCGGGGGGGTCTTCGCTGTATGCTGAATACACCGAACGCCACATTGTAAATACCATTGACGAAATCGACGTAACGGTAAAAACCCTTGCTGATATCTGCAATGAAACAGGGCTATTTCCCACCTTTATCAAGGTTGATGTAGAGGGAAGCGAGCCAGACGTACTGCTGGCCAGCCTTGCTATTATTACAGAACACCAGCCCGTTATCCTGTTTGAATGCTGGTCAGACAGCTGGCACAAAGGTGTGCGAGACCTGTACCTCGCGCTCAACCAGAGGGGCTATACTCTCTATTGCACAGTTGCTGGCGCCAGTGTGTGGGATGTGTTTGAATATGGTTACACGCTTGACTATGTAACCAATGTTGTATGCTTGCCGCAGGGCTCCGCCCTGCCTGCCTTTCCCCAAAACCCCCTCACGCTGCTACCAGACCTAAAATTTTAGGGTCAAACCTTAATATGGCCCTTTGAAAAGCGATTCCTGATCAATATGCGCCATATCCGTTGAAGCTTTGCCCAAAAGCTGAAGCGCCGCGTTCGCAAGCGTAGAGGCCTTTGGGTAAAATGCTTCTTCAAGCTTCATCGAGACAGGGGCAGGGCAATTCGCCAGCGCAATCCGCCGCACCGGTGCCTTTAGGTGGTGAAAACCTTTTTCTGCAACCAATGCCGCCACTTCACTGGTAAAACCGCATAGTTCCCAACTGGTATCTGCCACAATAAGCCTGCCGGTTTTTTTAACAGACGCCAGAATGGTTTTTTCATCCAGCGGCCTAACTGTGCGCGGATCAATAATTTCCACGCTCACCCCGCGCGCCGCCAGTTCCTCTGCCGCGACGAGCGCCTCTGACACCATAAAAGACGTTGCCACTATTGTAATATCTGACCCTTCACGCACAATATTCGCTTTGCCAAACGGGATCGGTGTCATTGCCTCATCCACAGGGCCTTCTGTGTCGTAAAGGGCGCGGTGTTCAAAGATAACCACAGGGTCTTGCCCTGTCAGGGCGGAAAGCAGCAGGCCTTTTGCATCAGCAGGCGTTGCTGGTAGTGCGACCGTCAGCCCCGGAAAGTGGGCAAGCGGCGCGTGCGGGCTCTGCGAGTGTGTTGCACCCTGACCCCAACCCTTGCCCACAATAGCCCGAAACACAATCGGCACACGCCCGGCATTACCGCCGTACATATAGCGCCATTTGCACGCTAGATTAAGGAGGTTATCGAACGACAGAAACATAAAATCTGCCCGCGGGAACACATAAAGCGGGCGCTTGCCCATAGCGGCCGCACCCACCGCGATACCCGCAAAGCCATTTTCCATAGACGGGCAGTCAAACACCCTGTCGGGGAAGCGCGCTGCCGCCGCTGTTGTCGAGCCAAAAATGCCAGACGGATAATCCACCGCATGACCAGTTACAAAAATACTGTTATCTGCTTCCATGGCCTGCACCGTGGCTTCAGAGATCGCTTCTTTATATTTTAGTATGCGCATTGCTCTCTCGCCCATCACTTTCAGGAAGCATTATCAAAAAGTTGGCTTGGGTCTGGCCACGGGTCTGCATAGGCTCGCTCAATATCAGCCTCAATCTCAGCTTTTATGGCAGCTTCCCAGCCTTCCAGTTCAGCCTCTGTTGCCAAGCCTGTCGCCAAAAGGACTGTTTCACTGCGCCTTACCGGGCATTTCTGCTGCCAGTCTTGCAGTTCAGCCTCATCCCGGTATGTACGGCCCAGATCGTGGTCGAAATGGGGGCCAACATGCTCTAGCCACCGGTATGTTGTACATTCCAGAAACACAGGCAACATATGCTCGCGGGCAAAAGCAACGGCTTTAGCTGCCGTTTCGTAAACAGCGCACACATCATTGCCGTCCACATAAAACGTTTCGATACCGAAACTTTTAACCCGGCCCGTAATGGAAACACCTTCTGGCTGGCGAATAGCAAGCGGGCTTTCTGTTGCATAACCATTGTTTTCGCAGACATAAAGAACCGGTAATTTCATAAGCGCGGCATAGCCAAGGCATTCATAAAAAGCGCCTTCTTCCGCCACTGCGTCACCAAAAAAGGCCGTGGATACCCGGTTTGCCTTATCCATTTTAAAACTAAGCGCACTCCCTGTTGCTGCTGCCAGCGCCTCACCGAGGATCGCACTTGAAGCCACAAACCCAACGGATAGATCTGTCAGGTGAACAGACCCCCCACGTCCACGGGAACACCCGGTCTCGCGGCCAAAAAGCTCTGCTGCCAGCCGGTACACGCTGCCACCTTTTGCCAGAAAATGATTATGCGACCGGTGATGGCTGTAAGCTACATCGTCTTTCCTGAGCGCCGCACAAACACCAACAGCTACGGCTTCCTGCCCCACACCAAAATGGGTCGGGGTACGCATTTCCTGCTGTTTATAACGCTCGGCAAGCGCAAGTTCGGCGTGGCGCACCCTTAAAAGCTCGCGGTGCATCTGCACTAACAGTTTTGGCGCGATGTTGCTTTCGGTCATATCAGGCACTCAACCCAGTTAAAAAATCAGCGAGTTTGTAAATCTGGTTTTCAATATCAAGGCTTTCAAGCGAAATAGCGTCAATGGCTTTCCAATCCATACCGTCGAGAATATTTTTCAGGTTACCAAGTTCAGACAAAGTTAGCGGAATGGCCATGCCTGCAGGCAACATATCAACAACACCGCGCATATCGCGGTTACAAACAACAGGCAGGCCAGCGGCCGCACTGGTCCATATAACAGACGGTAGTGTTGTGGGGGTAAACAGTTCCATCGCATCCCGAGTGAACTGGTCTTCCATATAGGTGGTAGTATCATTGAAAATCTGCATGTTAAACAGACTCCAGCCCACATGATACTGGCTAAGCTCGTTTGACAGTTCATCAAGATCGTGAATAGGCCGGTATGCCTGAAACTGGTGCCGTTTATCTTCTGGTAACGACAGGCGGAATTCCTCAAGCTTTGGATGGTCAACATTGCCTGTGTAATAGTGAATATGCATACCGTCGAGAATAAGGTCGCGCAGATACGGCACAACACCCATGCGCGATGGCTCCCAAAATTCTTCCAGCATCACAGATATAATCGCAATATGGTATGCGTCTGTTCTGCGCGGTTGGCGGTTTTTGGGCATAATTTGATAGCGGTGGCAGTGTACCCGTGGCAGCTTTTTGCGGACAGCATTTTCAACAAAGTCACCAAATGGCTCGGTATATGAGCTAAAAATGATCGCCTCGGCTTCCTGCATCATGGTTTTATATAGGCGGCCACAACTTGGTCCGCGATCATAGTTTTTAACACCCGGCTTAATCGCGTCATACATGTAAAGCGCCAGCTTGCCCTTTGCCTCACTATCCCGCATTTCCTTAACGGTGCGGATCATGGCAATGGTGGCGGCATAACACAGGGCAACACGGTTAAAATCCCAGTTTGGCGGGTAAATAGCCTCGTAATGAAAAAACACCGTGCCGTGCTGCAGATTGATAAAGGCCCGCAGATTATCAATAAACCCACCCATCTGATAATCAACAAAAGCAACATCCGTTACACGCGGCGTTGAATACCCCACCTGATGATCTTCTTTCACTTCCTCTGACCCTAGCCAGAAGGGAGAAAAGCCACGCCGCCCCAGCTCGCGAATAGTAGAAGAAAGTGTGCCCATAGGGCGCGGGCTGGAGAACAGGATCGGTTTTTCCGTTGCATGCACCTTGTCCATAAAGGCAGGCAAACCGTCGGTTACATGCGCCAACTTTAGAAGAATATACACTTTCAGGAAATTAATAAAATTACCCTGCCCAAACATATTTTCATACCCGGCGGCGGCCTCGGTATTGCGGGTTAAAATCAGGCACAGGTCGCCTGTTTCTGGCTTGTAGGCATCAACGGATTGTATGGTTTTACCGGCAACTTTTACACCCGCTCTGAATTTATCGATAAAAACGATATGATCAAAATGCCCCGCAAGGTCTGTCATAACCTTGGTAAAGAGCGGCGAACACGGTGCCACAACAAGGCGTCTGCCGCCTTTGGTGCCTGCATGTGGATAAGGCTTTAGGCATTCCTGCACCTGCCCAAAGGTGATACTGGTGACAAAATCTTCAACATTCACATAATTGGATGCAATTTCCAGCAGCAGGTCCACAACATCAAAGTTTTCTGCGGTTTTGCCAAGGGCGCCGTATAGGTTTTCTTCCCTGACAAGGGCTTCAAGGTGCTTGCCGTAACAGGCCATGTCTGGCGCAAGAGCGCGTTCAAGCATGCGTGTATCATCAGCCATTATGCGCGCTTCCCGCAGCCAAGCGCAAAAAGATAGTGAGCCATTTTATGATACCCCGTATGCACAACTTCATCATTCATCGAAAACATAAACACGTTCTTAAAATACTTTTCCATCAACACTTTAAAGTCAGGCATTGTCTTGCAATTAACATGCCCTTCCTTGCTAATAGGCGATGCATAGTCTTGGCTTTCCAGCGACGGCATCCCCAATATGATCACACCGTCCATGTCGAGCGGTGCTATCATATTGCTGATAAACGTGTCTTCATCCTGCTTTTCAATATGCTCCAGCACATCAAGGGCATACATGCAGTCATATGCACCCGGTGCTGGGTCTGCCAGCATATCATGCACAAAGCAGTCAAACCGCCATTTATCGCTCATACGGTCTTTCACATCCTTGATAAAAACAGGGTCAAAATCCGTTGCCGTTACTTTTTCTACTTCTTGCGCCACAATACGGGTGCCAAAAGCATCAGCACAGCCAACCTCAAGCGCATGCTTGCGGCCTGAAAACATTTTGGAAACAAATTTATAGCGCGCAAGCGTGAACGTGAGGCGGCGCGGGTCATCATACCATGCCTGACTTGTCATCAGGCCCATTTGCTCAAGCCCGCGCGCGCGGGCATAGTCAAGCGCAATATTATATTGGGATTCTTTGGTTTTTTCGTCTGTCATTTTAACCCCTGAGCCGTGCTTTAAACCAGCCTAACAGCTTATTCTGTTTCGTCAAATTCCAATATGGTCCAGAAATAATCCCCTGTATAGCGCGCCTCGGCAAAAAGTGTGTACCACTCGTCTGGTGTGCAGTATGTTTGAGCGGTTAGCATCCATGCTTCAAAAAGCGTGAGTTCTGCTTCATTGCGGTACGCATCCACCTGCACAAAACACGCGCCCGGGTTTTTGCACACCCGCACCATTTCTTGTAACGCTGCAACGCACCCGGCGCGGTCCAGATTGTGGATGGTATTAATCGAGAAAACCGCATCAAAACTGTGATCTGCAAAGGGCAGTTTATCTGCCGAACCCTGTTGCACATGTGCCTGCACACTGTGCAACGCATGCTCCAGCGCGTAGGCGGAAATATCTATGCCCACAGCCTCCAACCCCGGCACCATTTCCATCAGGTCGTGGACAAAAAAGCCTTTTGCACATCCGATATCCAGCACCTTCATTCCTGCTTTAAGGCCGTACCGGTCGCGCGCGGTTGCAGCTACTGCTTTCCAGCGGCCATCATAGGTGTAACCACCGTACCCCTGTTCACGCGGACCATCAAAATAGGCTTGACCAAATTTAAGTGCCTCTGCCCGGTTCACATCCTTGTTCACCAAGCGCGCCGCCACGCTGCGCCTGATACTGGGGACAGACTTTAAGAGGTTAAATTCCGGCATGTTTTATTCAACATCCTTCTGAGCAAGCGCGAGGCCCTGATCAAGCGGTGTGAAGGCAAAAGCCGGGAAAGCCTTCCGGCATGCCGTTATATCAAACTTGCGGTGTGTGATGGCACTGCCGCGCGGTGAACCCTTTACGGGTACATCTGTATCAAAAAGCGCTGCCACCATGCGGGCAAGGGTGCCAAAGTCTGTTGAAACACCGGTTGCAACATTTAACAGCCCTGTACTTTTATGCCCCAGCACCAACCGCACCAAAGCGGCAACATCCGCCACATAAATATGATCGCGGGTTTCTTCGCCCTCGCCGCCAATGGTGATTTTGCCGTCTGCCGCCGCCACCCGGCGAAACCTGTTAGGGCCGTAAGAACTGTGCGTGTCGCCCGCGCCGTAAATAAGGGTTGGCCGCAGGATACAAAGCCTGTCGGCCACCGCAGATTTCAACATAATTTCCCGCGCCAAATGCATAGCGCCGTATAAATCACCCGGTGCGGCAGCGCTCTCTTCTGAAACCGGGTTCTCCGTCATCGGATAAACCGCATCTGAACTGAAATAGACAATATGGGCCGGCATGGTTTTTTGAACGGCGCTGCAAACACCCTCCACCATACGCAGGTTTTTCATAAAGGTATCAATACCTTTGCCCTTGTCTGGTGTAAGCGCAGAAAGAACAACAAGACTGTCGCCTTCTTTTAACTCTGTTGCAAGCTTAACGGCGCCTGCCTCTGTGCTGAGGTCTATATCCGCTGATGAAAAAGACGCGACGTCAATGGCTTCTTCTTTCAGCAGTGCAGAAACAGCCTTGCCAACAAAGCCACTACCCCCCAGCAGAACAACACGGTCAGGTTTTTTATAGTCAGCATTCATGTGGGTAAGCATCTTTTATCCTATCGTTTGAGGTGTTTTCCGTCCAAGGGTAAAGTGTTGCAGCGCATTTTTTGTGCAGTCGTTTGTACACAGCACGCCGTAAGGGTCGACAATGATTGAACCCGCCATAGCTGCCTTGATAGCCGCCGGCGCGACAGCCCGGAACACATCCCACGGTGTCATAATAATAAGAATATCAGCGCCTTTTATGGCAGATAAGGCATCTGGTTGCGGCGCAAGCTGCATCGTAGGCACGGCACTATTGGCAACAACAGGGTCATACGCCGCAAGATCAAACCCGCCAAGATGCGCGAGCAGCGCCAGCGACGGCGAGTTTTTAACCGAATGGGTATCCTGCTTGTAGGCAAGGCCCCAGATGGCAATTTTAGGGTTTGGCACAAGGGGAAAAAGCTGATCATGCAGTAGGCGCAGCACCCAGTCGCGCCGGTACTGGCTGTTTTTTTGCCATGCTTTTACAACACCCGCATCCGTGCCGTGCTGGCCCGCGAACCGCACAACCGTGTTAAGGTCGCGCTCCAGGTTACCCCCTGCAATACCAAGGCCCGGTGATAGGTAGGCATATTGGCCAATGCGCCTGTCAAGCCTGAGGGCAGGCACAATTTCTGACCAGTCTGCCCCAATATTTTCGCAGAGTTCCGCCAGAGTGTTTGCCGTGCTGATGGAGGAAACAAGGCAGCAATTAATGGCAATTTTAGCCAGTTCCGCGCTTTCATAGCGCATAGGCAACAAGGGGCAATCGAACATATCCAGAAATGCCCTGTAAGCCTTGTGCAAGGGAGCGGACGGGTCTTTACAGCCAATGATAATACGTTCAGGGTTTAAGGCCCGGTCAATAGCTTGCCCAAATATAAGCGTCTCAACCTGATAATAATAAGGCCTCCCCTCTTGCAGGATAAGGGCACGGCTAAACCCCGGCGGTAACTGGCTTAGGATAATAAAAGGCATAGCCGCAGGCAAAGCAGCATCAAGCAACTGCACAAGGTTTTGCAGTGCCGTTAAGTCACTGTTTGCAGCATCATCTGTTGGAATGTCAGGCGCAATTATTACAAGGTCGCAGCCTTCCAGGGCTTCTCGATTGGCGGTATAGCGAAGGCGGTCCATGTGCTTTGCCATCAGCGCCGTAAGGTCTGGTTCCTCAATGGCTGTGGTGCCGGCCTTTAAGCCGGTGATAACGGCTTCGTCTCTGTCGAAACAGGTAACCTGCATACCCCGTGCTGCCGCCGCAACTGCAGAGTTTAGCCCCAAGTGGGTCATGCCCGCATAGGCTATGGTCGGCGCACCATTCACGGACACATAGCCTTTGTCTCGTGTGTCAGGCGGGCCAGTTCCTGCTCGATCCATATATCATTTGAAATATTGCCCGCACCGGTTTTGCACAGTTCCTTGAAATGGGCATATTCAGCGTGCCATGTGGGGTCTGGCTGGGTTATGGTAACCGTATCTTCATCTGGTCGACCACTTGGAAGCTTGCGGTCACGCAGGGTAAAGCTGCTTGGCCCCCATTTGCACAGGGACCGAATATGGGCACTGCCTTTTTCTGCAAAAATATCAGCCGTAAAATGGTTGCGCCAGCTTAGAAGCGTCATTTCTGCCTCGAGGCTTATTTTACCCACAGCACCAAAGACACAGTGGTCAGGCGCCTTGTTTTCAAAGGCATTGGCACTGATCATTTTAAAGCCCGTATCCGGCAGGCCAAACCAGAATAGAAAAGTATCAAGCAAATGTGACCCAAGGTCGGGTAGCACACCCGCACCTTCATCGCGCCACACCGAGTTACGGACAAGCCGCGCCGTACCATTGCCGTAAAACATGCGCGCCCGGTAAACCTGCCCCAGCATACCGTCTTCAATAGCCTGCTTCATACGCACAAAATGCGGCTCAAACCGGTGGTTATAGGCTGTGTAGCAGGTAACATTCTTTGCCTTAGAAAGCGCCTGAAGCGCCTCAAGATCACCCGCTTTGCCAGCCAGCAAAGGCTTTTCCACCAGTACATGTTTGCCGTTTGAAAGAAGGTAGGTGAGAATCTCAATTTTCGCGCCGTCAGGGGTGCACACAAGGGCAGCGTCAAAGGCTGCAAGGGGTACATCCTGAACGGAGCGGTAATCAGCATCAGGGTTAACCGGGTCCACAACGCCCACACAGTCAGGCCCCGCCACATCGCGGCGTTTATGGCCTTGAACCCCCAATCCTAATACCAGCACCCTCAACAGACGTTCTCCCCTTAACCTGCACCCACAGGCTAACTGTTTGAATAATTTATTGCGTTCTCGATACGCGCCAGCCGCTCCAGTATCGCGCCCGGCTTAACGGTTTCATTGCCGTCATATTCGCATTCAAGCCCTGCCGCAATATTACCCAGCACAGAAGCAAGCGCTTCATTACCGCCAGTTGCCACCATGGCAAGGGAAGCATAGGCAAGCAAGGCATCCCCCGCGCCCACCGCATCAAGCACCGTATCTGCAAAGCTATCAACAGAGATAATCGTGCGCGGGTCACCCTCTGGTCGGGTTCTGTATGTCAGAATACCGCGTGCCCCAAGTTTCAGGATAAGGGTTTTGCACTCTGCTTTTTTAAACAGCTCGGTTGCCAGTGGTCGCATGACCGAATCCTGATCCCCAAGGGCAAAGCGCGCCTCACGCTCGTTTGGTGTTATCAGGTCAAAGCCTTTAAATTCTGTAATATTACCCCAGCGGCTCGCGACCTGACTGTCAGCCACGCGGTAAGCCCCATCCGGTATCGCGCTCACCAGATCGCCGATCGTATGCTTGTTAAAAATACCATGGCGAAAATCACTAAAAACAACAATCGCGGCGTTTTCACTGGCAATTTGCTTCTGTAGTTTTTTCACAATCTTATCTGAAATTGACCGGTTATCGAGTGTATCAACCTTTAAAAGCCGGTAGTCGCTGGCAACAAAAGCATTTTTGTTGGTCGTTGGTCGGGTCGGGTCGATAATAGGCTGGCAGTTAACCCCGCTTTTCTCTAAATCATCGAGCACAAAAGCCGCTAGATTGTCGTCCCCAAGTACCGTGGAAAAAGTGACATCAGCGCCCGCCGCACAAAGGTGTTTTGCAACAATGCCAGCGCCGCCAACATAATCAACCTTTTCCTCAAACCTGACACTCATGGTCGGGGTTTTGGTCATGCCGCCAATCATGGAACAACGGGTAAAGCTGTCGACAATAGTATCGCCCACGATATGCACCTTCATGCCAGCAAACTGGCCAAGTGCCGCGCGCATGTCGCCAAAGTCAAAGTTTTCTTCCTGCATCAGCACCATTAATTTCTCTGTGCTAATGTTAGGCGGCGCTGATTCTATAAACCGTGAAGATGAATAAACGATATCGCCGGGGGTAAAGATCATTTCACCGCCAAAAGGCTCGAGGGCCGCCATTTCTTCCTGCGTTTTGGGCGGAATATTGCCTGCCACATATTCATAGCCTTTGGCAAAATAGTCAGGCTCTAGAAACTTAATGGTTTCAATCGGCGTCGGGTTATCATCAATAATGACATAATCAACCATTTCAAAAGCGGCCAGATTTATGGCGCGCAGATGTTCTGGCACATAAGGGCGCATATCAGCCTTGGTCACATGCTGGTCACATGTCAGGCTGGCGATCAATATATCTGCCTTGCTTTTTGCATAGAGCAAATGCCGCACATGGCCGGGATGCACCACATCAAACGTACCATGACAGATAATAACCTTCTTGCTGCGCGGCCTTGCACCAATAAGATCACGCAGTTGCTGTCTGGTTTTAATTTTTGGAGAGACCAGTTTACGGCTGCCATCATCCATTTTGCTTCTCCTGCATGAAGCGGAACCATGTTTTGGTTGCGTCCGCAATGCTGTCTACATCCCACAAAGGGGCTTCACGCCAATAGTCGATATTATCCAGAATTTTGCTAACACCTTGTTCAAAAGAAACCTCGGGTTTCCAGCCTAATTCTGTTTTAATTTTTGTAATGTCTGCCCATGTGCAGTCAGGTTCGCCCGGGCGCTTTGGCAGGGCAACCGTTTCGCCGCCCAAAAGCGATGCCAGATAATTCACCGTTTGCGGGTTACCGGCCCCGAGGTTATAAATTTCGCCGACACGGTCTGTATCCGCCGCCGCATAAAAGGCCTTTGCCACATCCGTTACATAGAGAAAGTCGCGCGATTGGGTACCATCCCCCACAATTGTTAGCGGCTTACCCGCCAGCTTCTGCTTCAGGAACACGCCAAACACAGCACCGTAAGCCCCCGATGTGCGCGAGCGCGTACCGTAAGCATTAAATATGCGAACAGAATTAACCGGGAGCCCGTAAACACTATGCCAGTGCAGCACAGCCTGCTCGCCCTGATATTTCGAAAGGGCATAGGGGTATTTGGTATCAATCACATGGCTTTCATCTGTTGGTACAGCCGCAAGGCCGTAGCAGGAGGAAGAAGCAGCATAAACCAGCTTTTCAACGCCTGCGGCGCGGGCACATTCAAGCACCTGCACCGTGCCCTGCGCATTGACAGACATATAATCAAGCGGACGCTCAATAGACGGTACAATGTCGCCGATACCAGCAAAATGAAAAACAAATTTTGCCCCGTCAAAAATTGCATTGCCGGGTTCAAGCGCGCGAATATCTTCCTTAAAGAAACGCACATCGCTGTTTGCACTGTGGCGCGCAATGTTTGCCTCGCGCCCCCCGACCAGGCTATCAACCACATGCACTGCAAAGCCCTTGTCAACCAGCACATCCACCATATGGCTGCCAATAAAACCACACCCTCCGGTTACGATGGCCAGCGGCTTGCCCATTAACGCGCCCCAATGCGCTGCATGGTGCGCACATTAAAATATTTATCATCCTCAAAGCTGTTGGGCAATTTTCCTTCACGGAAAGCAACACACAGGCTGCGCACGGCATCATCCACCGAATATTTAGGCGCAAAGCCAAGTACCTTTTTGATCTTGTCAGAATTAATGTGGTACGAGCGAATATCGTCTGTTGGCTGGGTTTCAATCTCGATTTCGCCGAGCTCGGGGAATTCCTGCTGCACAACACGCTTCACTGAATGGGCAATTTCCATCATGCTCATATTTTCATAACCGCAATTGAAGGTTTCATCGGCGATGATGCTGTCGTCTGCTACCAAAAATGCCTTACACAGGTCGACATAATCCTGAATATGCAGGTTTGGTCGCAACTGCGACCCACCAAACACCAGAATTTTACGGTTATTAATAGCGTGGTTTGTGAGAATGTTTACGGACACATCCAACCTTTGACGCGGGCCGTAGCCACAAACTGTTGCAGGCCGGAAAATAACCCCGACAAAAGTATCGTCGGTGTATTTTTTCAGGACCGGTTCGCACATGCCCTTGTATTTATTATAGAGTGTCAGCGGCACCAGCGGGTGATCTTCTTTTACATCCGGTTCGTCAGACACACCGTAAACAGAGCTTGAAGAAGCATAGATAAAGCGTTTTACGCCCGCATTTTTCGCGGCAGCAACCATAGGCTCAAATGCGTTTAAGTTAACGGACGTGGAAAGGTCTTCATCCAGCACAAAACTGGCATCATTTGAGATGCAGGCAAGGCTGATAACCGCGTCCACACCAGCCATGGCGGCGGCAAGCGAGGCCGTATCCCGGATATCCCCTTTTATGACTTTCAGGTTTTCATGGCCCTTTGGCAGGTGCGTGTCACCGTAATACATAATATCGTAGACAATAACCTTGTGCCCCATTTCCAGCAGTTGGGGAACAAGCACACTGCCACAATATCCTGCGCCGCCTGTGATGAGGACAGTTTCAAACTTCAATGCCATAAATCGCTCGCTTTTAGTAACGTGATAAAAAATGCCGGAAGCCTGCTTACGCAACTTCGCAGTCTTTGGGTGCCTTCACCCTGATCTGATAGGTCGCTGCACTGGCGTCATTATAGAACATGGCAACGGTTTCAAGGGAATATTCCACCAGATCCTTGCCGTATAAATCCAGCTTCTTCAACAGGCTGTGCGTGACGGTGATAATACCACAGCCAACAGCATCTGCCTGATAAATATTCAGCACTTCGCGGGGGCTTGCCCACAAGAGATCTGCCTTAGGGAGGGCCGCCAAAACAGTGGCCGCTTCCTGCATATAGGGCACCGGATCAAGCCCCGTATCTGCAATACGGCCCGCAAAAACGGAAACGATCGCCGGTGTTGTCGGCGAAAGCACCGCTGCCACAGCACGCACCTGATCAACCGTCATAAGAGCGGTCACATTCACCTGCACACCGTCTGCTGTCAGGCGCTTTAAAATAGGGCCGGTAAATTCGCCTTTTGTGGTGGTAACCGGAATTTTTACATTCACATTCTGGCCCCACGATGCAATCTCGCGTGCCTGTGCCTCCATACTGGGCAAATCATCTGCAAAAACTTCGAACGAAACCGGCTTGTCTGTTGCAACGGCTAAAACCTTATGAGCAAAAGCTTCATAATCGCTGACACCGGCCTGCCGCATAAGGGTTGGGTTTGTGGTAAACCCCTCAATACGCGGGTTTTTATTCAGCATGCAGATATCATCAAAATCCGCGCCATCGGCAAAAATTTTCACCTTCAGATTACATACTGTCATTTTTTCCCGGTCCTCTTTATGGCCAAAATCTTTGTATTTCAGCAAGTTACAGGCCGCATTCCCCGATTAGGGCATAGTCCCTAATATCCGCAGCATGCCTTTTTGTTACTGCTAAAGCAATAATGTGGCCAACTTAAAATATCAACACGAGCGCTACTTTATGCCAGCCTCGTTGTTACATATAAAATCACTTGCCTGTTTCAAACTGCCCGTTGCCAGAACATAACCCTCTGCCGCTTTTTCAGCATAGCCATACTCAATAAAAATAGCCTGACACCCAGCCCTTACGCCAGCTTCAATATCACGCCACCTGTCGCCCACCAGATAACTGCTGGCAAGGTCAATATCATGCCGTTTCGCCGCCTCCAGTATCATACCTGGCGCAGGCTTGCGGCAGGCGCAGATGTCAGCGTCCACATGGTAGCACACAAAAATATCATCAATGGGTACAAGCGCTGTAAGCTTGGCATGCATTTTTTCCACCACTGCCCGCGTTTGCTTGCCGGTTGCTACATCGGGCTGGTTTGTCACCACAATCAACTTAAAGCCTGCACTTTTTAACGCGCTGCATGCCTCAGCCACCCCCTCTAGCAGCTCAAATTCATGCAGGGTTGCCGGCGGGTACGATTTACCGCCGCGCACAAAAGCACGGTTTAACACACCGTCCCTGTCAAGAAACACCGCCCGATTCATAACAGCCCCCTGTTTCGAACAAGTACCGGTTGGGTGTGGTTACCACTTTGTTGCCATTGTTTGCAAAACCGGGTTTGACACCAGACAGTGCCACACAACCGCCTGAAACCCTTCTGCGTGCGGTGTAACCCTATCGGCATGTACCGTTGGTATAATCACAACATGATCGCCCACAGATGCCGTATAGCCGCCATCCCGGCTAACGATACCGAAAATTTTAGCGCCCACATCCTGTGCCACTTCAAGCGCCTTAATAATATTGGTGCTGACATTTTTTTCAGCATTGCCACCACCAACGGACAGGACAAAAACCGCATCTTTGTTCGATAGTCTACTGGTTTTAAGCCAGCCTGAAAAAACCGTATCCCAGCCCTCGTCGTTTGTGCGGGCCGTCAGTTCTGACACATTATCTGTGGGGGCATAGGTTTCAATGCCGCACAGTTTCCTGAAATCATTCACCGCATGGGCGCAGTTTGCAGCACTGCCGCCCACCCCCAAAAAGAAAAGCCGCCCACCGTTTGTGCGCACCTGTGCCAGTTCGGTAGCCATTTGGTCTATTTTGGTAACGTCAATATCTTCACAGATTTTGGCAGCTTCCGTGAAAAATGTTTTTGCGTGCGACATGAGAGGCTCTTTTTTGATGTCAGAAGGATCTGGTGACAATGGCTGAAATACAGAAAGTATTCAACGAAAGATTACACTTACTTATCCCATAAGCATGGCCTTGAGCGCGGCAAGGTTTTGGGTGTTTTCTGTCTGCATATAATGCTTTAGCGCCCTAACACCGGCTTTAGCCTCTAGCAGGTTCAAACCCTTGATGGTTTCCAGAAACACAGCCATATTACCCGCCGGAACCACAGCCCCCGCCCCAAAACGGCTTATAAGGTCAGCCGCAAATGCAAACGCATCATCAATAATAACCGGTAAGCCTGCATCCACATATGTCATCATGCGGTTAGGCAATCCAAAGCGGGTTACATCCATAACGGTGTCATCCCGGTAGTGTGCACAGCACAGCCCTAAATCATATCCCGCCGCCTTATCGCTAATATACTGCCGGGGACTGGCGCGGTGATAGTGAACATTTTGCTGCGCCCCATATCTCTCTATCAAAGCGGCAAACTTTACCGAGACATCTTCATGCGGCAGGCTGTGCGCGGCATTATAAATATCAAGGGACAGGCTTTTATCTGCGGCGATGGCATCAAAATACCGGACCAGATTAGCGCCGTCTGTTTTGCCGCTATCAGGGTTTAGTTCCCGGGCACTTGCTGAGCCCGCATAAAGCAGTTTGCGCACGCCCGTTTTGTCTGCCCTCTGTCCATTCGCTTTTTCCCCACCCTCAAGTGCGGGGAAAACAGAGATGATCGGCGCCTTGCAGCCCGCCGCCCAGTCTTGAAAAGCCTTGCCGCCCATCTTTACGATAAGGCCGTCTGCACCCTCTAGCGCTGCCCGACAGCTGGCCGTAGCCACTTTTGCAGCGTCATTCCCGTATATATACCCAACAGCATCACGGGTAAAAAGCAGGCTTAGATCGTAAAACTCAACAAATAGCTTTGCCGCAGATACCTGCTGCCGCAAACAACTATACAAATATTCCGAGCGGGTATGGGGCGCGACCCTTAGATATAGAATATCAGGGTTAAAAGCCTTGAGCGCCGCGTATAAAGCCTGCTCCCCGTCCATAACGGCAACAGTTTGGTCTATCCCTAGATCAGACACTTCAAACGCCCGGCCTGAAGGCGAAAAATAGAATTCTTTTACCACTGCGTTAGCACACGTCGCCATCAAAACAGGTGTATCGATAACCGCCCAAGGCCGATTGGCCGTGTTAATAACTGCAATTTTTTTGTTTTTCATAAACCAGTTATCGCCCCAAACAACACAGCACACCACACCTGAACCATTGACATAAAACATGATTTCGCCAACATTGGCAAAATATTGGTCCTTCACAGCAGGATAAGCATATATATGAGCGAGAAAATAGTCTGTATTGTGCAAGCCAGACGACGTTCCTCGCGCCTGCCCGATAAAATTTTGAAACCGCTCGGCGACAAACCCGCTCTTGCTCATGTCCTGAAGCGCTGTTTGGCCATACCCTCTGTTCACTCTGTTGTGTGTGCGGGCATTGATGACCCTTTTGAAGCGCCGGTTTATGAAATTGCACAGCAGGCGGGTGCAAAAATATTTAAGGGCAGCGAAAATGACGTGCTGTCGCGCTATTACGGGGCCGCAAAAATAGAGGAAGCTCAATGGGTTATGCGAGTCACCTCTGATTGCCCGCTTTTTGACCCGGATGT
This sequence comes from Kordiimonas pumila, assembly GCF_015240255.1. Classification (NCBI taxonomy): domain Bacteria; kingdom Pseudomonadati; phylum Pseudomonadota; class Alphaproteobacteria; order Kordiimonadales; family Kordiimonadaceae; genus Kordiimonas; species Kordiimonas pumila. The sequence continues at coordinate 484,509 of NZ_CP061205.1, forward strand.
TGCCGAAAACCTTATTCAAGGCACGCTCGCATCAGGCTGCACCTTTGGCGCAAATGCCGATTGGCCACACGGGCTTGACTGTGAACTATTCAGTTTTGACCTATTAGAGCAAGCTTATAAAAATGCCACCCTTGATGGTGAACGCGAGCATGTAACGCTGTGGATGAAGCGCCAGACCGGGTTAAAAATGTTCCACCATTTTGCGCCAAAAGGCCGCCCGCTTGGCCACCAATATAGGTGGGTTCTTGATTATCCTGAAGATTATCAATTTCTGGTAGAAATATATAACCGCTTGGGAAAAGGCGCAGCAAAAGCTCGTTGGCAGGATATTATCACTCTTCTAGACAAAGAGCCCGCCCTGCAGACTATCAATGAAAAATGCACAGCCATTTGGGCTACAGAGAACCAAAAAATTCATCAAGACCTAAAATAATCAACCGGTTACCGGTCTATTTTTTATTTAAAAAGCCCGGTAAATGTTTATGTAAACAGAAAAATTTTTAGATTTTTCTTAAGAATACCTTGTTTGTTCACTATTTATTGATAAAGCTTATGCATAAAATGAGCCAAATAAGCCATTTTGCAGCGCTTTATGCTTGTTTAGCGTAACGGGGTCAGTAATGAACGTACAAGACACAAAAAAACAAACTACCGATACTGGCGGTCTGGCAGTGCGGGGGATTGCAAAATCTTATAGCGGCCGCCCCGTCCTCAGAGATGTGTCTCTCACGGTAAAACGCGGGCAGGTTGTTGGGCTTTTAGGGCCAAACGGCGCTGGGAAAACCACCTGTTTTTATAGCATCACCGGCCTTATTGCCCCTGATCAGGGCCGCATAGAACTGGACGGTAACGATATTACCCACCTGCCTATGTACCGCCGCGCCCGGCTTGGCATTGGGTACCTGCCGCAGGAAACATCAATTTTCAGGGGCCTTAGTGTATCTGATAATATTCGTGCAGTTCTTGAGGTGGCAGAGCCTGATAAATCTACCCGCGAAGACAGACTGGAAACACTGCTCGAAGAATTTTCAATCACGCACCTCAGGAACACGCCAGCCCTTGCGCTCTCTGGCGGCGAACGCAGACGCTGCGAAATTGCCCGTGCCCTTGCCGCAAAACCTGATTTTGTGTTGCTTGATGAACCCTTTGCCGGCATTGACCCCATTGCCATTTCTGACATCAGGGACCTGACATACCACCTGAAAGACAGAGGCATTGGTGTTTTGATCACGGACCATAATGTACGGGAAACACTCGATATTATTGACCGGGCCTTTATCATTTATGATGGCCGGGTGTTGTTTGAAGGTACGCCGCAGGATGCCCTGAAAGACAAGGATGTTCGCAGGGTCTATCTCGGTGAAAGCTTTAGGCTGTAAGGGAATACAGGCATGGCTCTTTCCCCCAGATTAGATTTAAGGCAAAGCCAGCAGTTGGTGATGACGCCTCAGCTGCAACAGGCCATTAAGCTTTTGCAGCTCTCTAATCTGGAACTCACGGATTATGTAGCCCAAGAAGTTGAAAAAAACCCCATCCTTGAGGTAGGGGAGCCAGACGGCACAAATGGCATTGCAGAGGACGGTGGGGAGCGCGGCGGCACAGCAACCGACGATAATCTGCGCGATACAAGTGGGGCTGATAATATGCCCGACGAGCTTATAGCATCAGACAAAAGCCTAGAAAGCGCCATGGACACTTCTTCCTCAACTGAAAGTGCGCTGGACGCAGATTTTGACACCAATATTTACAATAACGACGCGGTTTCTGACCGTGTTGAGACATCAGACAACGGTGCTAGCGGCCTAAGCTATGACGGTATGGGTGCCATAAAGGGCAGCGGCGGCGGTATACCGGATGATCGCGGGCTGGACCAAACGCTGGAGAGTGAAGAAAACCTGCATGATTTTCTAACCCGGCAAATGACCGTGCTGTTTGAAAACCCGAGCCAGAAACTGATTGCCGCTCACTTGATCGACCTTGTTGATGAAGCGGGCTATATACACCCGGAAACCCTGCCAGAGGTTGGACCCCAACTGGGTGCAACCTATGAAGAGGTTGAATCTGTCCTTCTGGCCCTGCAAACCCTTGAGCCTACCGGGGTTTTTGCCCGTAGTTTATCTGAATGCCTTGCCATACAGCTACGCGAGCTTGATCGCTACGACCCCGCGATGCAGGCCCTTGTTGAGAACCTTGATATGCTGGCGCGCCGCGATATGGCAGGCATCAAGCGCCTTTGCGGTGTTGATAATGAAGACATCGCAGATATGGTCCGCGAAATCAGGGCGCTTAACCCAAAACCCGGCCTTATGTACGGCATGGAAGATGTACAGCCTGTTATTCCTGACATCTTTATCCGTAAAAATCTGGCTGGTAGCTGGATTGTTGAACTCAATAGCGAAACACTGCCAAAAGTACTGGTTAATTCGCAGTATGTGACCGAGCTTAAGGACTCAGGCGGCAACAAAGAAGCCAAAGCCTTCATTTCTGACTGTGTATCAAACGCCAACTGGCTGGTAAAAGCCCTCGATCAGCGTGCGCGCACAATTTTAAAAGTGGCAACCGCCATTGTTAAAACCCAAAGCGCCTTTTTTGATCATGGTGTTCGGTTTTTAAAGCCGCTTACCCTAAAAGATATTGCCGACGAAATTGATATGCACGAATCCACCGTATCAAGAGTGACCAATAATAAGTTTATGTCGTGCTCGCGTGGTATGTTTGAACTGAAGTATTTTTTCACCTCTTCTATTTCTGCGGCTGATGGCGGCGATGCCCATTCTGCCGAATCAGTTAAATTCCGGCTTAAGGAACTGATTGATGCAGAAAACCCTAAAAAAATCCTGTCTGATGACAAATTGGTTGTCATGATGAATGCAGAAGGCATTGATATTGCGCGGCGGACTGTTGCCAAATACCGTGAAGCACTTAGGATACCATCTTCTGTGCAGCGGCGACGGCTTAAAAACATGTCCTCGTGAGTCGCGCTTAAACTTTCGCTTTCCCCACAGCAAACAGCTCACACAAAACCCTTTATTTTCATAATTTTGACAAAAATCAACACTTGTTAACCACACTTAAACCATACTTTGTGGTAAGCTTTGAAGAACAGCAGCAAAAGCTGTTGCGGCATGTGACGTGCTGTTACGGGAACAGCAGGTACCCATAAGCCGTTAATCAAAGCCTCAAGGCTTTTTTACAGGCTGGCAATCACCCGGATTGCCGAGAAAGGAAGACTGGCACCTATGGAAATCAATGTATCTGGACGGAAAATGAATGTTGGTGATGCTTTAACCACACATGTCGAGGACCGACTGGAAGCAGTCGCAGATAAATATTTCAGCCGCACCATTGATGCTACGGCCACATTTGCCAAAGAAGGACACATATACACTACACATGTCTCGTTTCACGCCAACCAGGGCGTTAATCTCCAAAGCAACGGCGAAGCCGATGACCCTTATGCTGCCTTTGAGCTTGCAGCAGAAAAAGTAGAAAAACAGTTGCGTCGATACAAACGACGCCTTAAGAACCACCACAAAACATCACAGCGTGATATTGCCATGGAACTGGCCCATGATATTACAATCGCGCCAAGCTTAGACGAAGAGAGTGATGAACCTGTAAATGGTGGGCACGAAGATCAGCCCATTATCATTGCTGAAAACCGGACAGAAATCCCTCGGGTTAGTGTCGGAGATGCAGTTATGCTAATGGACCTTGCAGATGCACATGCCTTTATGTTTCGCAACATGCGCAATGATACCCTTGAAGTGGTATATCGACGTACAGATGGGAACATAGGCTGGATAAGCCCCAAAACAGCAGCAAATTAAACTTGCTGTTTGAAAAGAGTATGATAGCCAGATATAAGAACCGGGCCCCTCAGTAAGGGCCCGGCAGAAAGAAAAGGGCTATGGAGATTGAAGATCTGCTGAACGCGGACAGTATCCTTTTGGATTTCAAAGCATCCAGCAAGAAACACGTTATACAAACACTCGCACGAAAAATGGCTACAAAAACCGGGCTTGATGACAGGCTGGTTTTTGAAAAGCTGCTTGAGCGCGAGCGCCTTGGCAGCACTGGTGTTGGCAAGGGTGTTGCTATTCCGCATGCCCGTGTGGCCGGTGTTGACACTATTACCGGCATGTTTGCCAAGCTTTCAAGCCCGGTTGATTTTCAATCGGTCGATGACAGGCCTGTTGATCTGGTGTTTATGCTGCTTGCACCCGAAGAAGCGGGCGCAGACCACCTAAAGGCACTCGCCCGTGTTTCGCGTTTACTGCGCGATGAAAAAACATGTGCTAAACTGCGCGGCACCTCTGACGCCAGCGCCCTTTATGCCATGCTGGTTGGGCCGGTTGGGGCCGCTGCCTGATCACAGTCGTATTCAACCCTGTCAAAATATAGGCCGTCAGACGGCGCATTCAACCCAAGCGCCGTGCGGTCACGGGCTTCCAGTGCGGCCTTCAGGTCTGCTTTTGTCCATTTTCCTAGCCCAACAAGCTGCAAGGTACCGGTGAAAGACCGTATCTGGTGGTGTAAAAATGAAAGCGCACCAACCTTAACAAGCAGCTCGTCTCCCTGTCTTTCAACATGAATGTAATCAACTGTTTTTACAGGGCTTTTTGCTTGGCAATGGATATGCCTAAAGGTTGTAAAGTCATGTTGCCCCACCAAAACCTGCGCGGCATCCTGCATCGCGTCTGCGTCTAACGGCGTTTTAACATGCCACGCCAGACCTTTATCAAATGTTAAACGCGCCCGGCGATTGATAATACGGTATATATAATGGCGCTTCTTCGCAGAAAACCGTGCATGAAAGCTGTCTGGAACAACTTCTGATTTCAGCACCGACACTGGCCAGCCTTTAGTGTGGTAGTTTAAGGCACCTTGCAGATTATCTGCAGATATTTCACGTTCAAGATCAATATGGGCAACTTGGCCCCGCGCATGAACACCTGCATCCGTCCTGCCTGAACCATGAACAACAATTCTTTCATGTGGGGCAATTTTTCGGGCGGCCTCTTCCAGCGTTTCCTGCACTGACGGCGTACCTGCCTGTCGTTGCCAGCCACTGAATGGGCGACCATCATATTCAACAAGCAACCGAAAACGCTGCATGGTCTTATCCTATCACACTGCCAGATGGCACCGGAAATCCCCTGAGCAGGTCGGCCGTTTTCACGGGGCCTTTGCCCGCCCTCTGTGCCCTATCAACCCGGTATGCCCCCTTGCCACACGCAATGAGCAACTGGTCATCAAGGCTTGTCCCTGGCGTGCCAGTTTTGTCATAAGTCGTTCCAGACAATATTTTTACGCGTTCGCCCGCAATATCTGTCCATGCGCCCGGAAACGGAAAAAGCCCGCGCACCTGACGGTCAATTTCGTCTGCGGTTAAAGACCAGTCTATTTTAGCTTCTGATTTTTCAATTTTCCGCGCATAGGTAACGCCTTCCTCCGCTTGGGCTATAGGCACAAGCTTGCCCGCAGCAAAACCTTCCAGTGCTTCATTAATAAGCGCCGCGCCTTGCTCCGCCAGCGTATCATGTAGGCTTGCCGTTGTATCCACACTCTTAATCGGTGTTACGGCACGGCATATAACGGGGCCAGTATCAAGGCCTGCTTCCATTTGCATGATGCAAACGCCGGTTTCTGTGTCGCCAGCCATAATCGCCCGGTGGATAGGGGCAGCACCGCGCCATCGGGGCAGCAAAGATGCATGCACGTTAAGGCAGCCAAACTTTGGCGCGTTTAAAACGGTAACAGGCAGCAGTTGCCCGTATGCAACCACAACAGCAGCATCAAGATTTAAGGCAGCAAAGGCTTGCTGGGCAGCCTCATCTTTCATACTAGGCGGTGTGCAAACCTCTAGCCCGGCCTGCTCTGCTGCGAGGTGAACTGCGCTTTTACGGTCCTTTTTACCGCGGCCAGCCGGGCGCGGCGGCTGGGTATAGACCGCCGCAATATCATGCCCGGCGCTAATCAGCGCCTCAAGTGTTGGTACGGCAAAATCCGGAGTGCCCATAAAGGCGAGACGCATAGGAGGTCTTTCTACAAAATCTGTGTATCTTTTGTGGCCTTTTGAACTTTTCTAATAATCATATTCCGCTTTAATTTGGATAAATAATCAATAAAAACAACGCCGTCCAAATGGTCAATTTCGTGTTGAACACATGTTGCAGCAAGGCCTTCCATCAACCTTTCCTGCTGCTCGCCGTGATAGTCAATATAGCGCACCTTAACCGCGGCAGGCCGTTCAACTTCTGCATAGTGTTCCGGCACAGAAAGGCAGCCCTCGTTATAGATATTAAATTCTGGTGATTCCCAGATGATTTCAGGGTTCACCAGAAAAAGCGGCTTCTGCTCTTCTTCACCGCCGTCGGTATCCATCACAAGCAGGCGTTTTGGCACAGCAACCTGAATGGCCGCAAGGCCAATACCCGGTGCCGCATACATTGTTTCCAGCATATTATCCATCAGGCGGCGCAAATCATCATCAACCTGACCAACAGGCTGTGACGTGGTCCTGAGTAACGGATCCGGTACATTGATAATTTCAAGCTTGCTCATTCGTATTCCGACACAAGGGTTATTAAAAGACTTACCTATGAAGCAGCGAGCATAAGGTCAAGTATTTAAGGCTATCACATATCAGTTATCGGTGCATCTGGCTGATATAGGGCTTTATGGTCTTCAATTTCAAGCACCCATAAATCCGCATCAAAACCCCGTTTTTTTGCAATCCGCAGGTCTGCACCGCGTTCATCCGTGCCTGAAAACTCTGCTACAGTACGCCATACTTTATTGCCGTCAAAATCAAGCGCTTGTTCAAACAGGCTTATCCCCGCGCTAAACCGGTTTATTTTCAAAAGCACACCGCCTCTGTCGCTGTCGCCGCGCGCCACAACAAAAGCAGGCATATCTGCAATAAAACAGCTACGCACATGGGCTTCAACCCAAAGGCTGGTTTTAAGTCTATTTTCCATGAAACGGGTATGACGACAAGACCTAGTCTGCGTCAAGACCCAAAATGTGAAGCCGGTCGCTAAACATGACCTTCACTTTATCTGCGGGTGTATCAAATGCGAGGCCTGTTGCCTCGTCCTCTACCCACACAACCCGCGCCTGAATATCACCCCGGCCGATCACTGACAGCACCAAGGCTGTCCCTTCTTTAAGCGGAAGATCGACCCGAATACGGGCGCCGCCAAGGGATAAATTCCAAATCTGACAGGCTATAATATGCTTGCCCACAATAAGCCGCGCAGGCCAAAGCACAGAGCGCCTTTTATAATGCCTCACATCATGGGTACCTGATGGGGGATTGGAATGTTCGTTTGCATGCATTTTGGGCATGATGTTCACCTGCCTGTGCCGATTCAGGCCCTGACTATACCAACCGATGGTAAAACAATCGTCACTAACTAGATTGCATTTTCATAAAATCGAAAGACTTGTCTCTTTTTGCAACAAAGAGTACCAATAAGCCATAACAACACAATAGGTACCCATGGCACTTTTACCCACTGCAATAAAACCAAACATCCTGATTGTTGAAGACAGCCCAACGCTGGCTTTAACCTACCGTGAATATTTGCGTATCCTTGATGTCCCTATTGAAATTGCTGAAACCGGTGCAGACGCGCTGAAGCTCATTGCAGAAAAGTCGCCCACTGTTGTGCTACTTGACCTTAAACTGCCAGATATGGAAGGTATTACCATTCTGAAGCAGCTTAAGGCGGCAAAGCGGGACACCCGCGTTATTGTAGTAACCGCGCATGGCTCTGTCGCCGTTGCGGTTGAAGCCATGCGCGAAGGGGCTGATGACTTTCTGCTCAAGCCCTTCACCGCTGACCGGATCACCATTACCGTTAAAAATGCCCTTGAAATGCACCGGCTCGCCAATTTGGTGCAACAGTTTGAAGGCCGTAATTCGCGCAAGTTTGACAAATTTATTGGCGAAAGCCAAGCCATGCAGGCTGTTTACCGCATGATCGAAGACTGTGCTCCCTCAAAAGCCAGTGTCTTTATTATGGGGGAATCTGGCACAGGGAAAGAACTGTGCGCTGAAGCCATTCACCAGATGAGCCCCAGAAACAGCAAAAAGTTTGTCGCCTTAAACTGCGCTGCCATTCCTGAAAATCTTATCGAAAGCGAGATTTTTGGCCACAAAAAAGGCGCCTTTACCGGTGCGGTTGCCGACCGTGACGGTGCGGCTGTCAGCGCCCATGGCGGCACTTTGTTTCTGGATGAAATTTGTGAAATGCCGCTTGATCTTCAAGCAAAGCTATTACGGTTTGTCCAAACTGGTGAGGTTGTGCCGGTTGGTAGCAATATTGCTGTACCGGTTAATGTGCGCTTTGTTTGTGCAACCAACCGTATCCCGTGGGAAGAAGTAGCCTCAGGCCGCTTCCGGGAGGACCTGTATTACAGGCTGCATGTTATTCCTATTCACCTGCCACCGCTCCGCGAGCGCGGCAAAGATGTTGTCACTCTTGCAAAACACCTGCTTGCGGGCTTTTCAAAAGAAGAGGGCAAAACCTTCACCATTATTGAGCCCGCCGCCGAAGCCCGTCTTCTGGCCCATAGCTGGCCGGGTAATGTGCGCGAACTTGGCAACGTTATACAAAGCGCAGTGGTATTAAATGATGGCCCGCGCCTAAGTGCTGCAATGCTAGAGCGCCTTATGGGACAGTCCCCCGCCACTATACAGAGGCAAGCGCAAAAAGCCCCTTCACTATACCCGCCCCCCATATCCAAAACACAGCCTGATACCATAGAACCCTTTGCTGTTCAGGAGCGCAGGATCATTGAACACACAATAGCGCTGTGTAACGGAAAAGTAAGAATGGCGGCAGTAAAACTGGGGCTGAACCCCTCAACGCTATACCGCAAAATAAAAGAATGGGCCTAACGCACGCGTCAGACCCATCCCACAATTTTAATCGCTTAACGCTTCTTAATCGTCTTTTTGCATCTCAGCTTTAAACTGATCAATCGCATGTGCATTACTCGCTGCAAGGGCCGCCATATTCACCAGATCAGAGGCTGATGCTGTCATGCGGGCTACCTGAATAGAGTTGCTCATGCCAAGCAAAACAGGGCCAATAACCCGGCCACCGCCCAGTTCGGCAAGCAATTTAAAGCTAATATTTGCTGAATGAAGCGCTGGCATAATAAGCACGTTCGCAGGGCCTGATAACCGCATGAAAGGATACTGTTTCATCAGGTCTTTATTCAGGGCAACATCAGCCTGCATTTCCCCTTCAAACTCGAAATCAACATCACGTTTTTCAAGAATGGAAACAGCCTTCTGAATATGATGTGTTTTATCAGATGGCGGGTTACCAAAGTTTGAGAACGACAGGAAGGCAATACGCGGGTCATGACCAAGACGCTTCACAAAATAAGCGGCGCCCATAGCAATTTCAGCCAGCATTTCTGCATCAGGCCTGTCATTTACCGTTGTATCGGCCATGAAAACAGTGCGGCTTTTTGTAATCACAATGGAAAGACCAAATGGAATTTGGCCGGGCATCGGATCAATCACACGCTTAATGTTTTTAAGCGCACGCCAATAATGCCGTGTCACCCCTGTTATTACCGCGTCAGCATCACCCGTTGCTACCATACATGCTGCAAAAACGTTTCTATCCCGTTTTACAAGGCGCTGCACATCGCGCAGTAAGAACCCTCTGCGGTTAAGCCGCTTATAGAGATAGTCGATATACTCAGATGTATTTTTGGTATTGCTGGCATTCTTGATTTCGAACTCAGCGTCATCAATACCCATCTCGCGCAGTTTTTCGCGGATAGGCGCCTCGTAACCAACCAGAACAGGTGTTCCGTAGCCACCAGACTTGAAGCCAACAGCAGCACGGAGAACTTTTTCTTCCTCGGCTTCTGCAAACACAACCCGCTTGGGGGCGCGGCGCTTCAGATCTTCAAAAATGCTCGAAAGCATACTTGCAGAAGGATCAAGCCGCGAAGACAGAGCAACCGCATAGGCTTCCATATCTGCGATTGGCTTACGGGCAACACCCGTATCCATTGCAGCTTGCGCCACAGCAGGGGGTAATCGGCTAATCAGGCGCGGGTCAAAAGGTGCCGGGATAATATAATCAGGCCCATAATGAGGCTGATCACCGCCGTAGGCTGCGGCAACTTCATCCGGCACATCTTCGCGTGCAAGAGCCGCGAGTGCTTTTGCTGCTGCAATTTTCATTTCTTCATTGATCGTACGCGCCCGCACATCAAGCGCACCCCTGAAAATATAGGGGAACCCAAGAACGTTGTTTACCTGATTAGGGTAATCCGAGCGCCCGGTTGCAATAATGGCATCGCTGCGCACTTCTCGCACATCTTCTGGTGTGATTTCCGGATCAGGGTTTGCCATAGCAAAGATAATTGGTTTTGCCGCCATGCTGGCAACCATATCCTTTGTAATGGCACCAGGCCCCGCCAGACCCAGAACAACATCAGCCCCTACAATTGCTTCCGCAAGGGTACGGTGTGGTGTATCGATCGCATGGGCAGATTTCCACTGGTTCATGCTTTCTTCGCGGCCCTGATAAATAACGCCGGTACGGTCTACCATTGTTACATTTTCGTGCGGCAGGCCCATAGATTTGATAAGTTCGATACAGGCGATACAGGCAGCACCTGCACCAACGGCAACCACTTTGGTATCCAGTATATTGCGGCCTGTAATATCAAGAGCATTGATAAAACCTGCTGCCGTAATAATAGCGGTACCGTGCTGATCATCGTGGAATACTGGGATATCCATAAGTTCGCGCAGGCGCTGCTCAATAATAAAGCATTCAGGTGCTGCAATATCTTCCAGATTAATACCCCCAAAGCTGGGGCCTAGAAGCTTGACGCAGTTTACAAACTCATCAATATCTTCACTGTCAACTTCGAGATCAATCGAATCAACATCTGCAAACCGCTTGAACAGAACGGCCTTGCCTTCCATCACCGGCTTTGATGCTTGTGCACCAAGATTGCCAAGGCCAAGAATGGCAGTACCATTTGAAATAACCGCCACCAAATTCCCTTTGGTGGTATAATCGTAAGCTGTATCAGGGTCTTCTGCAATTTTAAGAACTGGCACTGCAACACCAGGGCTATAGGCAAGTGACAGGTCCCGCTGTGTTGCCATAGGTTTGGATGGGGTAATTTCCAATTTACCGGGGCGACCGGCAGAATGGAATCGTAGTGCTTCCACATCCGTAAATTTGGACGAGCTATTGGACATTTATTATCCTTTTTTTCTTCTTGTAGCCGTGAGCGGCATAATGCTCTAAAAGCGAGGTATCTATGCCGTAAATTATGGCATAAAGCCACACACAAATAAAATTTAACTGCATAAATTCAGGTTTTTAAAAAAAATGTCATCTAGCACCGTCCAACCACAATCCACGACAGTGAACACCGCTGACATAACAACGGCGCCCGAAACGCCCGAAAACAAATGGGTGAAAATGGCAGCTGACCCTGCCGTAACCCCCATGATGGCCCAGTATCTTGAGATTAAGGCAACATGCCCGGAGAGCCTTTTATTTTACCGCATGGGGGACTTTTACGAGCTGTTTTTTGATGATGCCGAAAAAGCATCCCGCGCGCTTGATATCACCCTTACCAAACGCGGGAAATTAAACGGTGAAGACATTCCTATGGCTGGCGTGCCCGTGCATGCCTCAGAAATGTACCTGTCGCGCCTGATTAAAAAATCCTTCAAAGTTGCAGTTTGCGAGCAAACCGAAGACCCGGCAGAAGCCAAAAAGCGCGGGTCAAAATCTGTTGTTCGGCGAGAAATTGTGCGCCTTGTCACCCCCGGCACCCTTACAGAAGAAAACCTGCTCGACCCCAGAACCCATAATTATCTGGTAGCCCTTGGCCGCGCGCAAAAAGACCTGTCGCTTGCTGTTGCAGACATGTCGACCGGCGAATTTTTCATTCTACCCACTAAATATGGCCGCCTTGATGCCGATCTTGCCCGCTTGCAGCCCGGCGAATTACTTGTTCCAGACGACTTAAGTAACGACCCTGTCATCGCACAAGCCTTGTTTGATTGGCGACCAGTTATCAGCCCACTTGGCTCAAGCCATTTTGATAGCAGCTATGGATCACGGTTTCTAAAAACCCTGTTTGATGTATCCACCCTTGACGGATTTGCCGCTTTTACCCGTGCAGATCTGGCGGCGGCTGGCGCTCTGATATATTATCTGGATGATACACAAAAGGGCAAGCTGCCGAAGCTGTTCCCCCCGCGCAGGCTTTCAATTGACAGCACCATGATGATTGACGCCGCCACCCGCAGAAGCCTTGAGCTTGTCCGCACCCAAAACGGCGAAACAGCAGGCAGCCTGCTTGCGACAATAGACCGTACAGTAACCGGCGCTGGCGCGCGTTTGCTCGCCAAACGCCTTTCGGCCCCACTTACAGACCCGGTCCGCATTAACGAGCGGCTCGACTGTGTGGATTATATGCTGGCAAGAAATGCCTTACGTGTGGATATCCGCACCATTCTTGGTAACACACCAGACATAGAGCGGGCGCTCGCACGGCTTTCGCTTGGGCGCGGCGGCCCCCGCGATCTGGCCGCCATTCGCGCCGGGTTAAAAAGCGCCCAAGCACTAGAGGCTCGGCTTAGGGCCACAGCAAGCAGCCTTGAAGACCTGCCAATGCAAATTGAAAACACCCTTGAAGACCTTGGAAACCACGGTGCACTTATAGCGCATCTGGAAAAAGCACTGGTGGACGAGCCACCGCTGTTGGCCCGTGACGGCGGCTTTATTGCCAAAGGTTATAACAGTAATCTTGATGAATATAGAAGCCTGCGCGATGACAGCCGGCGGCTGATTGCAGCCCTTGAAGGGCGCTATCAGTCAGAAACAGAAATAAACGCCCTCAAAATCCGCCACAATAATGTGCTTGGCTATCATATTGACGTATCACCCAAAAATGCCGAAAAAATGCTATCCGGCCCTTTAAGTGAAACCTTTATTCACCGGCAAACGCTCGCGAGTTCAACCCGGTTTTCAACATCTGAACTATCAAGGCTCGCAGGCAAAATTTCAGAGGCGGCTGATCGGGCACTTTCCCTAGAGGCTGAGCTTTTTGCCGAATTGGCAGCCCTCATATTAAAGTCGTCCGAAACAATTTTATTATCAGCCGAAGCCCTTGCGTTTTTTGATGTCGCAACCGCATGCGCGGTGCTTGCAGAAGAAGACCGCCATGTCCGCCCTGAGGTGGATGACAGCCAGAATTTTGATATTAAAGGCGGGCGGCATCCGATTGTTGAAAAAGCGCTGATGAAAAATGACAACAAACCCTTTGTTTCCAATGACTGTGACCTGTCGGGGGACGATAGACTCTGGCTTATTACCGGCCCCAACATGGCGGGTAAAAGTACGTTCCTAAGACAAAATGCCCTGATTGCCATTATGGCACAAATGGGTGCCTTTGTGCCTGCAGACAGTGCCATTATCGGTGTTGTCGACCGGCTATTTAGCCGCGTGGGTGCCTCTGACGATTTGGCACACGGCAGGTCAACCTTTATGGTAGAAATGGTTGAAACTGCCGCCATTCTTAATCAGGCTGGCCCTAAATCTCTGGTCATTCTGGATGAAATTGGGCGTGGCACCGCCACATACGACGGCCTTTCCATTGCATGGGCCGCCGTTGAACATCTGCATAATATAAACCAGTCACGGGCACTGTTTGCAACGCACTATCACGAGCTTACAGCCTTGAAAGAAACGCTAGACAGTGTTTCTCTGCGGTCCATGAAAGTGCGGGAATGGAAAGGCGACGTTGTCTTTCTGCACGAAGTGGCGGCAGGGGCCGCTGATAGGTCATACGGTATTCAGGTTGCAAAGCTTGCGGGCCTTCCCGCCGCCGTTATTAACCGGGCGCGGCAAGTATTAGGCCACCTGGAAAACAGCGATAAAGGTGACAAAGCCCACGGCTTAATCCATGATTTACCCTTGTTTCAACAGGTTTCAGCTATACATGAAAGCATTGATAGTGGGCCTTCAGAACTAGAAGCCCTGCTGGCTGGCGTAACACCAGACGAACTGACGCCCAAAGAAGCCCTTGAAATACTTTATAAGCTTAAAGAAACAGCTGAAAAGCGATAAACGGAAAAGCGACACCTATGTCAAATATTCGAAACCGCAAAGACCTTATAAACCGCAAGCAGCTGGTAACAGAACTTGAGCAGTTGGTGGAAACACACCCGCGTGACAAGTGGCAGCTTGAGCTGGTCAAAATGCTAAAGCCTGCTTATCAGCACGGGTGGGAAGGTGTTAAAGCCCGCTTTTTTAATGATGGCGACAAGGGGCAAACCGCAGCGGCTTCGCTGTGTTATGTAACCGACCAGACCCTGCGTATTATTTTTGATTTTGTGACGACCTATGTTTATCCGGTTGCCAACCCAACCGCCTCAGAGCGCATTGCCCTTGTGGCAACAGGTGGCTACGGACGCGGCGAACTGGCCCCCTATTCAGACATCGACCTTCTGTTTTTAATTCCTTACAAATCAACCCCTTGGGCAGAAAATGTTGTAGAATTCATGCTCTATGTATTGTGGGATCTGGGTTTAAAAATAGGCCACGCAACCCGCACAGGTGAAGAATGCGCCCGGCTCGCAAAAGAAGACCTTACGATCAGAACCGCCTTGCTGGAATCGCGCTATCTTTGGGGTGACAAAGCCCTGTACGATGAAGCGGTGAAGCGTTTTGTACGCCGCGTTATTTCCACCTCTGGTGCTGAATTTGTTGAACAGAAACTGGAAGAACGCGATAAACGGCACCAGCGCCTTGGTGATAGCCGCTATGTGGTTGAACCTAATATCAAGGAAGGCAAGGGCGGGCTGCGTGACCTGCAAACCATGTGGTGGATTGCCCGCTATCTATACGGCGTAAACCGCACACAAGCCGTTGATCCTGAAATTCTGACAGATGAAGAAAACCAGCAATTCAAAAAGGCTGAAGCTTTTCTCTGGACAGTAAGGGTGGCCTTGCATTTTTTGGCAGACCGCGCCGAAGAACGCCTGACATTTGACATGCAGCGCCAACTTGCCGATGTTTTGAAATATAAAGACCATCCCGGCCTAAGCGATGTAGAACGCTTTATGAAGCACTATTTTTTGGTGGCAAAACAGGTGGGCGACCTGACCCGAATTTTCTGTGCCGTCCTTGAGGCACGGCAACAAAAAACTTTCTTTTCCAGATTTCGCAGAACCAAAAAGCTGAAGGAATTTGCACTTGAAGGTGGCCGGCTTACCCTTTTGAAAGAAGATGACATCAAAACCAACCCCGGCCTCATGGTTAAAATTTTCCGGCTTGCCGATGATAAAGGGCTGGATATTCACCCCGATGCCCTGCGCATCATTCAGCATAACCTTGGGCGCATCACGCAAAAAGTGCGCCGCGACCCAGAGGTTAATGAAGACTTTCTCGCCATTTTAACCTCGATGAAAGAAGGCGAAATAAACCTGCGCCGCATGAATGAAGCTGGCGTTTTTGGGCGCTTTTTGCCTGATTTTGGCCGAGTGGTTGCCCAGATGCAGTATGATATGTACCACCACTATACAGTGGACGAACATACAATACGGGCGATTGGTCTCCTGTCTAAAATTGAAGCCGGGCAGCTTGAAAAAGACCACCCGCTTGCTTCTGAAGTCATTCAAAAAATTATCTCGCGCCGGGTGCTGTATGTTGCGGTTCTCCTGCACGACATTGCCAAAGGCCGCGGCGGCGACCATTCTGAACTTGGCGCTGAAGTAGCCCATGCTGTTTGCCCCCGTCTCGGTTTAAAACCGGCTGAAACAGAAACCGTTGCATGGCTGGTTCGCTGGCACCTGCTGATGAGCAATACGGCTTTCAAGCGTGACCTGTCTGACCACAAAACAATTGTAGATTTTTGTGAACTGGTGAAAAGCCCGGAACGGCTTAGGCTTCTGCTGATCTTAACTGTTGTAGACATTAGGGCTGTAGGCCCCGGCATCTGGAACGGCTGGAAAGGCCAGTTGCTGCGCGAATTATACCGCGCTGCAGAAGAGGTGCTGATGGCCGGTCACGCAACACGCGGGCGCAGTGAACGTGTGCAAATGAAAAAAGACGCCCTCGGCGAAACCCTCAAGGCATGGGGTGCCGTTGATCTTGATAAACATTATACCCGCATGAATGACGCCTACTGGATTGCGGAAGACCACGACACACTGGTACAAGACGCAGAACTTATACGCGCAACAGATGCCACAAGCGACCTGCTCGGCGTTTCCGCGCGCATTGAAACCTTTCAGGACATGACAAACGTCGCGGTTTATACCGAAGATCACCCCGGTATGTTTGCCCGTATTGTGGGCGCCCTCGGTGTTGCCGGTGCCACCATCATGGGCGCTAAAATCCATACATCCCGCGACGGCTTAGCGGTCGATAACTTTGTTGTTCACGATGAAGACGGCGATACATTTAACAGCAAAGAAAAACTGGGTCGGCTTGAAGAAACCATACTGGAAACCCTGAAGGGCAACGTAAAACCAAAAGAACGCCTGAAAAACAAGCGTATCTACGGCAATAAAGATGCTGCTTTTGAAATTGAACCCGTTGTGCTGATTGATAATAAAGCCTCAAATTGGTCCACCGTTATAGAGGTGAATGCAAAGGACAGGCCCGGGCTTCTTTATGATCTGGCGTATGCTTTATACGGCCTTAAACTTTCCATATTTTCGGCGCATGTTGCCACGTACGGCGAAAGAGCAATTGACGTCTTTTATGTCAGGGATCTTATCGGCCAAAAAATTACCAACAAGGTGCGTCTAAGGAATATTGAAGATAAACTCCTTAAAGCATCGCGCGGCGAAGCCATTTTTGGCCGCCCCAAAAACAGTGCCGGTGCTGACACCGATGACAAGGCACCACAGGAACTGGTTATATGAGCCTTTTAAAGGGTATTTCGACCGTAGGCGGCTATACACTTCTCAGCCGTGTTTTTGGTGTAATTCGTGATTTGCTGATGGCCCGGTATCTGGGCGCAGGCATGGCAGCTGATGCCTTTTTTATTGCTTTTAAGCTGCCTAACTTTTTCAGACGACTTTTTGCAGAAGGGGCGTTTTCAGTGGGGTTTGTGCCTCTGTTTGCCCGTGCCCTTGGCAAGGATATTACCCCCGAAAGCAAAGCTGCCGCCGAAGCTTTTGCCGGGCGTGTGCTGGCATGGCAATTGCCGGTTTTGCTTGTTTTTCTGGTGATTATGGAAATTGCGATGGCCCCTTTTATGTTAGGGCTAACCGGCGGCTTTGAGGGTGATGCCACCAAGTTTAATTTTGTGGTGGAACTGGGCCGCTACACCTTTCCCTATTTGGCCCTTATCTCGCTCGTTTCTTTCTATGCAGGCATGTTAAACGCCTTTGGGCGCTATTCTGCTGCCGCTTTTGCGCCAGTTATCCTTAATGTATGCATGATATCTTCGCTGTTGCTGTACGGCGAAACAGAAGAAGGCGGTGCCCGTGCCTTATCTATCGCTGTTTCGGCAGCAGGTGTTGCCCAGCTCATTTGGCTATACGGCGTTGCCCGAAAACTGGGTGTTTCATTAAAGTTACCAAGGCCAACTTTATCACCTGACGTGAAAGAACTATTGCGGATCATAGGCCCTGCCGCTATTGGTGCCGGCGTTACGCAGATCAATCTTTTAATTGATGTGCTGATTGCCGCCCGGTTTTTACCGGAAGGATCGGTTTCGTGGTTATTTTATGCTGACAGGCTAAGCCAGTTACCGCTCGGCGTTATTGGTATTGCTGTCGGTACCGTATTGTTACCCAGCATTTCGAGGCTTCTGTCCGTCAATGACCACAAAGGCGCAAACGGCCAGCAAAACCGGGCAATAGAGTTTTCCCTGTTTCTCACGCTGCCCTCCGCTATTGCCCTGGCGATTATGGCCGGGCCTATTCTCGCAACCCTGTTCGAGCGAGATGCCTTCACCGCCCATGATACAAATGCAACGGCTGCAGCGCTTATGGTTTATGCAGCAGGCCTGCCCGCCTATGTTATTGCCAAAGCCCTAACCCCCGGCTATTTTGCACGCAAAGACACACGCACACCGGTGCGTTTTGCCATTGTGTCTCTGATCATTAACACCACACTGAATTTCATTTTGATCCAGTATTTTGCTCACGTCGGCCTAGCTGCCGCAACCGCGATTGCCGCATGGGTAAATGCGGGTTTGTTATACGGCGGCCTCAGAAAGCGAAACCACTTAACACTGGAGAAAATCACCCTCATCCGCCTGGCCAAATGTATTATCTCAAGCGCTGTGATGGGTATTGCTGTTTATTTTATCACCCGTGAAAGTGCGTCCGTTTTCCTGACAGATGGCTTAACACGCGTTGCATCGCTTGCTGGCATCATTGTGGTTGGCATTCTGGTTTACGTGCTGGTAAATATTGTCCTGCGCACCCTAACAACTGCTGAACTAAAGCGTTTTGTGCGCCCTAACGCCTGATCCTGCTTGACCCGGGCCGGGGCAGTTGCCATAACGCCCACTGACTTTAGTTGTTCCTGTATGGAGATATACCGTGACGAACCGCGTTTTTTCTGGCGCCCAGCCTTCTGGGAATATGCATCTTGGTAACTATCTTGGTGCGTTCAGAAACTGGGTGCGCCTACAGGATAGCTATGAGTGCATTTACTGTGTGGTTGACATGCATGCCATTACTGTGTGGCAGGACCCCGCAGCCCTGAAGGACCAAGTGCGCGAAGCAGCGGCCGCCTATCTTGCGAGCGGTGTTGACCCGAAAAAATCTATCCTCTTTAACCAGAGCCGGGTACCGGGCCATGCCGAACTTGCATGGATTTTTAACTGTGTCGCCCGCATTGGCTGGTTAAACCGCATGACCCAGTTTAAGGATAAAGCTGGCAAAAACCGCGAAAACGCCTCAACTGGCCTGTTTGTGTACCCAAACCTTATGGCGGCGGACATCCTTCTGTATAAAGCAACCCACGTACCTGTGGGCGAAGACCAGAAACAGCATCTTGAGCTAACACGCGACATCGCCCAAAAGTTCAATAACGACTACGGCATTGAACTTTTCCCGCTGACCGAACCTATCATTCAGGCCGAAGGCGCCCGGATTATGAGCCTGCGCGACGGTACCAAAAAAATGTCCAAGTCAGACCCGTCTGAATTCAGCCGCATAAACCTGAACGACGATGCCGACACGCTGGCACAGAAAATTCGCAAAGCCAAAACAGATGCTGAGCTGTTGCCGCCAAAAGCAGACATGCTGGAAGGCAGGCCCGAAGCTCAGAATTTGGTGGGTATCTACGCCGCCCTAACGGACATGAGCCGCGATGCAGTGTGCGCCCAATATGAAGGCAAAGGTTTTGGTGATTTCAAAAAAGCCCTCACAGAAGTAGTGGTAACAAACCTGGCCCCCATTACAGAAGAAATGGCGCGCCTGCAAAAAGACCCAGCCTATATCGACAGCCTCCTGAAAGAAGGCGGCGAAAAAGCACAAGCCCTTTCAGCGCCGATACTGGCAGACGTGAAAAAGGCAGTCGGGTTTTTGTCATAAACCCATGTTGTTCAGCATCCGTTCAGGTCCCACACTGTAATGTGACCCGATAACAGTTGAACCAATTTTGCTACGGCTTATAGTGGCATCAGGTTTTTTGCGGAGGTCTATTGATGAACGTTATTCTAAACCGGCTTTTTTTGGCGATTAGCATCTTTGCGCTTTCGGCATGCGCCACTACATTCCGCAGCAATGTGGCAACATTTCATGAAATGACGGTGCCCGGCGGCGAGCGTGTGATGCTTGTACCCATGAATGCCGAGAAAAAAGACAGCCTCGAGTATAGGCAGTATGCAAACGTTATTGCATCCCACCTGAAAGGCTATGGCTACAAAGAAACTGGGGAATCTGAGCCTGAGCTGATTGCAGGCTTTGACGTGACGGTAAACGATGGCCGTGAAAAGCTGGAAACACGCCCCGGTAATCTCGACCCATACTGGCATGGTTACTGGTCGTGGGGCCGTTACTGGCATAGCCCCGGCTTTTACGGTGACCCTTTTGGGCCAGACAGAATAGTTGCCAGCACGGTCTATACCATTACCCTGACGGTTGAACTGAGAAAACCAACCGGCGAAGTCATTTTTGAAGGCCGTGCCGACACAGAAGTGCGCAGCAAGTCTGTGCCAGAGGTTGTGCCTTTCTTGGCTGATGCCCTGTTCCAAAACTTCCCCGGCGAAAGTGGTAAAACACGCCGGGTTGTGTTTGAGACCGAACAAAAAGAATAAACTGGTAATCTTTAGGCGCCCCCGCAGCAAAACCTGCGGGGGCTTCTTTTATGTCTGACATATCCCGCCCCCTGATACCCGCCGGGTACATCAATCGCCAGCTGCCTTGCTGACTGCTCTCAAAGCCCGCTGTGCCGCCAAACACCCTGAAACAAACAGATTTGCCTTTAAAAGAACATGCTTTTTTAGTTATTTGGCTTTCCGAATGCGCACGAATTGTCTACATGGTTATAAAGCTATTATTCCAGAGGGGGAGTTATGCCCGACAAAAAGGTCATTGCCGTTGTTTTTGGCGGCCGCAGCGTCGAACATGATGTCAGTATTTTATCAGGCTTGCAGTTTCTGGAAGCCCTCGACCCCATAAAATATGACGGCATACCGGTTTATATTGACCCGCTTGGCCAGTGGTGGACAGGCGATGCGCTGCTGAAACGCAGCCACTACCCTCTTACTGGTGGGGCCCATAAAGGCTTAAAGCAAATAATGCTGGACCTTGCCACCCCCGCAAATGGCAGACCACGATTCATTGCTAGTCAAAAAGGTTTGCTGGGCGAAAAAACATCCAGCATTTCCTTCGATCTTATTGTACCGGCAATTCATGGCTCTAACGGTGAAGATGGCACCCTTCAAGGCATGCTTGATTTTGCAGCAATCCCCTATGCTGGTTGCCGCACACTTGGGGCTGCCGCAACCATGAGCAAGCCTTTTGCCAAAACAAACGCGCGCGCCGCTGGTATTCATGTTTTGCCAGATCTTGTGGTAAAACGCCCCGCCAAAGGCAGTTTTGTTGACCCAGATACACTACAGGCAGACATGAAAGCCGCCTTTGGGAAAGAAGTTTGGCCACTGATCATTAAGCCCTGTAATTTGGGTTCAAGTGTCGGTGTTGGAAAAGCAAACGACATAGACAGCCTTGTTGCCTGCCTTATGACCGCCTTCCGGATGGACAGCGAAGCCATTATCGAACCCTTCGTTGAAAACCTGACGGAATATAATATTGCCTGCAGACGCGGTGAACAGGGTATGGTTGAAACATCCGCTATCGAGCGCCCCCTAAGCAAGGCGGAACTACTGGATTTTAAAAATAAATATCTGGCCGGCGGCACCGTAGGCGGCCCCAAACTGGATAGCGGCCCAAGTGAAGGCATGGCATCGCTTAACCGCGAGCTAAACCCTGCCGAACTAACCGCCGAGCAGGAAGCCTTCATTAGAAATAGCGCAGCAGATGTTTTTGACCTGCTAGACCTTGCAGGCAGTGTGCGCGTTGATTTCCTGTGCAATAGCAAAACCGGCGAATTATGGCTTAATGAAGTGAACACCGTGCCCGGTTCTTTTGCTTATTTTCTTTGGGAAGCGGCTGCAAAACCTATCAATTTTCTGCAGCTCACCACTGCAGTAGTGGAAGAAGGCTTTGCCCTATCCGCCAATAGGCTCGGCGCAACAGACACTGGAACGGGCGGCGCCTCCATTTTCACACGGGCTGATTAATGACTGACACAAAGCCTTGGCATAGCCATACGGACGGCAGCGGCCCTTGCAGCATTATATGGCTTCATGGTTGGGGCGGCGACCATAAAGCCCTTGGGCGCATTGCAACTCTTTTCAATGCCTCCTGCAAAAACACACTTTATGACCTGCCCGGCTTTGGAAAAACCCCCCTGCTGCCAGAAGCACATGTATCTACCCGCGACTATGCAAATGCACTGGCCCTGCAATTACGGGACGGCGACAAGCATATCATCATTGGCCATAGTTACGGCGCCCGTGTTGCTGTTCAAGTAGCCGCTGCATACCCCGAACATGTTGCGGGCATTATTCTGATCAGCGGGGCCGGATTAAAACGGCGTCGGTCACTATTTTTTAAGATAAAAGCGAGCATGCTAAAGCTTATGGGCAAGGCAGCGCGCCTTGTTGATAAATTGTTCTGGACAACTTTATACGACGCCTATTCCAACAGGTTTGGCAGCAAAGATTATAAAAATTCTGGCGCTTTACGGCCGGTGCTTGTTAGCGCTGTGACAGAAGACCTCAGCATGATTGCAAAAAACATCCGGTGTCCGGCTTTACTGGTCTATGGCAGTGATGATGTCGACACGCCGCCTGAAATTGGCAGGCGCTACGAAAGCCTGATCCCCATCGCCCGCTATGAAGAGTTGAAAGGCTATAATCACCACGACATTCTGACCAGAGGCGCATACCAGTGTGAATCCCTCATACGAACCTTTCTGAAGGATTTATCTAAACTATGATACCTGAAGCCCTTATTATGCCCGGCCTGATCGGCTTTTTTGCCTTATGGTTTGCTGTTGAACGCAGCCTAACCCTCATGATGTTCTTTCAGCAGGAAGAGTATGACGGCCCCCGGTTTCTAAAGTGGCTTCAACATAAAAACGGCTTCGATAAAACCGCCAGCACATGGCTTTTGGCCGCACTTTTATGCGGCACCCTATCGCAGCTATTAGTGCCAACCAGCACAGACAACCAAATGCTCGCCGTTCTGGGTTATAGTTTGTTGCCGCTCGCTATTCTCGGGTTGTTACACGGCATTGGGCGCTCCCGTTCTGTCCGGAAACATTCAAAAAAACCGCTGGTGCTTACAGCGCGGGCAAAACGTATTCTGTATGTTTACGGCCTTATCGCAGCAGCTATTCTATGTGCAATTGGCCTTATCAGTAGCCTCGCCCCAAACGGTGACCACTATAGCCTGCGTATCAGCACCCAATCTGATAGCTGGTGGGATATTTTTGGTTTTGCACACCTGACATATGACTGGCAGTATGTTGCCGGTACCGCGCTGTTAATAGTTTATGCTCAATGCTTGCCGCTTGTGCTGGTGCTTGCCAACAAATCTCTTGAGCCTATGGAAGAGAGGGTAAAAGCTGGTTACCGGGCCGAAGCTGTGCAGAAATTCAAGGAAATAAACCCGCGTGTCATCGCCATTACCGGGTCTTTCGGCAAAACATCGACCAAGCACATTCTTTCCCACATTTTAGGGGCAGGCGCACCAGCGCTTGCAACACCCGGCAGTGTGAATACAGAAATGGGCATCACCCGCGTTATTCGGGAGCAGCTAAAGCCCGAACATCAGTATTTTATCGTTGAAATGGGTGCTTACGGCCCCGGATCAATCGCCCGGCTTTGCAAGCTAACACCGCCTGACGCTGGCCTTATTACAGCGATTGGCGCGGCTCACTATGAACGCTTCAAGTCGCTTGAAACCGTGGCTGCCGCAAAGTTTGAGCTTGCGGAAGCCGTTTTTGAAAAAGGCGGCGGCGTTGTGGTGAGCACAGACGGTATTGAGAAAACATTGTTGGAAACCAGCATGAAAGCTGTGCCGGGCAACTATACTACCGTGGGGCCAGAGGGCGATATTTCGCTCGCTGGTTTTGTGCAGGATAAAACTGGCCTCACACTCACGGTGAAAGATAAAGACGAAGTCCATATTTTAAAAGTACCGCTTTTTGGGCGGCATCAATCTGGCAACATTTTGCTGGCAGCAGCTTGTGCCCGTTCCCTTGGTATGCCTTGGGCGGCCATTAAGGGAGCCCTTGCCTCTATGCCGCAAATCCGCCACCGCTTGGAGGTTAGCCAAACAGCAGGCGGCCCAACCCTTGTGAACGATGCCTATAACTCAAACCCTGTTGGGTTTGCTTCTGCGCTCGAAAGCCTTGATGCACTGGTTGACGGCGGCAAACGCATTCTTGTGACACCGGGAATGGTAGAACTGGGGGCTATTCACGATACGGAGCACGAACGCCTCGGGGCGCTTGCTGCACAGCACTGCGATATTGTTCTAGTGGTAACGCCCAACCGGATCCCAAGCTTTTTAGCAGGCCTAAACGGTGCAAACACAGGTGCTACAACAGTTATGACCTTTGAAGCCCAAGCAGAAGCCGAAACATGGGTAAAAGCGAACTGGAAAAAAGGCGACGTGGTGCTGTTTGAAAACAACCTGCCGGATCTCTACGAATCGCATTTTAGTTTTTAGCGGTCGGTATTTCTTTAATCTCTGGCCTTTTCATATCAAGCCTTTCAAGATTGGCGCGGGCAGCATCTGCATCAACACTGTCTGGTGACAGTTCAATTACCTTTAACCAGCTTAAACGCGCCTCCTGCGCCTTACCCGTTGCATCATAAAGATTACCGCGCTCCAAATACCCCGCCGGGTCATTTGGGTATAAAGCCAAATATTCAGTAATGGCAGCATCTGCCTTTGCATAATGTTTGGTACCGCGCGCAGAAGCGGCCAGAAAGACCAGAAGATCGGTGCGGCTGGCATCTTTAAGCCGGATATATTCTATATCCTCAAGCGCCATTACATAGTCGCCGTCAGCGGCCGCAATCCGGGCCCTGTCAAGTATCAGGTCAAGCTCTTGCTGGCTGTCTTCAGGCACCAATGAAAGCGCAAGGTCGACAGCATTTTCTGCTCGCACAATCTCGTCTGCCAACAGCCAGGCATTTGCTGCCTGATCATACATATCTGCCAGCATCGCCGCTGTTGCCGTTAACCTTTTACCGTCGCGAACAGGCATGCCTTTACCAACGCGCATATCTTCTGCAATCAGTTCAAAGCGCATAGCCGCCTCGCCGTATTCATGCAGATGAAAAAGCCCAATAGCTTCACAGTGCCGGGCCGGTACGCCGCCGCCGCTTGTTTGCCACACAAGCGCTTCGTTAATTGCTTTGTCTGGCGCAACTGCTGCCATATCGAGGCACGCTATGTAACGGTCTTCCCCCGCATCTGCACAAACACCGTTCCAGCCCGTTACTGTAAAGCAAAAGGTAGCTATAGATTTTTTTATGAAATTGTTGCGACTCATGCCGCGCATGCTGCACAGTGCCCGTGACAATTTCAAGGCAGTAATTGATACAGACCAAAGGAAATGCAATGCCCAAGCAGTTACTTGTATTTGGACCCGGCTACAGCGCCGTGCCTGTTATGACGCAGGCACAGGAAAACGGCTGGCTGGTAACAGGCACATATAGGTCTGATGAAACGCGACAAATGCTTGAAAAACAGGGCTTTAAAGCAATAGATTTCACAAGTGGCCGCCTGCCTACAAGGGATGGGCCATTGCATATTCTGATAACAGCCGCCCCAACCCGTGAGGGCGCAGACCCTGTGCTTTCTGTCTGGGAAAAAGCCCTTTTAAACAGCGAAAACATTAAAACCATCTGCTATCTCTCAAGCACAAATGTTTATGGTGACCACAGCGGCGATTGGGTAACCGAAGAAACCATGCCAAACCCTTCGCTTGAACGCGGCACACGTCGCTTGGAAGCAGAAAAAAGCTGGGAGAAGCTGGCGAAGAACATAAAGGCCTCATGCTTTATCTTCCGCCTTGCTGGCATTTATGGCCCCGGCAGAAATGCGATCCAAAGCCTGAAGACCGGCAAAGCCAAAAGCATCCTAAAGCCCGGTCAGGTTTTTAGTCGTATCCATGTGACAGATATTACCGCCGCTTTATGGGCCGCTATAACAGGCCCCTATAAAGGTGGCATTTATAATCTGGCAGACGATCTACCGTGCCCCCCCCATGAAGTGATAGCTGAAGCCGCACGCCTGATGGGGGTTCCCGCACCCGTGCTAGAGAACTGGGAAACCGCAGATCTTAGCCCTATGGCGCGGAGCTTTTATACAGAAAACAAACGTGTTGATAATACCAAGATAAAGCAGGAACTGGGGCTTGATTTAAAGTACCCGGATTATAAATCCGGGCTTAAAGCACTGATAGAAACAGAGTAGGGGCCGGCGATTATGCCATCGAATCCACCTGCTCATATGTCATGTTACCGGGCACAATAATCACCGGGCATGACAGCTCGGAAACAGCCGGGCTGGAAAAATAGTCCACAAGCGGCCCCGGATCACCTTCTGAGCCAGCGCCGAGCACAAGGCCAAAAAGGTCGCTCTGCGCCATCATATATTTTTTCAGTTCGTCTTTTGGTTCACCTTCGGTGATTTCAATATCAGGGGTAACACCGCAATAATTATTCAGGTTTTCCGCCACATCGCGCAGAAGCTGCTGTGCTGCTTCATAAGCTTCTTCCCGCATACGGTCTGCAACCGCAACCCAGTGCTGAAATTCGCCCGGGCGAATACAATGAAACAAAACAAGGCCGCCCCCGGTGATATGGGCGGCGCGCGCCGCAGCAAAACGGATCGCAATTTTAGATTCCGGTGATCCATCTACCACCACCAGAAGCTTGCGAAGCCTTTTTTTAATGGGCCGTATTGGGCCGCGGATTTCATCTTTAATCACACATTGTCCCCTTTGCCGTGATTAGAGTGGCAGCAGCACTTGCTCTGCGCAAGTTGAATTATTTCAGAAGAATGTTGGTTACTTCCTTTAGCTTGGTTCTGGCTCTGAGCAGGTAAAAACCCTCAATAGCCAAATGATTGGCAAGCATACCATCAACCGATCCATTAATTACAACAAGCGGGTTCAGTGTCGCTGCCTCTTTCATGGAAACCAGCATATCAGCATATATTGCTGTTAACTCGCGGTCGGCAATCAGAGCTTCGAAATCGCGCTGCAGCGCCACCAAAATAAGTGTGTACGCATACACTTGGCCTTTCGTGAGATAGAAAAGATCATCTGCACCGCTATCAGGCAGCAAGCCACCTGCATTTTTGCTCATATAATCTTCAAGCGCGGCAGATGATGCGCCAAGATCAAGCGATATTCTGTCGAGTGTTGCGAGCAAATTATCTGCCCGCCGTTCAAAAATAGCATCTCCTGACGCCAACCGCCCATTATAGGAACGCAAATTTCTGGCGGCTTCGCGGAAGTATGTGTCACTGGCTGTAATCGGCAGCAAAGATGTAGAAAAGTCCATTATCCAGCGATCAGGCTCTTTTGAAAGGTTACCTGCGGCACGCTCAAGCTCTTCATCAACGGCTGATGACCCTCGCATGCGGCCAAGCTGATCACGCAGCTCAAACCCAAAGCGGGACAGGGCGCCAATTATACCCTTTTGGAAATTGGGTGTATTATCAACCCACCAACCGGGTAAAAACATGGGGTCATTCGGTGTCCAGTTATGGTCAACCACTTCCCGCTCAACAAGAGCTGCAACAACCGCAACTGTCTCAGAGCCACCGGGCGGGGTGCCTGCTTTAATATCAAGCGTATCATCTATCCGGTTTACAATGACCATGCCTATTAGAATGTACAGCACCAGAAGGACAGGCAAGGCAACAACAAGCTTGCGCCAAACACTCCCTGACACAGCCGAAAGCTTTCCCGCAAGCCAGCGCCACATCATCTGACAAAAGGCAATAAAACCCTGACCAGCTTTTTTTAGTTGCTCCAGCAACCAAAGCCAGATTTCTTTTGCCATCCCATATCTCTCCGTATTACCAACATTCTATCTTTACCACTAAGGCCCTATAATGTCGGCCTTAACAGTCACTGAAACAAGGCTTGTCGAAAATTTAGTGCAAATTAAACCATCATATTCATGATTGGTTCAGCTTGAATAAGCAGAATTGTACAATGACACCGCACTCGAAAGAAGCAGAATCACATAGCATGACTATAAAAAGCAAAATTCTTCTTTTAACACCCTATGCTTTTGTGGCTGTTTTTTTCATGGCCAGCCCCCTTCTTGCCGATCAAGAGAATGGGGAAGCGAGCCAGTGTCTGGAAACAGACACCATTATTTCTTATATGGTCGAGTCAGACGAAGCTGTCAGGTTTACCCTTGCTGACAACAAAAATGTTATCATGTCTTTAAAGCCACACTGCCCCCAGCTTCGTTTTCATGGATATGTTTCTTTCACACCCGTAAACGGCAAGCTATGTGCCGGGGTTGACGAGATTAAAACCCGCGCTGGATTACCGTGCCGTATTAGTGGCCTTTCCTATGCTCAGGAAGGCAGCGATCCCGTAGAGACAACACCGTAACCACCTTTTAACCCACAACCTTATTTGCCCCTTGCAACACGGCCAACATATGCCTATTGAACAGGCATGGATTCCGTAATTTATAAAATTTTGCGCGCCTCAGAATGGTGTGCCGCCAAAGATGATCCCGCATACGCAGGTTCACCCGACGATATGCGCGACGGCTTTATCCATTTTTCTACACATGCCCAGTGCCCAGAAACCGTAAAACGCTATTTTACTGACGAATCTGAAATTTATATTCTGGCATTTGACCCGCTGATTTATTCAGCGAAGGCTTTAAAGTGGGAAGCTTCAAGGGGCGGCGACCTTTTCCCGCACCTGTTTCAGCCTCTCGATATTTCAAAAGCTGAAAAATCGTGGCATATAAAACGTTCAGAAAATGGCATGTTTAACCTAGGTGTTCTGAAAGAGGCCCATGATGGCAATTGATCTGTTTCCCATTATCAAACCTTTCTTACACCGCATGGATGCAGAAAAAGCGCATAATTTCACCATACAGTGCCTTAAAATGGGCTTTAGCAGCCTTCTTGGGCCGCGCTACAACCCTGAGATTTTAAAAACCACTGTCTTTGGCCTGCATTTTCCTAACCCTGTTGGTATTGCCGCCGGTTTTGATAAAAACGCTGACGTTATCCCCGCCGTCCATAAGCTCGGATTTGGTTTTGCTGAAGCCGGAACCGTTACACCGCTGCCACAGGAAGGCAACCCAACACCGCGCCTGTTTCGGCTCACCAGCGACAAGGCCGTTATCAACCGGTTTGGCTTTAACAATAAAGGCCTGGATTATTTTATTCATCAACTTACCGCGCAAAAACCCGGGAACAAACCATTTGGGGCCAATGTCGGCGCTAACAAATCATCAGACGATAAAACCGCTGACTATGTGAAGGGCATTAACCGCCTGTACGGCTTGTCCGATTATTTCACGGTCAATATATCAAGCCCAAACACACCGGGCCTTCGCAGCCTGCAGTCAAAAGAGGCGCTGGAAGACCTGATAAGCAGAGTGCAGGAAGCGCGTCGCGCAAAAATTGCAGAAAGCTACCCTTATGTGCCCATTCTGGTAAAAATTGCACCAGACCTGACCAAAAGCGACATTGCCGATATCACAGAAATTGCCCTTAAAAAGCAACTGGACGGGCTTATTGTTAGTAATACCACCATTACACGCCCCACAAACCTGCAGCATAAAAGCAAAGATCAAGCTGGTGGCCTTTCTGGAAGCCCGCTTATGGAAATGTCCACTGAAGTTCTGGCAAAAATATATAAAGTAACTGAGGGCAAGATACCGCTTATTGGTGTGGGCGGAATCTCAAGCGGGGCTGATGCCTATAAAAAAATTCGGGCGGGCGCATCCCTTGTGCAGCTATATTCTGCCCTTGTCTATGAAGGCCCTGGGCTTGTTGAACGTATAAAACGTGATCTTGTCGCACTACTGGAAAAAGACCGGTTTTCGTCTGTTGCCGACGCTGTTGGCGCTGATCACAAATAACTAAGCTAGTAAATTCAGGTTCAGCTGATCAGTCTGCCCGCCCGCCGCAACATCAGAGGTGGCACCGTTTTGGTTTTCGGCTTTATTTTGCTGTGCCAGTTCTGCCTGTGCTTCCCTAAGCTTTACGGCCGCCGCCGCCGCAACGGCTCTGTCCTGCCCGGAAGGCTGCGCTGGTGCAAGCGCTGCTTGGCGCACAACTTCCATTTTGGCAATCGTCTCTTGAGGGCTACCGGGTACTTCAGACACATCAATATTCACATGGCCACCAACGGCATACTGTGTGCCATCAGCCCCGCGTACATATTCAAAACTCGGCGAACCAGTATACCCTCGACCGGAAGCCGCATGAGCCGCTTCATGGGCACGCACTTCGCGGTCACGTGCCTTCAACCGGCTAAGGGCTACTTTATCTTCTTCGCTTAATTCTGTATCCCGTGAAACATTGGTGCTGGCACTTTCCTGCACCTGAAGCACAACGGCCCCAGACCCACCCAGATTTACAGGTGACGGCCCCCTTAACCCACTCACGGAAGCGGCAGCTTTTGCATCTGTTTTCTGAGCAATAACAGGCTGTTTTTCAAGGGTTACGGCACTAGCACCTACCTTTGGGCGCAAATTTTCCGGCACCGAAGGCCGCTTGAGACCCGGCGGTGGTGGCCCTGAAGATGGCAGTATGCTGGTCGTCGTCATGCTGCCATATTACCATAAATTTACCGTTTAGGCGTGCTTTTATTAAGGCTGGTCTGGGCTACCTACACCATTAGGCGGGGGCGGCATATCAGGAGGTGGCATATCCTCCATACCCTCTGGCGGCGGACAATGCCGTTTTTCGCCCCATTTGCGTTCAATCTTTTTGCGCATCGCATCAGCGTCTTTATCCTTGCGCCTGCGGTCAAACATGTCAGCACCCATCTTTTGACGCGTGGCGTGATCCATCTCAACCACCATTTCAAACAAAACATCCTGTAGTGGTTGATGTAGCTTTTGCACTTGCTGTCCGTGTTGGTCAAAAGCCTCTTTCAACGCTTTCTTATCAACACTCTCTGCCATAATCAGTTCGCTAATCTTGCGTTCTGTGTCCCGCAAGGCCCTATAACCTTCACTTAAGGCCTGACGCTGGGATTTCATCAAAATACGAACTTTTTGGCGTTCCTCTTTTGTCAGATTCTCGCTAAACCGTTTCAAGTTAAAATCCATTGGTGGCTCTCTATGCGGCGATGGTGGTTTCCGGAATTCATGCCCCAGAAAAATACCACCCAGAAAGATATTGGCGAGCAATGATGCACCCAGAGCCAATAGAATCCATTTCACTTTTTTATCCATGAATCCTATCCTTCCAGACCATCTTCACTTGAAGTAATATCAAGTGTTAAAGCAAACCAGCCATCACTTATATCCACCTCTGCTTGAGAAGTGCTGTCACCAACACCGTTCATACCAGCAAAAACACCCAGCCCAAGAACCACAACAAAAACCGCCATTTCAGACACCAACGCGGCTGGCGACAAAAAACTGCCATCTGGCGCAAGCATTGACCACAAGCGCGCCAGCAACCCTTGTTGCTTTTGCTGCTGTAAGTGTGTAGCGGGGATAGAGCATAATCTATCCAGAAATGCGTCCGTTCCCTGACCGACCGCCCTCTTTGCCGTTAATGTTCGAGCGCTCGAGAACATTTCAGAAAACCTTTTTTCCTGTATGATAATGGCTTTGCCTGCCTCGGTTTCAGCAAAGGTTGCTGCCTTAGCCTGAAGGACGGCGGGCCACTCCACGATCTCAGTCCCGTATCGCAGAACATACTGTTCAAAATTTTGTTTTTTCATAGCTTTTGCCATTTTCTAACCAAACGCTGACAATATATCGCTTTTGTCAGTATCTAGTATTTTTTTTAGTTTTTGTCTGGACCGCACAAGCAGGGATTCAAATGCCTTAATATGCAAGTCCATTACATCCGCGGCCTCCTGGTTTGACAGGCCCTCATAATAACTGAGCGTCATTGCGGTGCGCTGTCTGTCTGATAGTTCGGCAAGCGCACCATTAATTTTTTCAGCAACACCCTCGTGCTCCAGCACAACATCCGCTGTAAGCTGCGTATCAGGTTTATCATACCCTTCCGGCAATGACTCAAATTGCCGTTTCCGCTTTTCGTCCAAACATTTGTTCACAACTATTCGGTGAAACCATGTTGTAAACTTTGCTCTACTACCATCAAACTGATCAGCATTTGTCCAGAGCTTAACAAAAGCCTCCTGTACCAAATCTTCGGCAAGCGCCATATTGCTTACAAACCTAAAAGCAAGGGCTCGAAACCTGTTACCATGGCGCAGAGCAAGCGTGCGAAAGGCTTCACGGTCACCGCTTTGCACGCGTATTACCAGTTCTTCGTCTGTCAGGTCTTTGTCGTCTGCGTCTGGTTTCAACCCGACTTCTCTTTCTTGCCTGTAATTTATACGAAAACCCGGCCCATAATCCTTCGCAGAATTATTATGCCGGATAAAAATCAATATTATTTTCCACTATCATACGATAGTAACATTTTATAGCTAGCGAGCTGTAGAAAAAGTACATTAAAAATATCAAAGTAATTACCTACTCTTGAAGGAAGCGCCCGGCTCTTTCAAAAAACCCGGAAGGAAGATATATGAAAATCGCTGTAATAGGCACAGGCTATGTTGGTCTTGTTTCTGGAGCCTGTTTTTCAGAGTTTGGCCATACCGTTACATGCGTTGATAAAGATGCCGGAAAGATCGAACGTCTGCTTGCTGGCGAAATACCCATATATGAACCGGGGCTAGACAGCCTTGTGGCCAGAAACAATCAAGCAGGCAGGCTTTTTTTCACAACCAGCCTTAAAGACGCGATGGACGGCGCACAGGCTGTTTTTATTGCGGTAGGCACCCCAAGCAGGCGCGGCGACGGCCACGCAGACTTGCAATATGTTTTTGCCGCCGTGGAAGAACTCGCCGCTTACATTAAAAGCTATACCGTGATTGTGACCAAATCCACCGTGCCCGTTGGCACTGGTGCCGAAATTAAAAAGCGCCTGAGTGCGCTTCTCGACACAAGCCTGTTTGATGTTGCCTCAAACCCCGAGTTTCTGCGGGAAGGCGCCGCCATTGAAGATTTTATGCGCCCAGACCGGGTTGTGGTTGGTATCGAAGGCGAAAAAGCCAAAGCGGTGATGAGCGAGCTTTATAGGCCGCTTTTCCTGAATGAAACACCTGTTGTTTTCACCAACCGTGAAACGGCCGAGGTTATCAAATATGCGGCGAACGCATTTCTTGCAACCAAGATCAGCTTCATTAATGAAATGGCTGACCTCTGCGAACAGGTGGGCGCTGATGTTCAACAGGTATCAAAAGGCATTGGGCTTGATAAACGCATTGGCAACAAGTTTCTGCATGCTGGCCCCGGATACGGCGGCAGTTGCTTCCCGAAAGACACCCGTGCG
Organism: Kordiimonas pumila; assembly: GCF_015240255.1. NCBI lineage: Bacteria > Pseudomonadati > Pseudomonadota > Alphaproteobacteria > Kordiimonadales > Kordiimonadaceae > Kordiimonas > Kordiimonas pumila. Next base: position 517,666 of record NZ_CP061205.1, read on the forward strand.
CTTGTGCATTCTGCCGACACATACGGTGTCCCCATGCAAATTGTCAGGTCTGTTGTTGACGTGAACGAGAAGCGCAAGCTCGCCATGGCAGAAAAAGTGGTTAAAGCCTGTGGTGGCTCGGTTACAGGCAAGCGTATTGCCATACTTGGCCTCACCTTCAAACCCAACACCGATGATATGCGCGAAAGCCCCAGCCTTGACATTATCCCTGCCTTACAAAAACAGGGGGCAACAATTCACGCCTATGACCCCAAAGGCATGGAAGAAGCGGCACACATGTTAACCGATATTACATTTCATGATGAACCCTATAGTACCCTCGCCGGCGCTGATGCTGTTGTTATTATAACAGAGTGGAACCAATTTCGGGCGCTTGATCTGGCCCGCGTGAAAGACCTTATGAAAACACCGGTTATGGTTGACCTGAGGAATGTATACGGCCTCGCAGATGTAGCAGCTTACGGCTTTAGCTACACTGGTATTGGTCGGGCTTTTTAACCCCTGTGCTCAAGATCAGCGCAAACAGAAAAATTTGGGCTATAGCTGGCCCTGCCATTATTGCAAACTCTTCTGCCCCGCTTGTAGGGCTGGTTGATACATGGGTGATCGGACATTTGCCCGGCCCCGTGCCCCTTGCCACAATCGGCGTGGGGGCAACTATATTTTCTTTCCTGTTTTGGGCTTTTGGTTTTCTGCGCATGAGCACAACAGGCATGATAGCGCAGGCTTTTGGCAGAAATGATACTGACGAAATGGCGCGGGTTATTGTACGCGCTACCAGTTTAGGTTTCAGCATTGCGCTGCTTTTGCTCTGCCTTCAAGAAGGCATACTGTTTGCGGCGCTAAAAGCTCTCAACCCACCAGAGGCTACACTGGACGGTATCAGCCAGTATTTTTCCATTCGCATTTGGGCAGCACCCGCGACGCTTTTTATATACGGCGTTACCGGGTTTCTTATTGGCACCGCCCGCACCGGCATAGCCCTCATCCTGCAACTTATCCTGAACCTGTCAAACGCCGCCTTAAACCTTATTCTCGTTATCGGCTTTGATATGGGCGTTAGCGGCATAGCCATTGGCAGCCTGTGCGCAGAATGGATTGCGGCCTTTTACGGCGTTTGGATTATATCTTCCCGGCTTGGGCACCAAAACATAGTTGCCCTCGCAAGGCAAAACCAGACATGGAAATTTGACAGAATAAAAGCCCTGCTGTCATCTAATGGCTATATATTTGCCCGCACACTGCTTTTAATGGCCTCGCTTGCGCTTGTTACCAAAAAAGCGGCTGAACTGGGAACAGCAGAACTTGCCGCCAGTCAGGTGCTGTTTACCTTCCTATTGCTTATAAGCCTTGGCCTTGATGCTTTTGCTTATGCCGCAGAAGCCCTGAGCGGTGCAGCATACGGCAAAAAATCTCTCGCAGAGTTCCGCTTTTGGGTGCGGCGTACTTCGGTTTGGGCATTTGCAATATCGGTGTTTTATGCTGCAGGCTTTTTCTATTTTGGCAATGCTATTGTAAACACCCTAACCGATATTGTGCCTGTACGCACAGCCGCAGCAAGCGTTATGCCGCTTATTGCAGTGCTCCCACTACTTTCTGTATGGTGTTATCAGTTTGACGGTATTTTTATTGGGGCAACGGCTAGCAGAGGTATGCTGATAACCATGGCGGGCGCGGCCTGCATTTATGTGGCCATTATCAATGGCCTAACAGCAGCGTGGGGTCTAACCGGGCTGTGGGGCGCCCTCACTGTTTTTATGGCTGCGCGTGGGCTTGGGCAGCTTCTGTATTATCCGGTTCTGGAAAAACGCATTACCGAACCGGCACCCTAAAGAATATCAAGCACACTCTCTGGGGGCCTGCCAATCGCAGCCTTCGTGCCTGCAAAAACAATCGGTCGCTCAATCAGTTTGGGCGTTGTGTGCATCGCAGCAATCAAAGCATCTGCATCAGAAACATTTTCAAGACCAAGGTCTTTATAGTCTGCTTCACCTTTTCGCATCAGCATGCGCGGCTCAAGTCCCAGTTTTGATAAAGCATCCGCAATTTCAGCAACAGACGGTGCATCCTCAAGATAAAGTCGCACATCAGGCTTCAGGCCTTTTTCTTCTATGAGTGCAAGGGTCTGCCTTGATTTACTACACCGGGGGTTATGCCAGATTGTTAGCTTCATAGGATGCGCCTTTCCTGCCTTGCTGTTTTGAAGTGGCCGAAGGGCCGTATCTATGCTCACCTGACATGCCTATTATAATGGAGCGGGTGAAGGGAATCGAACCCTCGTATTCAGCTTGGGAAGCTGCTGCTCTACCATTGAGCTACACCCGCATTGCCATTCATGCCGCGAAGTGCCACATTCCTACCATGTCGGATGGTAAAATCAAGTAATGATGCAATCATCTTGCAGCAAAACCTTGACCTTCTGGCTCTTGATCGCCAACGTAGCGGCGCTATTGTTGTTTTTAAGGAGACTTGCGATGAAGCTTCGCGCCGGAATTGACCCTAAACTTACCTCACGCTGGGCACGCCAAACCCAATTGGTGCGCGCAGGTACAATGCGGTCTGATTTTGGTGAAATGTCTGAAGCACTCTATATGACATCGGGGTTTACCTACGAATCAGCAGAGGAAGCCGAGGCCCGCTTTGATGGCCGCGCAGAAGGTTTTACCTATTCACGCCAAAGCAACCCCAATCTCTCAATGCTGGAAAGCCGTATGGCGCTGCTGGAAGGCGCAGAAGTAGGCCGCGCCACCGCAACAGGCATGGCCGCAATGACTGCAGCACTTCTTGCCGGGCTAAAGGCTGGTGACCATGTTCTCGGTGCACGGGCGCTCTTTGGGTCGTGCCGGTGGTTGATGGATGTACTGCTGCCTCGTTTCGGTATCGAAACAACTGTGGTGGACGGTACAAATATGGAGGCATGGAAAAAAGCTGTAAAGCCAAACACCAAAGCGTTTTTCATGGAAACCCCTGCAAACCCGACGCTTGAGATTGTAGATATTAAAGCCGTGGCAGATCTTGCCCACGAAAATGGCTGCAAGCTTATTGTGGATAATGTTTTTGCCACGCCTATTTTGCAGCGCCCGATGGAATTTGGCGCCGATATTGTTTGTTATTCAACCACCAAGCATATCGACGGTCAAGGCCGCGCTCTTGGCGGCATGGTTCTGTGCGACAAGGCATGGGATGAAGAGTTTTTGTTCCCTTATTACCGGCACACGGGCTGTGCCATGTCGCCGTTTAATGCATGGGTAACCCTGAAGGGTTTGGAAACACTATCGCTTCGCGTGCACAGCATGTGCGACAATGCCGAAAAAGTGGCCACTTCAATTGCGGACCGTCTTGGCGATGTCAGGCACCCATCCCTTGACAGTTTCAAACAGCAAAACCTGGCGCTCGCACAAATGGACCGCGGCGGCACCATGGTTGTTTTTGAGCTGCCCGGTGGCCGCGAACAGGCTTTTGGTTTTCTCAACAGCTTGGAAATTGCCGATATTTCCAATAATCTTGGCGATTCAAGAACAATTGCAACCCACCCGTGGAGCACAACCCACAAAGCACTGGCAGAAGAAACCCGCCTTGAACTAGGCATTACACCCGGCCTTATTCGCCTGTCTGTTGGACTTGAGGACGCGAACGACCTGATTGCAGATGTGATGCAGGCTCTCGACAAAGCTGGTGTATGATAAGCAGGATGATATGATAAACCACGAAGAAACCCTGATGGACGGCGTTCTAACTTTCTCTGATGTTACAGACGGCATCAGGGTTTCTGTGCAGTCCTATTTTCTGGAAGGTCAATCCACCCCTGAAAACGGCCAGTTTATATGGGCGTACAGAATACAAATAGACAATGAAAGCACCCAAACAGTGCGCTTGCTAAGGCGCCACTGGATTATCACAGAAGGGGACGGCCGCGTGAAAGAAGTAACCGGCGACGGCGTTATTGGTGAGCAACCCCATATCGAACCTGGCGGGCGCTATATATACACAAGTGGCAGCCCGCTTGGCCAACCTTCCGGCTTTATGAAGGGCAGTTACATTATGGAAGACATGAACGGGCAAGAGTTTTCTGTAAAAATACCCACGTTCTCACTTGATAGCCCCTACAGCTCCCGCCGTATTAATTAGGGAACACTGACGTGCTCGATCTTCGCCCAGTTCTCTATACCCTCGGGGCGCTCCTGAGCATGCTGGCACTTGGCATGCTTATTCCCATCTTTGTAGACCTGAGCGCCGATAATAATGACTGGGAAGTATTTCTGCTGGCAATGTTCCTGACCCTCACCTTCGGCGGTATGCTTATGCTTGCAAACCGGGGTACTGGCGATAACCTGAACCTGCGTCAAGCCTTTCTTATGACCACGCTGGCCTGGGCTGTTCTGCCTGCATTTGCGGCCCTTCCTATGGCATTTTCGGTGCTGGACCTCAGTTATACAGATGCCTATTTCGAATCCATGAGCGGTATCACAACAACAGGGTCTACCATCTTGTCGGGCCTCGATACCACACCGCCCGGCATCCTTATCTGGCGTGCGCTTTTGCAGTGGTTTGGCGGTATTGGTATTGTTGTGATGGCGGTTGCTGTTTTGCCTATGCTACAAGTTGGCGGCATGCAGGTGTTCAAGGTTGAAAGCTTTGATACTGTTGAAAAAATACTACCGCGCGCCGCCCAGATTTCAGGCGCTATTATTGGCCTATACATAGCTTTTACCGCTTTGTGCGCAATTTTTTATATGCTGGCAGGTATGGGCAGTTTTGATGCACTTGCCCATTCCATGGCTGCCATATCCACCGGTGGCTTTTCAACCTACGATGCCTCTATGGGCGCCTTCAATAGCTACAGTGTTGATATGATCACCATTGTGTTCATGATCATCGGCTCACTGCCTTTCATTATCTATTTGCAGGTGGTGCGCGGCAGGCCACTTGCTGTATGGCAGGATGAACAGGCCCGCGGCTTCCTAAAGCTTGTGGCGGTTTTGTGCGGCGGTGTCACGCTCTGGCTTGTGGTCTGGAAAAACTTCACTATTGCAGAAGCCTTTCGCTTTGGTAGCTTTAATATTATTTCCGTTTTAACCGGAACCGGTTTTGCCTCAACCGACTATAGCCAGTGGGGCAGTTTTTCAGCCACTCTGTTTTTTCTGGTTATGTTCATTGGTGGCTGCGCAGGCTCAACTAGTTGCGGCATTAAAATATTCCGCTTTCAGGTGTTGTTAAAGTCGATGAAATGTTGGGCAGCACATATTATTCAGCCCAACGGTGTTTTTATTCCGCGCTATAATAACCGGCCCATATCCAGAGACGTGCAAAGCTCGGTCATGGCTTTTATGACTCTGTTTCTGGCGATTTTTATTGTGCTTTCAACCGCTGTTGCCGCAACCGGGGCAGACTGGGTTACGGCTTTTTCAAGCACGGGTACCGCGCTTTCGAATGTCGGCCCCGGGCTTGGTGATATTGTTGGCCCAGCTGGTAATTTTGCCAGCCTTGATGATACAGCCAAATGGATTTTGTCACTTGCCATGCTGCTTGGCAGGCTGGAGCTTTTTTCCGCTCTTGTACTGTTATCGCCCGCCTTTTGGCGCGCCTAAAGTATTTTAGCATACAACCATAGCCATTATGCCAGCGTTCATGTTTCTATGATATGGTTTGGCTTATGAAAACAGTTGCAGCAGGGCTAACGATTATCCTTTCTTTATCGACTATCAGTTTTGCCGCTGATAGCCCCGGCCAACAACACGATGAAAAAAGCGAGTTTCGTGAAACTAGGCTACTGGCAAAAGCTGAAAATACGGCTGAAAGCTTACGTCTAGCATGCCAAACCGGTCTTGTTATTGGCGGCTTTTTTGAAACCGGGCCAGAGGCAGTTCAAAGCCTGCATCAAGCCCTCGCTGACTGTGAAGCAGCCATTATAAAAGATCCCACTAATATTTTAACCACCGTTAGCTTGGCCGCAGCCATCAGCTACGAAGGCAAACGGCTAACGTCAGCGCGCTACCCTCACACATCAAAAAAGCTACTTGAAAAGCTGGTGCAGGAGAACCCCAATAGTGCCATTGCCCTTGGTGCCTTGGCAACATGGCATTCAGAAGTAAGTGCCGTGGGGTTTGCTGCCCGCTTGGTGCTCGGTGCCAGCCGCAAAAAGGCAACCAGCCTCTATGCAAGTGCTTTTGAAAAGGGCCTAACCGATTTTGGTCTCAGGCTTTCCTATATAAAGTTTCTGGCGCGCGGCACACCAGAAGACATGGCACATGCGCTTGCACAGTGTGCCATTATGCTTGAAGCCCCAGCACAAACAGCGATTGACAAAATCCTCCAGCAAAAAATGGCGATCCTTGCTGTCGCCCTGCAAACAAAGGATGAAAAAACAATAGAAGCCGCCCTTGAGGAAATATCGGCATTCCCAACCCTTAAAGACTATAAAAAAATGCCGGCCTATGAACTGGCAAAAACATACAGGGACGACTAACCCAACGCTTTAATCAGGAAAAGACTTTTGCCTGCTAGCAATTCCGCGCTCTATCGCCGCTGCCGTCAGCCTGTCAATATCCAAATAGTGGCGGATCATTTCAAGCAGTCGCAGCTCTTCCTGACTTAGGCTGCCATCAGAAGCGGCTACCTCGCACGCAAGTGCATACACCAGATCAAAATGGGTTTCAGGAACGGCTTCTTCCACCAATCCTAGTACCGCATCCAACCCTTCCTCGCTTTGCAGCAGGTCAATACAGGTTTGGGTATCGCTTCTAAGGCGTTCAACATTATAATTTCGAAACGCGGGCAAATAACCAACAATGCCTGTCATGCGGGTTAATTCATTATCCGTCATCTGCTCATCAGACGCCGAAATTGAAACCATAATATAAACAAGGGCCGTTTCAGGGCTTATTGTGGACATAATTTTTCTCTCATAGCTGTCGGTTCTTTAAACCTAAACTGTTAGCCCCGGTTCATCAACACCTTACGCTTCAAAAGCTTATTGTATAACGCCATAAAAAAATTTGATCGTAGAAATGGCGCCGCCGCAAAATAGCGAGCTTCCGAAAGATCTTTTACCAATTTAAATCGCTGCCATACCCCAAAAACCAGATCAAGGACCTCAGGGTCACGTCGCCGAAACACCGCACGGTGAACACCAAATGTATGATATAGTTTTTGCTGAGCCAGTTCTACACGGCGCTTTGCTTCAGTATAATCATTCTGCTGTTTGCTCATTAATGCGATGGCGGCTCGTGAGCTTCTGGCATACCGTATAGTTGCCGTATTATACCGCGCTATGAGAAATGCGTAATACAGATAGAATTCCGTAACACGCGGCCCTGCCATAAATATCTCAACAAAGTTTTTTCTTAATGTACATTCCATGTGCAAGATCAGGTCTTTAACGTCACTTTTGTATAGGGCAAAAGGGGTAACCGATGTGAGCGTTGTGGCCTGATACAAGGCAGGATCAAGATCAAAATAAGAGCAAGCATTTATATAATCTAGCCTGAACCTTTCATAGACCGGCGTGAAAGAGGCTAGCAAACGCCCATCTTCTGACCAAATATTTTCTGGTTTCAACTCACGAATAAAATGGTTTTTGCAATCAAGAACTACATATTCATCGGCTTCCACAACATTTGCCGCCAAAAGCTTAAGCGCTTGCTGACTTCGCCAACCCAGCTTTTTAAAGCTACCGTTTGTAAGGTCTTTATACGAAAAAACACGAACAAGGGCAGCTAGTGGGCCGTATTCGGGATAGACTTTTTCTTCAATGTACCGTTGCACCTCTTCGAAACAACGATCATTTATGATCAAAATTATATTAGCCACCATTGCGGGTCTAACATAAAGACGAATTGAACGTGCTTGCAGTTCAAGCAACCTCAGCTCATCCCCAAAACAGACTGTTACTAAATCAAATTGTTTATCCACATCGACCCCCATCAATATGATTACTGTAGAAACTTTTTAACCTCACTCACCGCGTCTGCCAATCCCACACGTTCCACCGCAACACCTTCCGGGAAAGCATCGAGAAGGCGGGTTGGGGTTTGGCCGTCAAGAATAACAAAAACACCCCGATCTTCTGCCCTGCGAATAAGCCTGCCGTATGCCTGCGACAGCTTAAGCCGGGTCAGCATTTCATCATAGAGGCGGCCACCAAAGGCCGCGCGGCGCGCCCGGTGTAAAATCGTGGGGCGCGGCCACGGCACCCGGTCAAACACAATCAGCCTAAGGCTGTCCCCCGGCACATCAACCCCGTCGCGCACAGCATCTGTCCCCAGCAGGCAAGCGTGCCTGTCATCCCGGAACATATCCACAAGGGTAGCGATATCAACCGGGTCAACATGCTGGCTGTAAAGAGGCAAGCCCGCTTCCTCCAGTGCGCCCGCTATATGGCTATAGGTGGTTCTAAGGCGGTTAATTGCGGTAAACAGCCCTAGCGCACCACCGCCAGAGGCGGCAAAGAGCGCGCGGTATGCAGCCGCCACCTGTTCGCCGCTGGTCTTGTTCACATCCCCCACAATTAGCACCCGTGTCTGCGCCTGATAGTTAAACGGTGAGACAACCCGCAACCGCTTTGGTGGCACCATAAGATGCTGCGCACCTGTGCGCATATCCGCGCTTTGCCAATCATCGCTGCCTGCCGCGCGGTCACTAAGGGTCGCGGAGGTAATAAGAACACCGTGGGCCTCTTCCAGCACAATATCAGCAAAGGGTTTGGTGGGGTCTATAAAATGCCGGTAATAGCCAATGTCGCGCTCGCGGCCATCAACCCGGTCAACGGCGAGCCAATCGACAAAATCGTCAGGTACCGGGCCGCCAAGCCCTTCCGCGATTGCAGCCCACAGCGTTACCGTGCTTGCCCGCAGTTTCAGGGCTTGTGCTGACGCCTCCAGCCTGCCACGCGTTGTTGTATCCAGTATGTCCGCGTCTTCATCAAGCCGGCGCAGTAACAGGTGCGATAACCGTGTCATGGGGTTTGCAAGCGCAGCAAGCGCTTCAAACAGCTCGGTGCCCGCCGCCACAAGGCCCTCAAGCGGGTCCGCAATGCTTGCCTCAATCGAGTGCGGGCCACGGCTGTCTGCACGCGCCGTAACTTGCGCGCGCACAAACATCAGGAAGTTTTCAAACCGGGTGATGGGTGCCGCCCCCGTTACGCGGCCCATCCAGTTATCAGACGGCAAAACCCGCGCGGCTTCCAGCACTTCTGCAAGCAGCTTCTGCGCGTCTGCATCGTCGGTTATCAGTTCCTCAAGCCTGCTTTTAAGGCCGCGTGCCCGAGTGCTGCCGCCGCTTTCCTTGCCGCGCAGCCAGCGCCGCAGATCAGCTCCCTCCAAGCCAGACAGGTGAACCGCAAACGCACTGTCTGCCGCATCAAAAACATGATGTCCCTCATCAAACACCAGCCTTTTTGGCAGGTCTGGGTCCCCCGCCCTAAGCGCCGCCTGCGCCACCACAAGCGCATGGTTTGCCACCACCAAATCAGCGTGCTTGGCCTTGCGGGTGCTTTTTTCAACAAAACACTTACGAAAATGGGCACAGGCAGAATAAAGACATTCGCCGCGCCGGTCGGTTAAGCCTGCAATGCGGCCAGCCCCAAAATGAGCGCCAAGCCAATTGGGGAAATCACCGCCTATCATATCGCCGTCACGGCTAAACCGCGCCCACCGCGCCACCAAGCCAATGAGAATTTTATCCCGGTCCATACCACCCGCCGGGTTTGTGCGCATCAGAACGGCGCGCAGTGTTTCCTCAATATTCAACAAGCAGGCATAGTTTTCGCGGCCTTTTCTAATAACCGCCCGCTTGGCTTTTATTTTGGGGTCAGGGTATAGGCGCGACAATTCCTGATCAAGCTGGCGTTGCAGGTTTTTAGTGTAAGTGGAAAGCCATACAGTACCATCGTTTTTTTCTGCCCATAAGCTCGCAGGCGCAATATAGCCAAGGGTTTTACCTGTACCTGTGCCCGCCTCCAGTAACTGCACATTGGGGCCTTCAACCATTTCACGCGGCTTAAACACATGGGTCGCCGCAGCGGCATAGCGTTCCTGCCCCTCGCGTTTTTCTGAGGTTGCGCCCAGCAACATATTAAGTCGTTCCAGACTACTTGTTGATTCCACCGGCTCATCCCCGGGCGGTGGCGGCGGCGCGCCGTCTTCCCAGTCAACAAGCGATGTCCAGACAAACAGCCCGTCTTCGCGGCTGTGGTCTGCATACGTTTCAATAGATGCAATAACAAGCCCGCCCCAAGGCCAGCCTGCTTTTGCCATCATGGTTGCAACGCGGGCACCGCCTGCCCGATAGCGGTATGTTTCGCTTGCCAGTTCAGCAAGCAACCGGCCCGCCACATCGCGCAGCGCAAGGCAGGCATCTTCAGCGCTAAGGCTTTCGTCTGTCCGGCCAAGGCCAAGCGCCTCTTTCATGCCCGCAACAGTGGGCAGGCAGTACCGAGCCGGGCGCACAAAAGCAAACAGTTCCAGCACATCAAACGCCCTAACCTGAGGTAGCCCCAGCCGCCGGGCAGCAAGCACCCGGTTCATCACCAAATATGGGTCGCGGCTAATGCGTTCTGCTGCCTCATCGAGTGATAGCGAAAGAAATTCGCCTTCAACCGTTAAAACGGTCGCGACTCGAATGCCAACCATCATAACAGGCACCGCCTCAAACGAAGCGGCCTCCTGCTCTGCGCGTACAATCAGGTCTTTTCCGGCAAAATCTTCCATAAGCGGAGCATACTTCCGGCCCACAAAAAAAACAGTCTTAATATTTAATGCTGCAAAATGGTGTTTTGCTTGACGTTAGCTAAGAGAATCTCCATAGCTTCCGGCAGCCCAGACCCTTTTGGCTGGGCGCAACCCCTTTTATATGGTGACGATTATGACTAGTAATATTGACATAGCCCTTTCTGCAAACGCCTGGCCGTTCAAAGAAGCTGAAAAGATTGTCAAACGTTACAAGGGCAAGACACCTGAAAAGGGCTATATTCTGTTTGAAACCGGGTACGGCCCATCTGGCCTGCCACACCTTGGCACGTTCGGCGAGGTGGCGCGCACAACTATGGTGATGCGTGCTTTTCAAGAAATTTCTGATATCCCAACACGTTTGTTCTGCTTTTCAGACGATATGGACGGTTTGCGCAAAGTGCCAACCAATGTGCCAAACCAGGAATTGCTGGCAAAAGCCCTCAATAAACCGCTAACACAGGTGCCAGACCCCTTTGGCACGCACCCCAGCTTTGGCGCGCATAACAACGCGCGGCTGTGCGCATTTCTTGACCAATTTGGTTTCAAGTATGAATTTTTTTCAGCAACCGATTGCTACAAAAACGGTATGTTTGATAAAACGCTGCTGAAAATCTGCCAAAACTACGACAAGATCCTGAAAGTTATGCTGCCAACACTCGGCGAAGAGCGGCAGCAAACCTATAGCCCGTTCCTGCCTGTCTGCCTTGATACCGGGAATGTGTTGCAGGTGCCCGTACGCGTGGAAGACCCTGAACAAGGCATTATTTCATACGAAAACGAAGCCGGAAAACGCGTTGAAACCCTGATCACCGGCGGCAAAGTAAAATGCCAGTGGAAGGTTGATTGGGCCATGCGCTGGGTTGCGCTGGGTGTTGATTATGAAATGTCAGGCAAAGATCTGGACGAAAGCGTAAAGCTTTCTGCCGCTATCTGCCGGATTTTGGGCACCAACCCGCCTGAAAACCTAAGTTACGAGCTGTTCCTTGATGAACACGGCAAGAAAATTTCCAAATCAAAAGGCAACGGCCTGTCGATCGAGGAATGGCTAACCTATGCCAGCCCCGAAAGCCTGTCGCTTTATATGTTTCAAGCGCCGCGCAAAGCTAAACGCCTGTATTTTGATGTCATTCCAAAAGCGATGGACGAATATTACACGTTTGTTGCCAAGTTTCACGAACAGGAGCTGGCGGACCAGTTTAATAACCCGGCATGGCATATTCACAGCGGCAACGTACCCACATATAAACTACCTGTTAGTTTTGCACTGCTGCTGAACCTTGTGTCTGCCGCAAACGCGGGCGACAAGGAAACACTTTGGGGCTTTGTAGAACGCTATGCAGAGGGCGCGAATGCAGAAACCTTCCCAGAGCTTGACCGCCTGATGGGCTATGCGATCCGTTACTATGAGGATTTTGTAAAACCAACAAAGGCCTTCCGCTTGCCAACAGAGCAGGAAACCAAAGCATTCAACAGCCTTGTTGAGCGCCTAAGTGCCCTTTCTGCCAGCGAAACAGATGCAGAGGTTATTATGAGCGAGGTTTATTCTGCCGGTAAAGACGCCGACTTTGAAAACCTGCGTGACTGGTTCAAGGCTTGCTACGAAGTGCTCTTGGGCCAAAGCCAAGGCCCGCGTATGGGCGGCTTTATTGCGCTGTATGGTGTCGGTGAAACTATCGCACTTATTCAAGAGGCGCTAGCAGGCAAGCTTGCAGCATAACCAATAGATACCCACGGGTAAACCCGTAATCCTATGGCTTTCAATCACAACTCCGCCTATAAATTGATGGCGGAGTTGTCCTGCACCCTGCTGTCCGTGATGTTCTGTCTTCGATCACATAAAACATAAAAAAAGCCTCACTCATTAAAGCGAGGCTTTTATCTTAACCTATATGTGGGCAAATCAGGCTTCGGTATCAACCGTTTTTTCGGCACCTTTCGCCACACCCACCATGGCGGGGCGCAGCAAGCGGTCCTTGATCACGTAGCCCGCGGCCACAACCTGCATCACGCTGCCGGGCGCGTGGTCTGCTGTTGGAATTTCAAACATGGCCTGATGATACTGGTGGTCAAACTTTTCACCAACCTCAGGCACAACCTTGCGAATACCGTAGCGCTCCATGGTGTTCAAAAGCTCGCGCTCAGTCATTTCGATACCGTCAATAAACGGTTTCATATCGTCGGCGATCTCTTTTGGCTGGGTATCAAGCGCGCGCCGCAGGTTATCGCTTAAGTTCAGAACATCACGGGCAAAGCCGGTTACGGCATAGGTGCTCGCATCGGCCTTGTCTTTTTCAGCGCGGCGGCGAACATTTTCAGTTTCTGCAACAGCGCGCAGCAAGCGGTCTTTCAGTTCTGCAACCTCGGTCTGCAGCTTAGCGACAATCTCGTCGTCACCCGCACCAGCAGCCTGATCGTCGTCTGCCATTTCCAGCTCTGCCGCCAGAATTTCTTCCTGTGTCAAGCCTTCGGTTTCTTCGCTTTTTGCTTCTTTGCTCATACTCGTTCCGTCCACTTTCCATAAAGGTATAGTCTATAAAAGGCGGCTTACCACCCGGGCTGTATAATCTACCATTGGTACTATGCGGGCGTAATTCAAGCGGGTTGGCCCTATTACACCCAGCACACCAACAATTTTGTTCGAACCGTTCATATAGGGAGAAACAACGAGAGATGAACCCGAAAGCGAAAATAAATTATTCTCAGCTCCAATAAACAGTCGAACACCGCGCCCTTCTTTGGCCAGTTCCATCAGCCGGATCAAGTCTTTTTTACGCTCAAGCTCATCAAAAAGGCGTCGAACACGTTCTAGGTCTTCTTTTGCCTCCACACCGCCCAGCAAGTTTGACTGCCCCGACACCAGCAAAGACGCTGGCGCATTACTGCCGCTGCTGCCCGACCATACAGCAAGGCCGCTTTTAACAATGCGGCTGGTGATCGCATCAAGCTCTGCCTTTTTATTCTCTAGTTCTTCCGCGACCACACCCTTCATTTCCTCTAGCGAGCGCCCAACAAGCCGGGCACTGAGGTAATTACCCGCCTGCACCAAGGCTGAAGGCGGCATGCCGGGCGGCAAATCAACCATACGGTTTTCAACACTGCCGTCCTCAGACACCAGCACAACAAGGGAGCGCAGCGGTGATATGGGCACAAACTCAATATGCCGGACCGCAACATCGTGTTTTGGCACCATGATAAGCGACGCACACTGCGACAAGCCAGACAAAGCCTTTGTTGCCTCTGCAAGCAGATCTTCAACAGACCGGCCATTGCTTTCGCATTTGCCTTTTATCGCGGCGCGTTCTTCTTTTGTAAGGTTACCAATTTCCATCAGGCCGTCTACAAATAGCCTGAGGCCAAAATCGGTGGGAATACGCCCGGCTGATGTGTGCGGCGCTGCCAGCAGGCCTGCCTCCTCAAGGTCAGCCATTGTATTACGGATGGTCGCTGGCGAAACCCCAATGCCTTCTGCGCGGCTGATCGTACGAGACCCAACAGGATCACCCGTTTCCAGATAGGTTTCCACTATCTGCTGAAATATCGCACGAGACCGTTCATTCAAGCTTTCAAGCGACATAAGGTTTCCTCATTAAAAAGCAGCCAGAGTCTAAAAAACGGCGTACCTTTCGTCAATCAAACATATGGTAATGATGATAGTGCAGTGCAATATGTCACCCTATCACATTCTTGCCCTTTGACGTGGGGCAATATGAAGGGTAGTAAAAGGCCAAAGTGCATAAAACACACAAAAGACAAGGAAACAATATGCGACCCAGTGGACGTGCCAGCGACGAAATGCGACAGATTGAAATGACCCCCGGCTTTGCAAAGCATGCCGAGGGCAGCTGTATGGTCAAATTTGGTCATACCCATGTTCTCGTAACCGCCACATTTGAAGAAGGCTGCCCGCCGTGGCTCAGGAACACGGGCAAGGGCTGGGTTACGGCAGAATACGGCATGTTGCCGCGTTCAACACACGGGCGCATGCCGCGTGAAGCCGCCAAGGGCAAACAAAGTGGCCGCACGCAGGAAATTCAGCGCCTGATTGGCCGCGCGCTCCGTGCTGTGGTTGACCTAAGCAAACTGGGCGAACGCCAAGTGCGGATTGACTGCGATGTTATTCAGGCAGACGGCGGCACCCGCACGGCATCAATTTCTGGTGCGTATGTAGCGCTGCACCAATGTTTCACGTGGATGCTGGAAAACGGCCACATAACAGAAATGCCTTTCACAGACAGCATTATGGCGGTTTCCTGTGGTATCTATAACGGCACGCCTGTGCTCGACCTCGATTACGACGAAGACAGCAATGCAGAAACAGATGCCAATTTTGTTTTAACTGGCAAGGGTGGCATTGTTGAAATTCAGGGCACAGCGGAAGAAGAACCTTTCACAGAAGAGCAGTTCCTCCGCCTTCTACGGCTTGCGCGCATGGGCTGTGATGGCATTCAAAAAGCGCAAAAAACGGCTCTCGGTCTTTAAGGAAATAGAATGGCACGGCATTTTGACGGGCAGAAGCTGGTTATTGCCAGCCACAATAAGGGCAAGGTTCGCGAAATTGGTGAACTGCTTGCGCCTTTTGGTGTTGAGACCATCTCGGCAGGCGACCTTGGCCTACCGGAGCCAGCGGAAGACGGCCTTACATTTATTGCAAACGCTGAAATCAAGGCACTGGCATCGGCGACCGCAAGCGGGTTACCGTCGCTTGCGGATGATAGCGGCCTTGAAGTTTCTGCCCTTGACGGCGAACCGGGCATTTACAGCGCCCGCTGGGCTGGCCCCACCAAAGATTTCAACATTGCCATGAAAGACGTAATGGAAAAAGTCGGCGATAACCCTAACAAAACCGCTAACTTTACCTGTGCACTAACACTTGCGTGGCCTGACGGGCACACTGAAAGCTTTGAAGGCAAGGTTTACGGCACCCTAACATGGCCCCTGCGCGGTGAAAAAGGCTTTGGCTACGACCCTATTTTTATCCCTGAAGGGCACAGCGTTACTTTCGCCGAAATGGACCCCGCAGAAAAACACGCCATGAGCCACCGGGCAGATGCGTTCCGGCAATTGATCCATGCCTGCTTTAAAAACAGCTAAAGCAGCGCTTAATAGATCCAGCTTTGCCGGGCCTGCTGCTATTTATGTGCATTGGCCTTTCTGCGAAAAAAAATGCCCTTACTGCGATTTTAACAGCCATGTGCGCGAAAAAATCACGCACCAAATGTGGCGTGACGGTCTGGTGCAGGAAATTAGGACTTTTGCAGCATACCACCCAAACCTTAGTGCAAAATCTATTTTCTTTGGCGGCGGCACCCCAAGCCTCATGGAACCTGAAACAGTTGCCGCTGTTATTGCTGAAATCCACAAAGTTTGGAAACCGGCGAATGCCCTTGAAATTACACTGGAAGCAAACCCTTCTAGTGTTGAAGCTGGTAGGTTTCGTGCCTACCGTGATGCTGGCGTAAACCGCCTGTCTGTTGGCATTCAGTCCCTCAAGGATGAGGTGCTTAAATTCCTTGGCAGGCTCCATAATGCCGAGGAAGCCTTAAAAGCACTTAAGGTGGCCCAGACAACTTTTGACCGCGTGAGCTTTGATCTCATATATGCACTGCCTGAGCAAACACTGGCGGGCTGGCAAACCGAACTAAAAGAAGCACTGTCTTTTGGCACAAGCCATTTATCGCTTTATCAGCTAACGATTGAAGAAGGCACCGCCTTTTACCAGCAGTTTAACCGCGGCAAGTTCACCCTGCCGGATGAAGATTTAGCCGCAAACCTTTATGATATAACACAGAATATTACCGCCCGTGCCAGCTTGCCCGCATATGAAACCTCAAACCACGCGCAGCACGGCATGGAATCTGTTCATAACCTTGCTTACTGGGAAGGCGATTATTATGTTGGCATTGGCCCTGGCGCTCATGGCAGGTTACCGGGGAAATTACCGGGAAGCGCTGATGCACACGCACAAATAAAACGCCCTGAAGACTGGCTTAGCGCCGTTCAACAACACGGCGTCGGCCTTGATAGCCTTGAAACCGTATCCGCTTTAGACAGGGCGGAAGAAGCCATCATGACAGGCTTGCGCCTTGCCAAAGGGGTTGACCTACCAACATGGCGCAGCCGTTTTGGTCAATCAGAACACGCCCTTATTAATACAGAGCAAGCCGCAATACTTGCCCAGTCTGGCCACCTTGTGTTTAACGACACCCTGTTGCAACTGACACCAAAAGGGCAACCGCTTCTGAACCATATTTTAGGCAAGCTTATTGCCTAAGCGCATAGCCAAATTGCGGAAAGCCTGAGGGGGCTGGGTCTGCAACAACAAAGCCTTTGCTATTAATTTCCAGAACCGAAAGCATGCGCTCCACCGTGCCGTCTGGTAAAAACCGGAACAGACCATCAACACCGGCAAAGCCGTTTATCCGTGTGAAGGATGCTTGTGAAAACCGCAGCTCTTGTACCGTATTGGCATCTTCTCTGGCCATAAGGGCGACAAGGCTAACAGCATCATAGGCGAGCGTTGCAATTCTGGGCGGCGTGGCTTCATATGTTTCCCGGTAGCGCTTCATAAAAGCAGTTGGTGCTTCTGGTTGCGGCGCCGCAAAAATAGCACCTTGTAACGGCGGTTCACGCAGCAAATCAGGATCATTCCAAAGACCGGTTCCAAGCAGCTTAATTTTGTTTGGATCTATCTCGTAGAAAGGTAGTAGCGGCGCCAGTGTTTGCAGCAGCGCCCCACCTTCAGGTAATAGCACTGTATCATAAGGCAAATCGCCAAGTGTTTCGTTCTTTTCAAGCGCCGACGCAAGCTCATCGGTCACATCATCCCCAAGGGATTTTAGGTACCGTATTTCAGCAAGGCGTGCATTTTTACGGTTATCATAGTTCGCAAGCCGCTTAACGGGGTCAAATAAGGCCGCCGCCACACGAGGGTAGCTTTC
Organism: Kordiimonas pumila; assembly: GCF_015240255.1. NCBI lineage: Bacteria > Pseudomonadati > Pseudomonadota > Alphaproteobacteria > Kordiimonadales > Kordiimonadaceae > Kordiimonas > Kordiimonas pumila. The sequence continues at coordinate 535,331 of NZ_CP061205.1, forward strand.
AATCGCAACAACAGAACCGCCCGAATCAGACACAGCCTCGCCGTAAGCTACATTCACCTTATTACCGTAACGGCCATCCGGTATTAACGCCGCAAAATTCCGGCGGCCCAATTTTCTAGCATAATCAACAACCCGCTTTACTTCGCTTTCCGGCATAAAGCCCATAATAAACTGCCCGGGAGCTGCCGCGCTGCTATCATTTGAAAAACCAACAAGCGGAATACCGTGTGATACGGCGATGGCCCCCGCCGCCCGCACGTTTGCGCTCAGCAGTGGCCCCAAGATCACAGAAGCGCCAGCATCAACAGCCTGCTGGGCTGCTCTTGCCGCCGTTTCAACATCCGCTTTTGTATCAATAGGCAGCAGTATAAGCCGCGGGTCATACGCATCAAAAAGCGCCATTGTGGCTGATTTTAAAAGCGCTTTCCCGGTCACGCTTTCTGGCCCAGATAAGGGTAAAAGGATCGCAATCGTTATCTTTTCAGGCGTGTCCGTAGTCTGGTCTACTGGTTTCTCAAGCAGTACAGTGGGGGTTATCTGCTCTGGCTTCGTGTGGTGTGTAACTGTCGGCGTGGGCTCAGGTTTTGACGGGCCACATGCAGAAAGTGACAGGACAGCACACAACCACAGTAGAGGCAAAAGTGTTGCTGTGTTACAAACGCGCATAAGAAACCCCATCAAATTCTTTCTTGTCTTATGAAACCAAGCTAATCATATAGTCATAGCAGATAAAAGGCTTACTCTTCGAGCAAGAATATTTTTAAAATGTAAGGTAACATGATGGCTGAAATAGGGTCAGGCAAGAAACTACCAGCAGGCCTTTATGTTGTTGCAACACCTATTGGCAACCTATCTGATATTAGCGCCCGCGCAAAAGAGGTCCTCAAAAACGTAGACCTTATCGCCTGTGAAGACACCCGCATGACAGGAAAGCTGCTGGGTGCATACCTTATTAAAAAAGCCATGCTACCCTACCACGAACATAATGGCAGCCTCCAACGGCCAAAGATTTTAGGTAAAATTGCGGCTGGTGGCTCGGTTGCGCTGGTGTCTGACGCTGGCACACCACTTATTTCAGACCCTGGCTACAAGCTTGTAGATGATGCTTATGATAACGGCTTGCGTGTTGTTGCTATTCCAGGGCCGTCTGCTGTTGTTACAGCACTGTCTATTGCAGGCATGCCAACAGACAGGTTTTTGTTTATGGGCTTTGCACCCACTAAAACACAGGCCAGAACCACCTGGTTTGAAGCAGAAAAAAATACAGCCGCAAGCCTTGTTTATTACGAAAGCGCAAAACGTATTGCCGGCAGCCTGCGCGATGCCGCTACAGCACTAGGCCCGCGCCCTGCTGCAGTGTGCAGGGAACTCACCAAAAAGTTCGAGGAAGTTGTAAGAGGCACCCTTGAAGAAATTGCAGATCGCTATGAAACCTCTGGCCCACCAAAAGGCGAAATTGTGGTGGTTATCGCCCCGCCCGGCAAGCACGATAGCGAAACAGCAGGCTCTGATATATCAACAGAAGCCCTTCTCGTGGCCGCGCTAAAGCATATGACGGTAAAATCAGCCGCTGCCTTTGTCGCCGAAGTAACCGGTGAAAAGCGTAAGGGCCTTTATGCCCGCGCTCTAGAACTAACGGCAGAAAAGTAAGCACACCCCAATGCCAAACACCCGGAAAAAGGCAGAAAAGCGCGGTAGAAATGCTGAACTTCTGGCGCGTATATACTTACGCCTAAAAGGATACAGGATTCTTGCACACCGTTTTCGCTCTCCGTACGGCGAAATTGACATAATCGCAAAACGCGGCAAGACACTTGTTTTTGTTGAGGTAAAGGCAAGAAAATCTGTGGATGACGCCCTCTATTCTATCGCTTACAAACAAAGGCGGCGGATTGAAGCCGCAAGCGAGGATTGGCTGAAAAAGCATAAGCCTGTTTTTAAGTCGATCCGCTTTGATATTATTGCTGTTGCATCTGGGATACTTCCTACCCATATCCACGGTGCCTGGCGGCTTGGTGAGTAATCACAAGCCGCCCCTAACCAACAGGAAAAGATTATGACTGGCCGTACACTCAAAGTTGCCTTCCAGATGGACCCGATGGAAACCGTTAAGATTAACGGCGACAGCACCTTCGTGCTTATGCTTGAAGCGCAAACACGAGGGTTTGAACTTTGGCATTATCTGGTAGACGATATGTCTTACGAAAACGGCGAAATTTCTGCTTTTGCCCGTAAAGTGACCGTAAGGCGCGAAGAAGGTAACCATTTTACCTTCCATGAAGAAAAACTCATAAACCTTGCTGATATGGATGTTATCTGGATGCGGCAAGACCCGCCTTTTGACATGGGCTATATAACTGCAACACACTTGCTTGAGCTTTTACCGCCTTCTGTGCTTGTGGTGAACAACCCAGCAGAAGTGCGAAATGCGCCAGAAAAGCTTTTTGTCGCCAAGTTTCGCGATTTAATGCCACCAACTCTTATTACGCGCCGTATGGATGTTGTGCGCAAATTCCGCGCAGAACACGGCGACATTATTATAAAACCGCTTTACGGTAATGGCGGGGCGGGCGTTTTTCACTTACGGCCCGAAGATTCAAACCTTGGCAGCCTGATGGAACTGTTTTTGGCAAACAGCACAGAACCCGTTATGGTTCAAACCTTCCTCCCAGAAGTTGTCCGAGGCGACAAACGTATTATTCTGGTAGACGGTGAAGCTGTGGGTGCCATTAACCGTGTGCCTGCAAAAGGCGAAATCCGTTCAAACCTTGTCGCTGGCGGCACTGCGGTTCAATCAACCCTTACAGAACGCGAACAAGAAATTTGTGAACGCCTTAAGCCAGAGCTTAAAAAGCGCGGCTTAGTCTTTGTAGGAATTGATGTAATTGGAAACTGGCTAACAGAGATTAATGTGACATCGCCCACAGGCTTGCAGGCTGTAAACCGGTTTGATGGTATTAAGCTTGAAGCAACAATTTGGGATGCAGTTGAAGCAAAGCTTTAAATGCTTTGCTTCAACAAACCTCTATAGCTGTGCTGTACTAAAGAAAAGTAGCCTTAAAACCCACAGACACCAAGTTTGCTACAAAGCTCATCAAGCTCATCAAGCGATGCGTAACTGATAGAAACACTGCCAGCTTCGCCTTCATGATGTATTGAAACCTTCATACCAACAGCAGCAGATAGGTCCTTTTCAAGGGCCAGAGTATCAGCGTCTTTCATCTTCTTGCCGCTAGCGGTACCACCGGGGCGAGGCTGCCGCTTTTGTTTGTCCTTGCCTTCTGAAACAAGCGCCTCTGTTTGGCGAACACTTAGACCTTCGCTAGCAATTCTCGTAGCGATACCAAGAGCATCGTCATGGCCAATAATTGCGCGTGCATGTCCCATTGATATTTTACCCATATCAACCATCGCCTGCACTTTTTCCGGTAAGGTTAAAAGACGCAGCAAGTTTGTAATATGACTTCGGCTTTTGCCAACAATCTCGGAAACAGCTTCCTGTGTGTGCTTAAACTCTTCAATCAACCGCTTGTAACCCCGGGCTTCTTCCGTTGCTGTCAGGTCAAGGCGCTGAATGTTTTCAATAATAGCAAGCTCAAGAACTTCACCGTCGGTTAGTTCGCGTACAACAACAGGTACTTCGTGAACACCCGCCCTTTGCGCCGCGCGCCACCGACGTTCACCGGCAACAATTTGAAACTTTTCAGGGCCAATTTCACGCACCAATATAGGCTGTAAAAGGCCGCGTTCTTTAATGGAAGATGCAAGCTCATCAAGCGCTGTTTCATCAAAGTGCACACGGGGCTGGTGCATATTACGTTCCAGAAACTCGATCGGGAGCCGGCGTCTGCCGCTAGAGGCACCATTGTCGCCTGTTATATCTGTAACAGAAACAACCGCAGACGGTCTGTCATCTGCGAGTAACGCAGATAATCCGCGCCCTAACCCTTTTCGTGCATTTTTAACCATAAAAAATACCCATAACTTATTGTTTTACTTGTGTTTATGCTGCTATTTTGCTTTTGCGACGGCCCAGCAACTCACGGGCAAGCGATATATAGGCCTGGCTGCCAGCACACTTATGGTCATACAGAAGCACAGGCTTACCAAAGCTAGGCGCTTCCGACACCCTGACATTTCGTGGAATTACCGTTTTATAAACCTTGTCGCCTAAATAGGCACGGACATCAAGCGCCACCTGCTCAGACAGATTATTGCGGGCATCATACATGGTTAAAACCACACCGTTAATATCAAGCCCCGGATTTAGACTTGCCTGTACTTGCTCTACTGTGCGCATTAGCAAACTCAGCCCTTCAAGGGCAAAAAACTCGCACTGTAATGGCACCAGAACAGAATCTGCCGCTACAAGCGCGTTGATAGTCAAAAGAGAAAGTGACGGCGGGCAATCAATCAGAATATAATCAAAATCAGCTCGAATATCTGCTTTGTCAAAAGCCTGCTGTAACCGAAAGTTACGCTGCGGCAGTTCAGCCAGTTCAAGGTCTGCCCCAGACAAATCTACCGTAGACGGAATGATTGAAAGACCGGGAATCTCAGTTGCTAAAACAGCCTCTTTTACAGGGGCAGCCCCCAGCACAACATCATAGGAGGTAATTTCGCGGGCATTTCTATCAATACCAAAACCCGTACTGGCATTGCCTTGGGGGTCAAGATCAAGGATAAGGACCTTTTTTTTCACTGCTGCCATCGCAGTCGCAAGATTTATCGCTGTTGTCGTTTTACCGACTCCACCCTTCTGGTTGGCCACTGCAATAATATGTGCCCCAGTATCTGGCTGCATTTTGCCCGCTCCCTAAACCCGGCAAAAATGCCAGTATTACAAAATGTTACAAACTTTCTATGCCGTGCAGCCTTAAGATTACACCACTTGGGTCAGAGAGGCTGCTATAGCGATCAACCTGCATCTTCCAACAAGCCTTTGCTTCGGTCAATTCCTCATCTGCCCCAGCCCCCTTTAAAAGCCAGATTTCTGCTTTTCCTCCAGACGCTTCAAGAAATGGTTTCGACCAATTTATCAGCTGTATGACCCGCGCACACGCCCTCGATGTAATAATATCAACCGGAAAAACACCTATAGATTCAATGCGCTCGTTGTGTATTTCAGCCAAAGCTGCTGTATCACGCACCACTTGGCGCATAAAAATACACTTTCTGCCATTTGATTCCACCATGTGTGCATGTGCCACACCGGCAAGCGAAAGTACCAACCCCGGGAAACCCGCACCCGACCCAATATCGAGCAAAGAAAGCCGCTTTTCACCAAAAACTGCCTGTATATGAGGGATCATTTGGGCCGAATCGAGGAAGTGCCGGCGCCATATATCATCAAGAGTACTATTTGAAACCAGATTTTTTGCCTTTTGCCACTTAATAAGCAAATCAGCATAGGTTTGTAATTTGACAGATGTTTCACGTGAAACATTCAAGTCCTGCGCAAGTTCCTCAAGGCTGTAGGTCATGTAGATAAGGCCCTAACTAAACTATGCGGCGCGGCGGCGCTTTTTGATGTGGCCTAAAAGCAAGGTAAGTGCTGCAGGTGTAACGCCAGCAATGCGCGCAGCCGCACCCAGTGTTGCAGGGCGTGCCTCCTTGAACTTTTCGCGCATCTCTGTGGACAAACCAGAAACAGTAGCAAAATCCAGCCCTTCAGGAATAACCAAGGCTTCATCTTTGCGAAACGCTGTAATATCAGCTTGCTGGCGCTCAAGATAACCCTGATACAGTGCATTAATAGCAAGCTGTTCTGCTGTTTTATCATCAATAGCCGAAAGCTCATCGGGCCATATTTGCCGTAGGCGGTCAAAATCAACAGAGGTAAAACTAAGGAGTGTTTCAGCGGAACGGCGCACACCGTCTAGCTTAATTTTAAGCTCGTGCTTTTCAGCTTCATTAGGTGTTAGGCTAAGGCTTAATAAAATAGAACGGCCCGCTTCCAGTTTGCTTTGTTTCTCATTAAAGATAGCTGCGCGCTTTTCTTTAACAAGACCGATCTGAATGCCCTTTTCTGTCAGTCGCTGATCAGCGTTATCTGCTCGCAGTAACAAACGGTATTCAGCACGGCTTGTAAACATCCGGTATGGCTCGCGGGTGCCCTGTGTTACCAGATCGTCTAGCATTACACCAATATAGGCATCAGCACGATCAAGAACAAAAGCCTCATCCGTACGGCCTAAAGCCCTTAGGGCCGCATTGGTCCCAGCCATCAGGCCTTGCGCCGCAGCTTCCTCATACCCCGTAGTGCCATTTATCTGACCTGCCAGATAAAAGCCATCTGCTTTATGGGTTTCAAGGGTTACCTTCAACTCGCGCGGGTCAACATAATCATATTCGATCGCGTATCCGGGCTGCAATATCACCGCATTTTCAAGGCCGGGTATTGTTGCAATAAACGCCGCCTGAACATCCTCAGGCAAACTTGTTGAAATACCATTTGGGTAAACCGTATGGTCATCAAGTCCTTCAGGCTCAAGGAAAATCTGGTGACTGTCCTTCTCAGCGAAGCGTACTATTTTATCTTCAATGGACGGACAATAACGAGGACCTTTGCTTTCAATTTGCCCTGAATACATCGGCGACCGGTGAATATTATCCTGCAATATCCGGTGTGTTTCCTCTGTCGTACGCGTCAGGTAACAGCTTATTTGTGGAACCGTTATTTTTTCTGTCAGGAATGACAGCGGCACCGGATCCTCGTCACTTGGCTGCTCAACACATTTAGACCAGTCAATCGTGCGTCCATCAAGGCGCGCTGGTGTACCGGTTTTTAACCTTCCCAGTTCAAAGCCAATACTTTCCATGGTATCAGATAGCCCAAGCGCTGGCGCTTCACCCACGCGTCCTGCCGGTATTTTTTTCTCGCCAATATGAATAAGCCCGCGCAGAAACGTGCCCGTTGTTAGCACGACAGCCGCCGCATGCACGCGCTGACCGTCAGCGGTAATAACACCTTTAATTACCGGCTTTTCGCCTGACTTATCGATTATTAAATCTTCAACACCCGCAGCCATAAGCGATAGGTTCGGATAATCAGATAGAATGCGCTGCATAGCCTCGCGGTAGAGTTTACGATCAGACTGCGAGCGAGGCCCCTGGACAGCCGGGCCTTTTTTGCGGTTAAGCAAGCGGTGCTGAATGCCGGCCGCATCCGCAACAAGCCCCATAAGACCATCAAGAGCATCAATCTCGCGCACAAGGTGCCCCTTACCGAGGCCACCAATCGCAGGGTTACAGGACATCTGACCAAGTGATTCTATCTTATGTGTAACAAGAAGTGTCTTGGCGCCCATGCGCGCAGAAGCCGCCGCAGCTTCGCAGCCAGCGTGCCCACCTCCTACTACAATAACATCATAATCAACCATGGTTTGGACTTATCTTTGTAACAAGCCCTACACACCGTACAACGGACACGGGAGGGCATTGTTATATCTCTATTCATATCAGCGCGCATGCTATACGTGGCTTTTATACTTAAGTCAAAATGATCTGATGTTTCACGTGAAACATTCAATTAGGCTATTCGTTTATTTGCCAATACAGAAATCAGAAAATACCACATCAAGCATATCTTCCACACCCACACGGCCCGTTATTTTCCCAAGAGCACGCGCCGCCATTCTTACATCTTCTGCCGCAAGTACAGCGTCTATACCAGCATTATCTGTGAAGCGAGCAAGGTGCTCTACCGTTTCCTCAAGTGCGCGGCGATGGCGAATGCGGGTTAGGGATGGTAGTTCGCGTGGTGCCATAGCACCCATTACATAGTGCTGAATTGTATCAAATAAATCCGTCATGCCCTCGCCAGATTTTGCCGACACAGTAACATGACCAGCAATGCCAGAAAGCGCTTCAGAATGTTCCACGTGAAACATTTTTGCACGGTCAACCTGCGTAATTAACAAAATGGCCTTTTCATCAAGCCACCGTTTGGCTGCCTCTGGAATGTCAGGCCATTCATCAGCGCGGACCAGTACAAGCTTCAAATCAGCATCTGCGGCTTTTGCTTCAGCACGGCGGATACCCTCTTTTTCAATATCACTCACACCGTCTCTTAAACCTGCGGTATCTATAAGGCGAACCGGATAGCCACCAAGATCTAATGACACTTCAATCACATCACGCGTTGTACCCGCTTCTTCAGAAACAATAGCAACATCGGACCGGGCAAGCGCATTTAAAAGGGTTGATTTACCCGCATTAGGCTGGCCCAAAATTACAATTCTAAACCCGTCTCTAAGGGCTTCCCCTCGTCTGTTATCTACAAGATATTGTGTTATATTGTCTTTTAATACCAATATTTGGGGTAAAACTGCCCCTGAAACACCTTCTGGCAAGTCTTCATCAGGAAAGTCTATGTCGGCTTCTAAGTGTGCAAGGTGGCCAATCAACCGCGCTCGCCACCCTTCGTATAAATCTTTTAATGCCCCATCAAGTTGCTGTAGGGCCTGCTCTCTTTGGGCCGCCGTTTGGGCATGAATTAAATCGTTCAGGCCCTCTGCCTCTGTCAGATCAAGCTTGCCATTTTCAAAGGCACGCCTTGAAAACTCCCCCGGTTCCGCAGGCCGCAAGCCAGCCACAGTGCTAAGGGCACCAAAAACACCCGCAAGGACAGCGCGGCCACCGTGCACATGCAGCTCAACAACATCCTCCCCCGTGAAGCTCATTGGCGCCTTAAAGCCAAGCACAAGAGCATTGTCCAGCCGTGCACCGGTTACAGGGTCTTTTAATTCCCTTAAGGTTGCCATGCGAGCCTTAGGCTCAGCCATACCGTCGAGTGCATGCAACGCTTTAAACGCCTGATCACCCGACAAGCGGATAACAGCAACACCAGCCATGCCAGCACCGCTTGAAAGTGCATAAATTGTTTCTGTTTCAGTCAATACAACACGCCTATAACAAGAAGATATTATTCCATAGATAAACGAAAATTTCTTGCAGCAGCCCCGGAAGACTATTAGCAAGATTACGGTATCTATATTTATATATCAGCCTGTCTTTTACTCTGGGGTTTCTAATGTCGCAACTATCGATGCATACACCGATACTTGATCTTACCCTAACCGAACTTGAAGGGGCAATCATTGCTGTTGATTGGGGTTGGTCCCCGTTTCAGGAAACCTCACCCTTGCTACAGGAAGCAAAGCGCCAGCTTGATGCCTATTTTGACGGCGACCTTACAGAATTTGATATTCCTCTTAGCCCTATGGGTACCAAACATCAGGAAAAAGTTTGGCAAGCCATGCGCGAAATTCCGTACGGCGAAACCATAACCTACGGCGAACTAGCCCAGCAAATTGGTTCTGCCGCACAAGCGGTTGGCACAGCTTGCGGCCGTAATCCAATGCCTGTTTTAATACCCTGCCACAGGATTGTGGCATCTGCCGGCAAGCTTGGTGGCTATTCTGGCGACGGCGGCCTTTATACAAAACGAGCCTTACTGGTTCTTGAAGGTGCGCTCAGTGTGGAAGAAGGCAATATTCTGGAGGCGTCAGGCGCACTAGATTAATAGTACAATTAGTTCCCTTTCTTCATTTAATAAAGGAACCCTAATGACAAACATCACAATTACAGCAGCAGATAAAACTGGTTCTTTTTCTGTCTATACAGCAGCACCAAAAAGCAGCACTGGCCCTGCTGTTGTTGTTATTCAAGAAATTTTTGGGGTGAACTATAATGTTCGCAGTATTTGCGACTGGCTTGCCGACGAAGGCTTTTTTGCTTTTGCACCAGACCTGTTTTGGCGACAAAAACCCGGTATAGAGCTTGAAGCCAAAAACCCTGAAGAACTTCAAGCCGCTTTTGGCTATATGAAAGCATTCGACGGGCAAAAGGGCTTGGATGATATCCAGACAACAATAAACCATGCACGATCAGTTTCCGGTGTAAACGGTAAGGTGGGTGCGGTTGGTTATTGCCTTGGCGGGTATCTCGCTTATATGACAGCCGCTAAAACCGATATTGATGCCTCTGTCGGTTATTACGGGGTTTCCCTTGATACAAAGATAGATGAAGCAAAAACAATAAAAAAACCTCTGATGCTGCATATTGCTGAAAAAGATGGATTTGTAAGCCCTGAAGCACAAGCTGCCATGCATAAAGGCCTTGATGACCACCCTGCTGTCACCTTGTATGATTATGCTGGCGTTGACCACGGGTTTGCCAGGATAGAAGGCAGCGCTTACCACAAGGAAGCCGCAACGCTTGCCAACAAACGAACCATCGATTTTTTCAATAAACATCTGAAAGGCGCATAAAATGACCCATGCAATTGTGATAAAAAAAACAGGTGGGCCAGACGTTTTACAGTGGGAAGAAATTAATGTGCCTGCACCCAAGGCAGACGAGATTTCTATTAAACATACTTTTGTCAGCCTCAATTATATCGACACCTACCACCGGTCAGGTCTGTATCCCATGCCACTTCCCGGCACAATTGGTCTTGAAGCAGTAGGTGTTATTTCTGCTGTTGGCGACACTATATCTGACCTTAAAGTTGGTGACAGAGTAGCGTATCCAATAGGACCTCTAGGTGCTTACGCTGAAGAGCGCACAATGCCCGCACATACAGTTGTAAAAATTCCTGATACCGTTTCAGATGAAACAGTAGCTGCCATTCTTATGAAGGCCTGCACTGTTGAATGCCTGATAAAACGGATTTTCCACGTTGGAAAAGATCATACTGTTTTATTACAGGCTGCCGCAGGCGGTGTTGGTTTACTTGCATGCCAGTGGCTTTCCGCTATCGGTGCAACAGTTATTGGCACCGTTAGTTCAGAAGAAAAAGCCATTTTGGCTAAAGAAAATGGCTGTACACATACCCTTAATTACAAAACTGAAGATTTCCAGAAACGCGTAATGGAAATAACAGACGGCAAAGGCGTGGATGTGGTTTATGACAGTGCTGGTAAAGATACTTTCATAAAATCGCTAGATTGCCTGAAACCAAGGGGTTGGATGGTAACTTACGGCAATACAACAGGACCAATTGATCCAATTTCGCCAGCCCTACTTGCACAAAAAGGGTCGCTTATCCTGACACGCCCTACTGTGCTGGATTACATGCGCACACGGGAAGAACTTGTTTCAGCAACAAATGCTGTTTTTAACCAGATTGAAAAAGGCGTTTTAAAAGCAAACATCAACCAGAAATTTGCTTTAAAAGATGCAGCAACCGCCCACCGCGCACTGGAAGCAGGCAAAACCAGCGGCCAAACGTTGCTTGCGGTCTAGATTTATCCACAAGTAAAACCGCAATTTTTCAGCTATCACCCCATAAAAAAGCCCGGCAAATAACCGGGCTTTTTGCATCTCTATCCAGATAAATTTTAGTTGTTCATCTGAGAGAAAAATTCTTCGTTGTTCTTTGCATCTTTCAATTTTGAAAGCAGGAACTCCATCGCATCCACAGTACCCATTGGGGTAAGAATACGGCGCAGCACCCACATTTTTGAAAGCGTTGCCGGATCAACAAGCAGTTCTTCTTTCCGTGTACCGGATTTGAGAATATCAATCGCCGGGAACACGCGTTTGTCTGCGACCTTACGGTCCAGAATAATCTCGCTGTTACCCGTGCCTTTGAATTCCTCAAAGATCACTTCGTCCATGCGGCTACCCGTTTCAATCAGTGCCGTAGCGATGATTGAAAGCGAACCACCTTCCTCGATATTACGCGCAGCACCAAAGAAACGTTTTGGGCGCTGCAGGGCATTTGCATCCACACCGCCTGTAAGCACCTTACCAGATGACGGCACAACCGTGTTATAGGCGCGGGCAAGCCGGGTGATACTATCCAGCAAGATCACAACATCTTTGCCGTGTTCAACAAGGCGTTTGGCTTTTTCAATCACCATTTCAGCAACCTGAACGTGGCGTGACGCAGGTTCATCAAACGTAGATGATACAACCTCACCGTCCACTGAACGCTGCATATCGGTTACTTCTTCCGGGCGCTCATCAATCAGAAGTACAATCACATAACATTCAGGGTGATTGGCTGTAATGCTTTTTGCAATATTTTGAAGAAGAACTGTTTTACCTGTGCGCGGCGGTGCCACAATAAGGGCGCGCTGGCCTTTACCAATTGGTGCTACAAGATCAATCACCCGTGGTGATTTATCTTTCACTGTTGGATCATCAGGATCAAGTTTCAGTTTTTCATCAGGGTAAAGGGGTGTCAGGTTATCAAAGTGTACCTTATGCCGCGTTCTTTCAGGCTCATCAAAATTGATTTTTGAAACCTTAAGAAGGGCAAAATACCGCTCGCCGTCTTTTGGGGCGCGAATTTGGCCTTCAACTGTATCACCCGTTCTGAGAGCAAACCGGCGAATTTGCGATGGGCTAACATAAATATCATCTGGGCCTGGCAAGTAATTTGCCTCAGGGCTTCTAAGGAAGCCAAAACCATCAGACAGTGTTTCAATAACACCGCCACCCATTATTTCGATATCATCTTCTGCAAGATGTTTCAAAATCGCAAACATCATATCCTGTTTGCGCATGCTTGAAGCATTTTCAACACCAACTTCTTCAGCAAGAGCAAGAAGGTCGGCAGGGGTTTTATTTTTAAGTTCCTGTAAATGCATAGGTGCACTCATGTAGTCAGTCTTTCGGATGATTATTCATATGAATAAGAAATGATAAGGATGGCTTTTCGCTTTGAAAATAAGATTGCTTAAATTTCTGTTTATAGCCAGCAAAGGAAGGATTTTGATATTGATATAGTCTACATCATAATGATTTAGCGTGGAGGGTAACACGCCGCTCAATTCTGTCAAGAAAATATAGTCCTAAAACGGGCGCACTATCACCAATATCACGATTAAAATGATAAATATCGCTGGTACCTCATTCATTTTACGGAAAAACGCACTGTTTTTCTTTCTCACGCCTGCTGCAAGATCTTTCCGCCAGCGCGACATCATGCCGTGAAAGCCGCTTAATATGAAAACAAGTAACAGCTTTGCATGAAGCCAGCCACCAGCGCCAAAACCAATATTGAGAACAAGGCAAATACCCAGAACCCAGGTAATAATCATCGCTGGGTTAATGATGATATTCATCAGACGCTTTTCGCGTTCAATCCAAAGCTGATCTTCAGCGCTGCCCACTTCACACTCAGCATGATAAGCAAAATACCGCGGCAGCATAAACATGCCCGCCATCCAGAAAATTACAAAAATGATATGGAAAGCTTTTACCCAAAGATAAGCCGACCCCAAATATCCTTCCATCACATTTCCCCTGTTTTATAATTATCTGTTGAAGTTTTTAATGGTTTCAGAGAGAAGCGCCACATTTTCAGGTGGTGTTTCTGGCACAAAACCATGTCCAAGGTTGAAAATATGGCTACCTGCTTTTAAGCCCTCTAGGATACGCAAGGCTTCTTTTACCATAGCATCCCCGCCGGACACTACGAGATGCGGGTCTAGGTTACCCTGTACGCAGGCGAGCGGCTGAATTTCCCGTGCAGCATAGCCAAGCGGTACGCCAGTATCGAGCGACACACCATTAACGTCGGTTTCCTCTGTGTAGCGTTTAAGCATGGCACCAGCAAGGCGCGGAAAACCGATGATCGGTGTTTCACTATGCTTTGCGCGCACTTTTTCCACGATTGCTTTTGTTGGTTCAATGACCCATTTTTCAAACATGGTTTCAGGAAGTGCCGCTGACCAGCTGTCAAAAATTTGTACAACATCAGCGCCCGCTTCAATTTGCTTACATAAATACTCTGCTGTTGCATCCACAAGCATATCCAGAATTTTACCAAAAAGCTCTGGGTTACCGTAGCCCATTTGCCGGGCTGCAGCATGGTCTTTACTGCCTGCACCTTCAATCATGTATGTAGCAACTGTCCACGGCGCACCGGCAAACCCTAAAAGAGTTACATTTTCAGGTAGCGCTTTTCTTAATCTGGAGACAGTTTCATAGACATTTCCAACGCGCTGATGAAAGCCATTCAACGAAAGCTTGTTGAAGCTATCAAGCGTTTTAACAGCGTCAAGCTTGGGGCCATGCCCTGCTTCAAACCAAACCTTTTGGCCCAGCCCATCAGGTACCACCAGAATATCAGCAAATAAAATGGCACCATCCATCCCGTACCGACGAATAGGCTGAAGGGTTACTTCTGTTGCCTTATCCGGATTATAGCAAAAATCCATAAAGGAAGGTGCTGTTTTCCGTATCTCACGGTATTCGGGTAAATACCGCCCTGCCTGGCGCATAAACCAAAACGGGACTTTATTACCGGGGTTACCTTTGAGAGTCTCTAAAAGGGGTTTTACCATAAGACTATGCTACCTGATCATTACACGAGCAGATACCTATAAAGCGAAAGACTACTTAAATAAATAATATATATAGAATCTTGTAGTAGTAGTTATATCCTGTGAAAACTGGGGATAAGAAGTTATCCACAGATCTATGCACACATAGGGCTTTTAAGGTTGCATGATAAAATTTATGTTAATAAAACAATATATTACATAATAATGACTATAGGTTTCAAGGCTTTCTAATTGTGGGGATAACGTGGAAAACTTGTGTTTCAAGCATTTTTCTTTGTTAGTTATACTTTGTTTTTCTGCCTTGGGATAAAACTGATATAGTTGGTAACAGATTCTTTCCAAATTGGGGGTAAGTGGCGTAGTGTCATCGTCAACATCCTTATCACCAAGTTATCCACAGGCTATTCCTATGAGTCTTCCACCGAACGAAAACACACCGTCTGCTGCTGGTTTTTTAAAGCCAGATGAAACAGAATTTCATTTGCATCTGGTCTCAGATTCAACCGGCGAAACTTTAGAGGCAATAATTTCTGCTGCCCTTGTACAGTTTGAAGGGGTAAATGTTCATAAGCATTACTGGCCGCTTGTTCGGTCTGCCCTGCAAATGAACCGGCTAATGGATGATATTAAAGAACAGCCGGGCCTTGTTCTTTATACCCTTGTAAACAGGGAAATTAGAAAAGCACTGGAGGAGGCCTGTCAGGCTTCTAATATGCCGGTTCTATCTATTCTGGACCCGGTTATTAATTTACTCGGGTCTTACTTTGGGCAAAAAGCCATGCATAAACCCGGTCGTCAGCATACAATGAACACGCGGTATTTTCAGCGTATTGATGCCCTGCATTTTACAATGGCCCATGATGATGGTCAGATGGTTGAAGATGCACAGCAGGCAGATATTGTGCTTATTGGTGTATCGCGCTCTTCAAAAACCCCAACCAGCATTTATTTGGCGAATAAAGGGTATAAAACCTTGAATGTTCCCTTTGTACCGGGCTGTCCCATGCCAAAAGAGCTGGATTCCCTTAAAAACAAGTTTGTGATTGGCCTTACCACAAGTGTTGAGCGGTTGGCTGCTATTAGAACCAACAGGCTGCGCTCGATCAACGAATCTGAAGAAGGTGATTATACTGACCGCGACCGAATAGATACTGAAATTAGGGAATGCAGGCGGTATTGCAGCAAGCGTGGCTGGCCAGTTATTGATGTAACCCGCCGTTCGATTGAAGAAACGGCAGCCGCTATTATCAATAAATATTCTCAGTGGCTTGAACAGTTACCTGAGGGCACCACAAAAGTTGAAGTGCTTGCTAAAGCGGAATCACTGGAATGACAGAACTTATATTGGCATCTGGCAGCATTACGCGGGCAAAAATGTTGCGTTCAGCGGGTGTAGATTTTACCGTTATAAAACCGATGGCAGATGAAGAAGGCTTGAAAGAAACGTTGCTGGCGGAAGGCTTGCCACCTCGCGATATGGCAGATGCTCTTGCTGAGGTAAAAGCCAGGTCGGTTTCTATGCTAAAGCCTGACGCTTTTGTTTTGGGCGCGGATCAAATTCTGGAGCTAAGTGGTCAGGTTTTTTCAAAAGCAACTACTTTAGCAGAGGCAAAAAAAACATTATCTGCCCTTTCCGGGCATACGCACCAGCTTATATCCGCGGCTGTTGTATATCAGAACGGGCAGGCAATTTGGCGATCGATTGATAGTGTAAAAATGCATATGCGCCCCATAAGCGAAGATTTTATTGATATGTATCTCGGTAAAATGGCAGATGATGCCTTATGGAGTGTTGGTTGTTATCAAATTGAGGGCTTGGGGTCTCAGCTTTTTACCCGTATTGAAGGCAGCCATTTCACGGTACTTGGGTTACCATTGTTACCGCTTCTTGATTTTCTACGCAGGCACGGGATACTGGCTATATGATGATAAAACAGGAAAAAGCCGCTGTTATCGGGCACCCTATTTCACAGTCTCTTTCCCCCCTCATTCACAATCACTGGATGGAACAGAAAGGCATTGATGGCTGTTATGAAGCCCATGATGTACCCGTTGGTGGGTTAGAGGCTTTCATCGAAAAAGCAAAGGCTGCAGGCTTATCGGGCTTTAATGTTACAGTACCCCATAAAACAGATATTTTACCGTTTATGGACAAGGTAGCGCCGCTTGCGCGCCAAATGGGGGCGGTTAATACTGTTCGAATAGAGGCAGACGGCACGCTAACCGGCTTTAATACGGATGGTATCGGCCTTATTACCCATTTGCGCAATACAGTGCCCGGCTGGCCGCGTGATTTACCAGCGCTTATTCTAGGCGCGGGCGGTGCAGCGAGGGCGGCGGTTCTGGGGCTTCTGAATGAAAGTTTACCGGTTTTGATGATCACAAACAGAACTCGCGAGAAAGCAGAAATAATCGCGAAAGAAGTAGGCCGTGGCCGCTTGACAGTGGTTGACTGGGAAGACAGGCACGGCGCGGTTGCTGCATCGGGCCTTGTTATAAATACCACAACTTTAGGCATGGTGGGCCAGCCAGAGCTTGAACTTGATCTAGCTCTCGCAACAAGAGATACCGTCATTTATGATATTGTCTATAAGCCCCTTGAAACAGGCCTTTTAAAGGCCGCAAGACAGCGCAGCCTAAGAACGGTTGATGGCCTTGGCATGTTGGTGCATCAAGGGGCTGCTGCCTTTAAGGTCTGGTTCGGGCATGATGTAGGCTTTGATGAAGCGTTGCGGAAAAAATTGGAGACAATGATCTAATGCGGGTGGTCGGGCTTACGGGGTCTATCGGTATGGGGAAAAGCGAAACGGCGCGCATGTTTATGGATGCCGGTATACCCGTGTTTGATGCTGACCAGATAGTGCGCGGCCTGCAGGAAAAAAACGGCCCGGCCTTACCTCTAATCGAGGCGGCTTTTCCTGGCAGTGTTGATAAGGGTGTACTGGATAGAGGCAAGCTGGGCAGCCTTGTTTTTGCAAACCCTGCTGCAAAGAAAAAGCTTGAGGCGATTATGCACCCCATGGTGGGGGAAGCCCGTGCCAGCTTTTTTGAAAAAGCCGCAGCATCTGGTGCGCCATTTGTGGTGCTTGATGTACCGCTTTTATTTGAAACGGGTGGGAACGCAGCTTGTGACAGGGTTATTGTTGTATCAGCACCAGCAGATGTGCAGCGCTCTCGAGTTTTGGCGCGCCCCGGCATGACAGAAGAGAAATTCGAGCATATTCTTGGTTTGCAAATGCCAGATGTAGAAAAAAAAGCACGGGCAGATTATATTATTGATACCGGGCATGGGCTTGACCACGCTCGGGGGCAGGTTGCAGAAATCATTCAGGAAATGAAGGAAGTTTCAGAGCGTGCGTGAACTAATATTTGATACGGAAACTACAGGTTTTGACCCGTTGAGCGGTGACAGGCTGGTTGAAATCGGCCTTGTTGAAATGATTGATAAGTCGCTGACAGGTAACCATTATCATTGTTATGTTAACCCTGAGCGCGAAATGCCTGAAAGTGCATTCCGGATTCACGGGCTTTCAACTGAGTTTCTGGCAGGCAAGCCAGTGTTTTCTGATATTATGGACGAATTTCTCGAGTATGTGGGCACAGATGCTACCCTTGTTGCGCACAATGCCGAGTTTGATATGAAGTTTATTAACTGGGAACTGGAGAACGCGGCAAGGCCGATTATTCACCCAAAACGCTTTATCGATACGCTTGCTATTGCACGCACCAAATTCCCCGGTGCCGCCAACAGTCTTGATGCGCTTTGTAAACGGTTTGGGATTAATAATTCACACCGCACCTTGCACGGCGCCCTTATGGATGCTGAAATCCTGTCTGAAGTTTATATAGAACTACAAGGTGGCAGGCAGGGCGGCATGGACCTTTCTATTGCAACATCAACACTGGTTTCAGTAGAGAAAAAGGTGCGGGAGCGCCGGCAATTTCCAGTTAGCGATGAAGAACTGGCCGCCCACGCCGACTTTATAAAGAAGCTGGATAACCCTATCTGGAACAGCTGACACAGCAACGGCGAGACAGCTTGTGAAACGGCTTTAGCTATGCCAGAGCAATATTTCACTACGGAGCAAATAGTGACGAAAGTGGTTTTAATTACGGGTGCCAGTTCAGGTATTGGCAAGGCTGCAGCGATCGCTTTTGCCGAAGCAGGATATAGTGTTGCGGCGGCAGGCCGTAACCAGTCGGCACTTGATGGTCTGGCAAAACAACACCCCAATGTTCTTCACCCCTTTATCAGTGACCTTGATGGCCCGCACGCTTGTAATCTTTTGGTCGAGGCCTGTTTAAAGCAATTTGGCAGGCTTGATGCTCTTGTTAATAATGCAGGGATTCTCGAGCGGGCAAATGCAGAAGAAACATCAGACCGGCTATGGCGAAACACGATGTCTGTTAATCTGGATGTACCTTTTTACCTGAGCCGAGCAGCCATTCCGCATTTAAAGAAAACCCGAGGCCGTATCATAAATATTTCGTCTGACTGGGGGATAAATGCTGGCAAGCGTGCGGTAGCTTACTGCGTGAGCAAGAGCGGCCTAATCATGCTGACAAAAACCATGGCAAAAGACTATGCTGCTGACGGCGTGACCGTTAATGCTGTTTGCCCAGGGGATGTTCTGACCCCCATGCTTGAAAAAGAGGCCGCTGAACAGAATGCAAACATACAGGATTGGCATGCCCGTAGCCCAACGGGTAGATTAACCGAAGTGCACGATATCGCAGCGGCTATCTTGTATCTGGCCTCAGGCGCCGCAGCACAAATAACAGGCACAACGCTGCTGGTTGACGGCGGCGCTAATGCTTAGTTTACACCATTCAAAACCTTTTAGGTGGCATTGCAAGCAGGTAATATTATATGCCTTTGCTTTTAGGTGCTGTAGCTAATCTGGGGTTTTTATAAACTTTAAAATACCGAAGATTTTTTCTTTGGGGCCGTCCTCTGTGTCACGAGGGTGGTTTATGCCGTCCAGCACGTGCACTTCTTCAAAGTCAAAGGGGCTAACACCCTCAAGGCAGGCAACATTAATGCCATACTGGTTAGGGTTAGACCGGCGCTGGTGGTGGGTGTAAATACCGCATACAGAGCAAAAATAGTGTTTCGCGGTTTTGGTGTTAAACTGATAAAGCGCCAGCTTGTCAGCCCCTTTAAGGAAAGAGATAGAATCAAGCTCGGCTGAAACAGCTATCGCACCCCGCATACGGCAGATAGAGCAGGTACAGCGCCTTGCCGTGTTTAACCCGTCCGTTAAGGTTACTTCAAACTCTACACTGCCGCAGTGACATCGAACTATTTGAGAAGAAGTTTCCCTCATTCGCACGCATCCTTGATACCTAGTTCAGGCTATTGAAAAACCTTCCAAGCGGAATGCCAGCGGGGCAGAAAATATCCTTGCCCTGATCACAGTTATATAGGCTGAAGGTTGTTATGCTGGCGCGGCCTACCAGATAGGCATATTTCACGAAACCCATATCATTCATTACCCGGCTGTCGGCGCTGCCATCGCGGTTATCGCCCATCATGAAATAATGCCCGAGCGGCACCACATAGAGCGGGGTGTTATCAAGGGCACCGCTGTCTGTGCGCTCGTAAATACGGTGCTTCAAGCCGCCCGGCAGGGTTTCTTCATATTCGCGTACCCGGCGGTCATAGCCATCATAACTGGTGTAATTTACTTCACGAATGAAATCGCGCGGGACGATTTCACTGTTAATATAAAGGCGGCCCTCTTTCATTTGTATGGTGTCACCGGGCATGCCGATCACACGTTTTATGAAATCATCACCGTTTTTATAAGGCAGGGTAAAAACGGCAATATCGCCGCGTTCTGGGGTATCTGCCAGAAACCGGCTTTCGGGAAGGAAGCTTGGGTCAAATGGAAAGGAGTATCTATTATAACCGTAAGCCAGTTTTGATACGAAGATCCTGTCGCCTACCTCTAGGGTGGGCTCCATGCTGCCGGAGGGAATATGAAACGCGCCCCACGCAAAGGTTGTGAACAAAAGATAAAAGAAAACAATAGAAATCAGGTCTTTAAGAAGGGCGTATAGGCCGCCATCTTCTTTGGCTTCTGTGCTCTTTACGGGTGTCGCGGTCTTGTCTGTCATGAGGTGCTTTTTCTTTTTGTTGAATACTGGCCGTGGTGCCTGACTTTACGGGCGGGAGGGGATTGTTGGCAATGCTGTTTTACTTTTACGAACGGTTTTTCTGCAAATATCCTCCCCAAATGGCGATCTGCTCAGGAAATTCAATCCCAAGATTCTTTATTTTTATGCGAGCTAACCCTTGCGAGGTGGGGTTGGCACCCCTATATAGGCCGTGAAGCGATAAGTAACGGAAACGTTATCTATCATATGGTAATAAATATTAATCCAAGCCCTAGAGGCTGCATGAAGGTGCCTGATGGGCCTTAAGCGGTCGGCTGAAACGGGAAGAGGTATAAAATGGGTAAAGTAATTGGTATTGATTTGGGTACAACAAACTCTTGTGTATCTATCATGGACGGCTCTAAACCAAAAGTAATTGAAAACTCTGAGGGTGCACGTACAACACCTTCTATTGTTGGGTTTACAGGCGACGGCGAGCGCCTCGTTGGTCAGGCAGCAAAACGTCAGGCTGTAACCAACCCAACGGACACTCTTTTTGCTATCAAGCGCCTTATTGGCCGCACCTTTGATGATCCAACAACGCAAAAAGATAAAGGCATGGTTCCTTACGACATCATCAAAGCTGATAACGGTGATGCGTGGGTTGAAGCCAAAGGTGAGAAATATTCGCCTAGCCAGATTTCTGCTATGATCTTGCAGAAAATGAAGGAAACCGCAGAAGGCTATCTCGGCGAAACTGTTGATCAGGCTGTTATTACTGTGCCTGCGTATTTCAACGATGCGCAGCGTCAGGCAACCAAAGATGCCGGTAAAATCGCTGGCCTTGAAGTTCTGCGTATTATCAACGAGCCAACAGCCGCAGCTCTTGCCTACGGTCTTGATAAAGAAGAAGGCCATACGATCGCTGTGTTTGACCTTGGCGGCGGTACATTCGACGTATCTGTCCTTGAAATTGGCGACGGTGTGTTTGAAGTGAAGTCCACAAACGGGGATACGTTCCTCGGCGGGGAAGACTTTGACATGCGCCTTGTTGATTATTTGGCGGATGAGTTCAAAAAAGAAAATACAGTTGACCTGCGGAAAGACAAGATGGCGCTTCAGCGCCTGAAAGAAGCTGCAGAAAAAGCGAAAATCGAGCTTTCTTCTTCGCAGCAAACAGAAGTGAACCTGCCGTTTATCACGGCTGATGCTTCTGGTCCTAAGCACCTTCAGATCAAATTGACACGCTCCAAACTTGAGAGCCTTGTTGAAGATCTGGTGAAACGCACGCTTGAGCCTTGTAAAAAAGCGCTTAAGGATGCGGGCCTAACTGCTGGCGAAATTCACGATGTAGTGCTCGTGGGCGGTCAAACCCGTATGCCTAAAATTCAGGAAGTGGTTAAAGAGTTCTTTGGCCGCGAACCCCATAAGGGCGTGAACCCTGATGAAGTTGTGGCAATGGGTGCTGCTATTCAGGCTGGTGTTCTGCAAGGCGATGTGAAAGATGTTCTGCTTCTTGATGTGACGCCGCTTTCACTTGGTATTGAAACGCTGGGCGGGGTGTTTACACGCCTTATTGAGCGCAACACAACAATACCAACGAAAAAAGCACAGGTCTTTTCAACAGCGGAAGACAATCAGGGCGCGGTTACTATTCGGGTGTTCCAGGGTGAACGCGAGATGGCAGCCGATAATAAGCTCCTTGGGCAGTTTGATTTGGTGGGTATTCCGCCAGCACCGCGCGGCGTACCTCAAATTGAGGTTGGCTTTGATATTGATGCGAACGGCATTGTGAATGTATCTGCCAAAGATAAAGGTACAGGCAAAGAGCAACAAATTCGCATTCAAGCGTCTGGTGGTCTTTCTGATGCCGATATCGATAATATGGTGAAAGATGCTGAAGCGAATGCAGAAGCAGATAAAAAGCGCCGTGCTGCGGTTGAAGCGAAAAATCAGGGCGAAGCTCTCATGCACTCAGCTGAGAAAAACCTTGAAGAACACGGTGATAAAATCGGCGCTGATGACAAGAAAGCCATTGAAACAGCAATTGCTGATCTGAAAACGGCCCTTGAAGGTGATGACGCTGAAGTTATTACAGCTAAAACACAGGCCTTAACAGAAGCCTCTATGAAACTCGGCGAGCAAATTTATAAAGCAAGCCAAGAAGAAGCGGCGGGCCAAACAGATGCACAGCAGGCTGATGCGGCGGCAAAAGCTGCTGAAGACGGCGACGATGTTGTTGATGTCGACTTCGAAGAAGTAGACGATAACGACAAGAAATAAGGATGGTTGCCTGACACTGCTATAATGGGCGCCGCTTCCAAAAACGATTTGGGGGCGGCGTTTCATCATCAGTGAGGGCTTGAATAAAGCAGGGAACCAACAATGTCTAAAGCGGATTATTACGAGCTTCTTGGTGTAGGGAAAGGTGCAGACGAGGCCGCGCTGAAAAAAGCGTTCAGAAAGGCTGCCATGCAACACCACCCGGACCGCAATCCGGGGGACCAGGAAGCAGAAAAAAAATTCAAGGAAATAGGCGAGGCCTACGACGTTCTGAAGGACCCAAACAAGCGGGCTGCTTATGATCGTTATGGCCATGCTGCTTTTGAGAATGGCATGGGCGGCGCGGGTGGCGGCGCGGGTGCTGGTGGCTTTGATTTTTCAGATGTCTTTGAAGAATTTTTTGGTGACTTCATGGGCGGCGGCGGTGGCCGCAGGCGTCGTGGTGGCCCGCAAGCCGGTCGTGGCAGCGATATGCGCTTTAATCTTGAAATCACTCTTGAAGACGCGTTTCTCGGGAAAACGGACAAGATAACAATTCCAACGTCGGTTGCGTGTGATCCGTGTGGTGGGTCTGGCGCTGAACCGGGTTCAAAACCTGAAGTGTGCGATACGTGCGGTGGGCATGGTAAGGTGCGTGCTAATCAGGGCTTTTTCATGGTGGAGCGTACATGTCCTAAATGCCATGGAACAGGTAGTATTATAGCAAACCCGTGCAAAAGTTGCCGGGGTGCAGGCCGGGTAAACAAGGAAAAAACCTTGCAGGTGAAAATCCCGCAAGGTGTTGAGGAAGGCACCCGTATTCGCCTCACCGGTGAAGGCGAAGCTGGCACGCGCGGCGCACCTGCGGGCGACCTCTATATTTTCCTGTCAATCAAACCGCACCCGTTTTTCAAACGCGATGCAGACATGCTTTACTGTCAGGTGCCTATTCCTATGTCAACAGCGGCACTTGGCGGGCATATTGATGTACCAACCATTGAAGGCAAGCGTGCGCGGGTGAAAATTCCAGAAGGCACTCAGTCTGGCCGCCAGTTCCGCTTGCGCGGCAAGGGTATGCCTGAGCTGAATGGTGGCTTTACGGGTGATATGATCATTGAAACTGTGGTAGAAACACCTGAAAACATGACCAAACGTCAGCGTGAGCTGCTTGAAGAGTTTGCGGCAGAAGGTGGTGATCAGGTTTCACCGCGCTCAGAAGGTTTTTTTGCGAAGGTGAAAGACCTTTGGGAAGATCTAAAAGATTAAGGCATCGTCTGTCTGTATAAAACTGCGCTGATTATCTCTCCGTAGTTTTATAATATCCAATATACGAGCTAATCAAAATGGTTAGCTCGTCGATAAGCTGTTTGGCTTTTGTTTTGTTGTTTTCTTCAATGGCCTGATCTACCAGCACAGAAATGGCAACAGTTACAGTTTTCACCACAGCGTTGTAGCGGTCATTGCCGATCTCTACCGACGATAGGGCAAGGGTGCGCTCAATAATAGTGCCCAGCCCCCCTACTTCATCGGGGGTTTTGTCCCGTACAGAGCCTTGACTGTTGGACCAGCGTGTTAAGAGCTTGAACGAGGCATGTGTATTGGCGGTTTCCCAGAACTTGGTGAGCAGTATATGAATGATGGTTTTAAAATCTTCACATGGTTTAAGGGCTTCAAGGGCGGTGGAAACAGACTTCTCTATATCGTCATACGCATGGGTATAAAGCGCTAACAAAATATCATTGCGGTCTGTAAAATATTGATACACCGAGCCAACTGGGATGTTTGCTTCTTGCGCAATTATCGTAGTTGTTACCGTATCAAGGTTTGGAAAAGCAGAACTTGCAGCAAAAGTTACAAGGTTGTTTGCGGCCTTTAAAATTTCTTCACGCCTAGCTTTCGAACGTTTCTGTTTTGGTGCTTTTTTAATAATACTCGCCTTACTACTTGGCACTGCCACTCCCCCAGACTACATCTCAGTATAAAATAATAACAATTTAGTTAAAATTGTATCTATTACTAAAGCATTGAAATTCTTAACATTAAGTTGATAAGCAAAAAATATGCCGTGAAAAATACCGTATTTAGGGGGTATGGCCTGCAATGTGAGCCAGATTGGCCAGAAAAACGGTAGAGAAACGATCTTGTTCTTTTCATTTGAGCAGGTTGCATGCTAGCAAGAAGCAAGGTTTTAAACGGGATACAAAAAATGTCGCTGAGCTTGAAAGTTGGTGTTGTTGGCTGCCTTGGCAGAATGGGTCAGGCTATTATTGAGGTTGTGTCTAAAACTGATGGCCTTGTGCTGGTTGCTGGTTCTGAGGCGGTAACACACCCAAAGGTAGGCACGTGTATCCCGGGAACCGAAGTTATCATTACCCCAGACAGTAACAGTGTTTTTGAGGCCGCCGATGTGGTTATCGACTTTACTCCGCCCGGTAATACGGCGGCACATGCTGTACTGGCAGCAGAGCATAAAACAGCTCTTGTTGTCGGCACCACAGGTTTTTCTGACACGGACAACCAGTCGCTTGATATTGCGGCTGAGGAAGTTGTTATTGTGCAGGCTGGAAACTATTCGCTGGGGGTGAATTTGCTAAAAGCCTTAACCAAACAGGTGGCAGCAACACTTGGCACTGACTGGGACATTGAAATAGTTGAAATGCACCACCGACATAAGGTTGATGCACCGTCTGGTACTGCTGTTATGCTCGGGGAATCTGCTGCGGAAGGGCGTGGCACAACGCTTGGCACACTGCGCACACCAGCCCGTGAGGGCATTACAGGGGAAAGGCTGGAAGGCAGCATTGGCTTTTCGGCGCTCAGGGGCGGTTCGGTTATTGGGGAGCATGATGTTATTTTTGCAAGTGGCAGTGAACGCATAACCCTGTCGCATAAAGCAGAAAACCGTACCTTGTTTGCTGACGGTGCTGTGCGGGCGGCCTTGTGGACGGCGAGCCAGAAAAAGGGCCGCTATTCAATGATGGATGTTCTGGGTTTATAAGCCCCCGGTGCTGTTACCGGTGTTTCCAGCGATCAAGCACGTCGCGTAATTCCATATAAAAAGCTTTGCGGGCGTCTTCGTTCAGGAAAGAGCCAATCGTCACTGATTGGTTGTGCAGGGAAAGTTTGCAAGTACTTGAATAAGCATCTGTTTTTTTGAGCGACAGCATCACCCAATAAGGCTCAAACACCCAGCTTTCCTCGCGGCCATTTGGATGGGTGCGCACCACAACAAGCTCTGTTTCTGTGAGCGTAATGGTTTCAGAAAGTCTGGCACGCCGAAAGTTAACATAAAAGGCAAGGCCAAGGGCGGCGATATCCAGCACTAGAAAAAGGGCAACCGGCCAAGCTCCAAGCACATAAAACCGAATACCGCCAAGAATAGACAGCGCACCCAGCAGAAAGATCAGGTTTTGAACATGCTCTGGTTTTAAGGCTCTGTATGGCTTTAATTGCTGGTCGAAAATCGCGGGTTGCAGAGATTTGTCCATTTGCAGAGATTTGTCCATTTAAGGGCCAACCTTTTCCCCGCGTAGGAGTTTTGGCAGTTCACCCACTGTGCCGCGCGCATGTGCCATGAAAAAGTTTTTCAGCGGGGTTATTTTGTTAATGCCTGCCATGCCAAGATCCCGGGCGATCTTGACAGGCGTAATATCATTTGAAAACAACCGGTTGAAAATGTCGGTAATGGCATAAACAGAGGCATTATCGGTGGTGCGCCACTGCCCGTAACGTTCCAGAACGCTAGAATTACCAATATCCAGCCCAACACGACGAGCTTCGGCTAATACTTCGATAAGCGCTGCAATATCCTTGATGCCCAAGTTCAGGCCCTGCCCCGATATGGGGTGAATGCTGTGGGCGGCATCGCCGATAAGAGCAAGGCAGTCATCGGTGTAGCGCGCGGCATACTGCAGGCTAAGCGGATATGCCCACCTGCCGCCAATCACCTTAATATCGCCCAGAAAATCACCCGTGCGGCGCGCAATTTCTGCGGTAAAAGCCCTGTCAGGCAGGCCCATTATGGTCTCAACTAGGTGGCTTTTTTCTGTCCATACCAGCGATGACCTATTGCCGGTAAGCGGCAGAATGGCAAAAGGCCCTGAGGGCAAAAAACGTTCGTGTGCTATGCCGCAGTGGCTAAATTCATGCTCAATAGAACACACAATACCGTGCTGGGCATAGGGAATGGTCGAAACCGGAATGCAGGCATGGGCGCGTACAATACTGTTTTTGCCGTCTGCCCCAATAACAAGCTTTGACTGAATGGTTTTGCCGCTATTAAGCGTAACCTTGGCCCCTGTTTTACTGCGTTCAATAAGGCTTACATGCTCTGGTGCCAGAAACTGAATATTTCTTAGTTCTGCCATGCGGGCAAAAAGCGCTAATCGTGTGTGTCGGTTTTCAACCATATGCCCAAGTGGGCCATCACCCAGTGTTTCATGGTCGAAGTGCAAATGCATCAGGGACGGCCCGTCTGAGACCCGAATTTCCAGAATGGGCTGTGCGTAGGGTGCCATATGCGGCCAAACCCCAATGGCATCAAGCAGTTGGCATGATGCATAAGCAAGGGCACTGGAGCGGCCATCATAGGAAACAGCAGTTAGGTCGCCCTTGGGGGCCTGGTCCACAAGCGTAACTGTAAAACCATGGTCTGCAAGACCGATTGCGGCTGTCATGCCTGCCATGCCGCCGCCTATAAGGGTTATGTCTGTTTCAAAAGCTTTAGCCACCATGTGTATCCTCTGTATTCCTTATTAGAAACTATGCCGGATAGCCTTCACTGTCCAGTGCTCTCGCTTGTTATTTAAGGGTGACATGCCCGCCCGAGAGTGACTATGCTTATAGAGCACATAGTTGAAAAACCTATACGGAGTGAGCGTGTTATTTAGTAATATGAGCTGGCAAGACCTAATCGAAATGGAAGTGTATAAAAACACTCTGCTTGAATGGGCTGCTGCCTTTGGCATTGGCCTTTTATTATTCGTGGTTTTAGCCCTTATTAAAGAAACGGGCCTGCGTAAATTCAGGGAAACTATTGTAAGGGATCCAGAAGGCTGGGGTTCATCGTTAGTTGAGGCTCTTCAAAACACTAAAAAGCTCACGATACTCCTGCTGTCCATTTACATTGGTGTGCGCGGTTTAACACTTCCCCCGGTTATTGCAGATAATCTTCGCATCATTACCCTTGCGATATTTTTTATCCAGATAGGCCTTTGGTGTGTGGGTATTTTAAATGGCTGGGCCGCGCGGTACCGCGAACAGCAAATCACGATTAACCCCGGTGCTGTTAGCACGCTGGGTGCGGTACGGGTTATTTTAATTGGCGTTATATGGGCGGGTGTTTTACTGCTGATCCTCGATAATATCGGCTTTGATATTACAGCGCTTGTTGCAGGCCTTGGCATTGGTGGTATTGCCATTGCCCTTGCTGTGCAAAATATTTTAGGTGACCTGTTTTCTTCGCTTTCTATTGTGCTGGATAAAACCTTTGTTGTTGGCGATTTCATTATTGTTGGCGATTATATGGGCACGGTTGAAAATATTGGCCTCAAAACCACAAGAATTCGCAGCCTGTCTGGCGAGCAAATTGTTTTTTCCAATACAGATTTGTTGAATGGCCGCATACGAAACTATGGTCGTATGTACGAACGGCGTATTTCAATCAAGCTAGGGGTGATTTACCAGACAAGCAGAGAGAAGTTAAAAAAGATCCCTGTGATTTTGCGGGAAGCAATAGAAGCTCAGGAAAAAACTCGGTTTGATCGTGCGCACTTTCTTGCTTACGGCAACTTTTCGTTGGATTTTGAGTATGTTTATTATGTTCTGTCATCAGATTATAATGACTATATGGATATTCATCAGGCTATTAATTTTATCATTCATGAAAAATTTGAAGCAGAAGGGATTGAGTTTGCATACCCAACCCAAACCCTGTTTCTGGAAGGGCTGAAGGCAGAAACAAAAAGTGAATAAAGCCTTCTTGGTAATTGGGGTATCATGCTATTAAGCTATTTAAACAGCACGAAAAAGGTACAAAGAAGCAATATTTTTGATTTTGCCTTTTTCCTTGCTAATTGCTTTCCTATACTGACTAAATTAAACCATGTGAGGAAGGCCTTACCGTGGGATAACGGGGAAGACAACCAGTGAAACTTCATCGGGAAGAGTAGAAGGCGTGGCTGCAAAAAAAACGGCTGTTAAAAAAAGGGCGACACAGACACCCGGGACAAAGGCACCTATATTGCCCCCTGCACTTGTAACATTTTTCAAGAATGCGGGTTGGCGCTTGCTGGGCTTATTGCTTGCCGCTATTTCGCTTGCTCTGTTTTTGTGCCTTTGGTCTTATCATCCCGCAGACCCTGGTTTTAACAATCAGGCCTATACACCGGTCCAAAACTGGATGGGCCAGTGGGGCGCAAACATTGCTGACCTGTTGTCACAGACGCTGGCTCTAGTATCATATCTGCTTGTTTTACCCTTCCTTGTGTGGGGCATAAAGGTCATGCGTCTTAAATGGCTGCCGCTCTTTTGGCTAAATCTGGCAATGGTGCCGGTTTCCCTTGTTCTGCTTGCTATTGCGGCCAGTGTTGTGGCGCCTGACCCTGCTTACCATAATCAGGCGGGGTACGGCGGTGCGCTTGGCCAGCAGCTTTATCAAATGGTCAATGGTCTTATAAACACTGTAGCGGTCCCAAGCTGGGCTTATGGTATTTTGTTTCTGGTTTTGGGGCTGCCTGCATACGCCTTTTGCCTTGCGCTAAACGCTGCTGAGTGGCAATCAATTGGCGGTTTTTTGTGGGCCGGTATTCTGCGTATTTTTTATGCTATATTGTGGGCTGTGCGCGCTATTGGCCGGGGCATTGCGGCAGGTTTGCGTGTTATTTTCCGCAGCCGCGATGACCGTGACGATGATGTTTTTGAGCGGGTTGAACCGTCTATGCACGCCAAAGCCGAAACGGTAAGTGTGCGCCCAACACGTATTGAATCAGTGCCACCCCAGCAGCGCAAGCGCGTTCAAGAACCACCAAAAACCAAAAAAGGCATCAGGGAAGTAAAAGAAGCACAGGTTACACTTGATCTGGGTGATGGCAGTGCTTTTGTTTTGCCGCCGCTTGAACTGTTAACACCCCCGCCGCCGCCCGAAAAAATTAGCCGGATCGGCACCGAAGCGCTCGAGCAAAATGCCCGTATGCTGGAAAGTGTTCTCGATGACTTTGGTGTGCAGGGCGAGATTAACGATGTGCGCCCCGGCCCTGTTGTAACCCTTTACGAACTTGAACCTGCGCGCGGGGTTAAGTCTGCCCGCGTTATTGGGCTTGCGGATGATATTGCCCGTTCCATGAGTGCTATATCTGCTCGTGTGGCGGTTGTGCCGGGCCGTAATGCGATTGGTATTGAGCTGCCAAACGTTGACAGGCAAACTGTTTTGCTGCGCGAACTTCTCGCTAGCCGCGATTATGAGGCCACAAAAGCCCGGCTGCCGGTCGTTCTGGGTAAGGATATAGGCGGTGAGCCGGTTGTGGCGGACCTTGCCTCCATGCCGCACTTGCTGGTGGCGGGTACAACAGGGTCTGGTAAATCTGTTGGTATCAATACCATGATCCTGTCGCTTCTCTACCGTCATAGCCCGGAAACGCTGCGCTTTATCATGGTTGACCCTAAAATGCTGGAACTGTCGGTTTATGATGGTATCCCGCATCTCTTAACGCCCGTTGTGACAGAGCCGAAAAAGGCAGTTGTTGCCCTGAAGTGGGCGGTGCGGGAAATGGAACAGCGCTATAGCAATATGTCAAAGCTTGGGGTGCGTAACCTTGCAGCGTTCAACAAGCGTATTATGGATGCAAAAGCAGACGGCGAGCGTTTAACCCGTGAAGTACAAACCGGGTTTGACAAGGAAACCGGCCAGCCAATTATGGAGCATCAGGAGTTTGATTTCGAACCCTTGCCCTTTATCGTGATTGTGATTGACGAGATGGCAGACCTGATGCTGGTTGCAGGCAAAGATGTGGAAGCGACTGTACAGCGCCTTGCTCAAATGGCGCGGGCCGCTGGTATCCACCTTGTGATGGCGACACAGCGCCCGTCGGTGGATGTCATCACCGGTACGATCAAGGCGAACTTCCCAACCCGTATCAGCTTTCAGGTAACCAGTAAAATCGATAGCCGTACGATCCTCGGTGAACAAGGTGCAGAGCAGCTTCTTGGTATGGGCGATATGCTCTTTATGGCAGGCGGCGGCCGCATAACCCGTGTACACGGCGCTTTTGTGTCTGATACCGAGGTGGAAACGGTGGTCCGGCATCTTAAACGTAACGGTGCCCCTGAATATCTGTCATCGGTTACCGAGGAACCTGAAGATGGCTTTGACAGCCCGTTCATCCCCGGTCCATCTGGAGATGATAGTGATAATAGCCTCTACGATCAGGCGGTGAATATTGTTCTAAGGGACAGACGGGCCTCTACAAGCTATATCCAGCGCCGGTTGAAGATTGGTTATAATAAAGCGGCATCTCTCATTGAGGAAATGGAAGATCAGAGCGTTATAAGCGCACCAAACCACAAGGGGCAGCGCGAAGTGCTGGTTCCTGAGCGCGAAGAAGAGTTTTAGCCCTGCTGCCGTAGTAACGCGAGGATACCAAATTTTGAAAGCACCTTTGTTATGCCTGCTGTTTGTGTTTGCCGCCCCGCACATAAGGGCAGATGACACAGCCAAGCTATCGCCGCAACCCCTTGAGGAGCAAACGATAGAAGAAAGCAGCTCTCTTGCAGCGCTTACCCGCATGCAAACGTATATGGAGGTTGTGCAAAGCCTTGAGGCTGATTTTGTACAGGAAGCGCCAGATGGTAGTAAAACCCGTGGCACACTTTATATGGCGCGGCCCGGTAAAATCCGCTTTGATTATGCAGATGATGTGCCGTTCCTGATGGTAGCGGATGGTAAGACCCTGAACTTTATTGATTATGAAATCGGGCAGGTAACAAAGTGGCCGGTGAAAGATACGCCGCTGCGTGCACTGCTTGGCAAATCAACAGACCTTGCCAGCATTAATGCCCATATTCAGGTGGCACCAGAGGGCGTTGAAAATCTGGTAGCGCTTTCAGCATCAGACCCGGACAAGCCTGAAATGGGCCGGATAACAGTTTATTTTGAAAATGCGCCCGATTTACCGGGGGGGCTTAAGCTTCTGAGCTGGGTGGTGATTGACGCGCAGGAAAAGGTAACCATTGTTGAACTGTCACGCCAAAGCGTGAATGTTGACCTGAAAAGCGACCTATGGAGCTTTGAGGATCCGCGCGGCCTGACCAAACGCCGGACAAACCGTCATTAACCTTTTCTGAAAGGTCTGTTTTGGAGCGCTTTCCTCTTTCCCCTGCTCTCAGTAACACGTATAGATCATATACGCGCAAACCCGCGCGGCTGATTACCTGACTTTTAAAGGCGTTTATCTGTGGAAGACGAAACTGATCACGATATAGAAGACCTGTTTGAAGATTTCCCCAGCATGAGATCTGTTGCCCCCTTCTTGAAGGTAGCAGAAAAAGTGCGTTGGTTCCGCTCTCTCGGCGAACGCCCGCATGCTTATAGTGTTGGGCTGGCGCGCGATTATGCAGATATACTGGGTTTCCCAGATGCTGACCCGGTTTTCCTGCCAGAGTGGGAAGACGCAGCCTACGCCGCTGAAAACCCAGAGATCAACAGCTCTGCCTGGGAGGCAGAAGAACAGCTTCGCGCATCATTAACGGATGATGTGCTGCTGGCGATTGATGAAGACACCCTCAATATGGTGATGACCCATATTGCGCAGACCGTGACCCCCGCGATTGATGCCGCAGCGCAGGAAGCCAAAGAGTTTTTGCGCATTGAGGATGACGAGTTTGTGCAGGCGGCAGCAGGTGCTGCGGCACAGGCCTGTTATCAGGCCGCGCTTGTTGGCATGGCAAACCCCGAGGATGATCACCCGTTTGTCAAAAGATTTCAGCTCTTTGAGCAGGGCCACTGGCCTATTGCCATTATTGGTAATAGCTTCCTTATATACTGACCTGAAGGCACCCTTATGCGATTGATTACATGGAACATTAATTCTGTACGGGCGCGGCTCGATATTGTGCAGCAGCTTGTGGAGACATACAGGCCAGATGTGCTGTGTCTGCAGGAAACCAAAGTGCAGGATGATATGTTCCCGCGTGGTTTTTTCGAGGAAATTGGCCTGCCACACCTTGCTATTCACGGACAGAAAAGCCATCACGGCGTGGCAACCGCGGCTAAAGAGCCATTTGCGGATAGTTATAAAACTAATTGGTGTGATATGGGCGACGCCCGCCATATTGCCATTAAGCTTGCAAGTGGCCAGACAGTGCATAATTTTTATGTACCCGCAGGCGGCGACGAGCCAGACCCCACAATCAACGATAAATTTGCCCACAAGCTGAAGTTCATTGACGAAATGACAGCATGGTCAGCAGGCCTGAAAGACCCTAGCATTCTGGTGGGTGACCTGAATATCGCCCCCTACGCAGATGATGTGTGGGACCATAAAAAGCTGCTTAAAGTAGTGTCGCATACGCCGCTTGAGTGTGACCTGATGCTGAAACTGATGGCGGCTCATGGCTGGCATGATGTGATGCGCGAGCACACGCCGCTTCCGGAAAAGCTGTTTAGCTGGTGGTCGTACCGCGCCCGCGACTGGTCAGCCGCTGACAAGGGCCGCAGGCTTGATCATGTGTGGACCAGCCCTGCCCTGAAAGGCACCACAACTCATATGGAAGTAATTAGAGATGCGCGCGGTTGGGGTAAACCGTCTGACCACGCGCCCGTGCTGGTGGACTTCAGCCTGTAGGGTTATACCCGCAGCCCTTGCAGGCTATAGCCGCCGGGTTCTGTAATAAGCAGGCGGGCGGCAGCGGGTTCTGTCTCTATCTTTTGCCTCAGGCGGTAAATATGGGTTTCCAGTGTGTGGGTGGTGACGCCAGAATTATAGCCCCATACCTCGGCGAGTAGCTCTTCGCGGCCCACCGCTTTGCCGCGTGCCCGGTATAAATACTTTAGAATATTGGTTTCTTTTTCCGTCAGGCGCACTTTGCTACCTTTTTCTTTTTCTGTTAGCAGTTTGCCAGAGGGCAGAAACTGGTATGGGCCAATATCAAATGTGGCGTCTTCGCTTTGCTCATACTGCCGGAAGTGTGCCCGAATGCGGGCAAGCAAAACGGTAAAGCTGAAAGGCTTGGTCACATAGTCGTTGGCACCAGCATCCAGCCCCAAAACGGTGTCTGCGTCAGATACATTGCCTGTCAGCATAAGGATAGGCACGCTAATACCGTTTTTACGGATACGTTTACACAGTTCGCGGCCATCCATATCGGGCAGCCCGACATCTAGAATAATCATGTCTACCTGATTGCTGGCCAGAAAGGTTAGGGTGTCTGCCGCAGTGCCTTGCTGGGTGGTTGAAAACTCGTCGCACAGCGCCAAATTGTCTGCAAGGCTTTCGCGCAGATCAACATCATCATCCACCAAAAGCAGTTTTCTAACCGACATACATTCTCTCTTTCTAAAGCTGGTCTGGTTCATAACTGTATAACGTTATCTTCTATATATGAAGGAGAAAGCAATTTGCCATGATCACACTGTGTCACATTTGCTTGAACCATGAAAAAGACCTGCTTTGGCACACTGTTTTAAAAGAAAATACTGACAAAATCGGATTTTCGCTTATATGAAGCATATGGACACAGATGAAAAAAGGTTGCTTAGCTTGGAGCGCGCCTGCGGTGATTTGCGGCGCGGGCACCCGGTTGTTGTATGCGACAGCAGCGGCAAAAGCCTTTTGGTCTTGCCGGCGGAGCACGCAAATACCGCCACTTTGGGCTTTTTTGACGGGCTTGCGAGCGAAAGTTTTATTCTGCTGACCAGCAACCGCGCGCTCACCCTGAAAGTGGCGAGCAAAGGCTGGTCCGTGGTGCGGATCGCCCGGCCCCAGTGGATGCAAGCAAACGATATTGTAGCCCTTGCAGATCCAACGCTTGATCTTGCAACCCCGATGAAAGGGCCTTTTCAGCGGCTAGAGCATAAGGAAACCGACCTTGATAAAGCGGCGATCAAGCTGGCTAAGTGGGCGCATTTACTGCCTGCTGTTGTTGCGGCGGAAATCGCTGATGCTAAGGCGCTTGTTAGCAAGCACGGTTTGTTGGAAGTGTTTGCCCCTGATGTTTTAGCGGCTGATATGACGCAGGCCTCCGCGCTTAAGGAGGTTGCTTCTGCCCGTGTGCCGCTTGCAGGCAGCGAAAATACAAGGCTGGTGTCCTTTCGGCCGCAAACCGGCGGCGTTGAACATATTGCCATTGTGATCGGCGAGCCTTCACGGCGCACCCCGCCTTTAATGCGCATCCACAGCGAATGTTTCACTGGCGACCTTTTGGGGTCGCTTAAATGTGACTGCGGCGAGCAACTGCGCGGTGCTATCCGGGCGATTGATGCAGCGGGCGGCGGTGTGTTGTTGTATCTAGCCCAAGAAGGCCGCGGCATTGGCCTTATCTCCAAGCTGAAAGCCTATGCCCTTCAGGATCAGGGTTATGATACGGTTGATGCCAACACCCGGCTTGGGTTTGATGTGGACGAGCGTATTTTTGCGCCCGCTGCTGAAATGCTGAAACTGTTAGGTTTTACCTCTGTACGCCTCATGACCAACAACCCAAACAAGGTTGAGGGGCTGGAGCGCTACGGCATTAAAGTGGTGGAGCGTGTGGCCCATGCATTTCCGCCAAACCCGCATAATGAAATGTATCTGGCCACTAAAAAGATCAAAACTGGGCATATTCTGTAGCTATGATAGAATGGATTGTCACTCCAGACACCGCGAACCCCAAAAAAGGTGTGGTAACAGGCCCCGTATTCAAGGCCCCTTGTGCCCTTGGCAGAAGCGGTGTCCGGTTGGTTGGTGAAAAGCGCGAGGGGGATGGGTATACCCCTGCCGGGCGCTACCCATTACGGTATGTATATTACCGGCCAGACAGGATTGCAGCCCCCATGACAGGCTTGCCTGTATATCCTTTATCGGTTGATATGGGCTGGTGCGATGACCCGGAAAGCCCAGATTATAACAGGCCTGTCAGGTTGCCCTTTGTGCCGTCGCACGAACAGCTTTGGCGCGACGATGAAATTTACGACCTGATTTTGGTGATAGGCCATAATGACAGCCCGGTTATAGCGCATATGGGTAGTGCTGTTTTTGTGCATATTGCCCGCGAGAATTTTTCACCTACGGCAGGCTGTGTGGCCCTTCAGCAAGAAAGCCTGTTGCGGTTACTGCGGCAATCAGGCCCTGGCGATCAGATCGTTATTACTTATCCGTAATCACGCGCGCCGAAAACAGCAGTGCCAACACGAATATCTGTGGCCCCCATGCTGGCGGCAAGCGCATAATCGCCGCTCATGCCCATAGACAGGTGTTTTAGGCCGTGTTTAAGGGCTAGTTTGCGCAAAAGCGCAAAATGAAGAGAGGGGTCGTCGTCCACAGGGGGGATGCACATAAGCCCTAAAACCGTTAGGCCGTTTTCAGTGCAAAGGCCCAAGAGGCTTGCGATATCTTCCTGTAGGCAGCCGCTTTTTTGGTCTTCGCGTCCAGTATTAACCTGAATGTACACAGGTAAAAACTTTTCCTGTTTTTTCATTTCTGTTGCAAGCGCTTTCACAAGCTTTGGTCGGTCAACAGAGTGGATATAGTCAAACAGGGCAACAGCCTCGGCCGCCTTATTGGTTTGCAAGCCGCCAATCAGGTGTAATTCAAGGTCAGGATAAGCTTTACGTCTTTCTTTCCAGCGGCTTTCTGCCTCTTGCACCCGGTTTTCGCCGTACACACGGTGTCCGGCGTTAAGGGCAGCTTCAACACGATCATCAGGTTGCACTTTTGAAACCGCAATCAGCTTTGGTGCCGGGTGTTTCGTGCCCGTATGCACCGCCATTTTGCGGATATTGCTGTCAATTTCAGCGAGATTGGCCTTAATGGTGGAAACAAGGTCTGTTGTCATAATGGTTTCTCGGTTTATCCTTAAATCAGAATATATCATCCTATGGGACAGGGAATATATATGGTCAAGTTATATGGGCAAAAAAGATCAATCAGTGCTGCACTGGCTATAGGCCGGGCGGCCGGTGTTCCGCATCTTGTTTTCCTAACGGACGAGGGCCGCGCCCCAGACCCTGTTGGTGTGTGCCAGCATTTGCCTGCGGGCAGTATTATTATATGCCGTGATTATGACCATCCCGACAGGGTTGGTTTTGCAGAAAAACTGCGTGCTGTTACCCGTACCCTCAGCCAGTTTCTGTTGGTGGCAGGCGACCCCGGCCTTGCCCGTGCAGTGGATGCAGACGGCCTGCATTTGCCGCAGTATATGCTTGAAAACCCGCCTGCCCTTACAGCCTTTGGCCTTGTGAGTGCCGCCTGCCATGACCATGCTTCACTTGTGCGGGCGGCTCAGTTGGGGCTTGATTTTGCGCTGGTGTCGCCGGTTTTTGAAACCGCAAGCCATGTGGGAGAGCCAGCACTTGGTGTTCACAGGTTTGCCCGGCTTGTTAAAAACGCCAGTATCCCTGTTGTTGCGCTGGGCGGTATACATGCGGGTAACGCTGCAAAATTAAAACCGTTTCAGCTAATGGGGGTTGCGGCAATAGGTGCCTTTATCCCAAATGTTTAGACAGGTGCTTTAGAGAGTGAGGCTTAGAACTGTAACTTGCCGCCAAGGAAAACCATGCGGGAGTTATCGCCGGTTAAAGAGCTAACAATCCAGCGGTCACCGTAATCATAGTAGCGTACACCACCACTTAGGCCCAGATAGTTGCTAAAGCGGTAACTTGCACCAAGCTCGACAGATACAATATTGCGGGCTTCGTTTTCAATGCCGTAAAGGTCAGCGCCTTCTTTATATTCGGTTAAAGAAAGCCGGGCGGACCATGAGGTTGCCTGATAAGACAGTCCAACATCAAAGCCATTCATGTCGTTTTCAAAATAGCTATTGTAACGCATTAAAGAGGCATCCAGCCCAAAGCCGGAATATCGGGCTTCAATGCCAAAGTTATATTCGTGGCTGGCCACGTCAAGATCCGCAAACGGAACAGAAGCAGGCATGCCGTCTACAGACAGGCGGTAACCAGTTTGCAGCGCAAGCTCCAAGCCTTTACTCTGATTAGAGGTTTCCTTGCCGCCAAATGTAATGGCCATTCTGGAGGTTGCATCATAAAGGCCCCTGCCAATGCCGCCGCGCATTTCGCCTGTTGGGGCCATCAGCGAAGAAAAGTCTGGCTTGTCAGAAAGGCCCTGAAGCGATGATTGTGGCAAGGTTCGCGAATCACTTAGCTTGAAAAAGCTGTGGTTCGAGCCTGATGGCGTTTCCAGATTGCTTAGTTTTAGCTCAGGAATGGCGCCCGCTTTTGCCACAGGTTCAGCCGTCGCCTGTTTGGCCATTTGCTCTGCTATAAAAGCATCAAGGCTTTGCAGAAACCCGCTGGATTCAAAGCGTGGCTTTGAATCGTCCGCCGATACACCGGCAGCGAGTCCTGCAGCTACAAAGGCTGCCATTGATATTTTTAACAAGCGTTTCATTGGCGCTAGTGGTCTCATTTCAACGTTACATATTTATTATAGTACTGAATTTCAGGGAGATTTAGCAAGGTGGTGGGGTAAATAGAATCAAAATGTGTCATGTCTGCCACTATTTAGGCATATTTCTGACTAGTAACTGACGTCTCTGGGGGCTATAACCCGCAGGAGGCTTCTTTTGGCGAACGGCAAACTGGTGCTGTTTTGGTATTGAAGCAAATGAAAACGAATCTACGGGGTTTAATATGCAGGGATTAGTCCGGTCACTTTTAGTGGTCATGCTGTGCGCCACCATCAGTGCCTGTTCCTTATTTGGTAGTAAGGAAAAAAGTAAGGCAGAAATTGGCCCAAGGGTTACCGCCATTGGGATTAATGGTTATTTGTGGCAAGCCACGCTTGATACACTTTCCTTTATGCCGCTTGATAAAGTTGAGCCAAACGGCGGTGTTATTGTAACAGGCTGGCATTCTACAAAAGAAGCGCCGAATGAGCGGGTGAAAGTAACAGTCCGCTTTTTGTCAAAAGACCTAAGGTCAGACGGGCTGAAGGTTTCTGTTGTTCGGCAGGAGAAATCTTCGGACGAGTGGCTAAGTGTGCCTGTGCAGGCATCAACAGAATTAAAAGTTGAAGAAGCGATCCTGACAGCCGCGCGCCGTATGCGTGTTCATGCTGCCGGATAATTGTCTCTGACCCTTGGCCTTACTATTGAGGCCAGTTCGTTTTACATGCTGTGACAGGCCGGGCCTTTAGGTTCTGGCCTTTTAGGCTCTAATCACCCACGAGAAATAGTATGTCGCGTTATAATGCAAAGGTAACGGAAGCCAAATGGCAGAAGGTCTGGTCTGAAAAGGCTACTTTCAAAACTGATAGCACATCTGAAAAGCCTAAATATTATGTGCTGGAAATGTTTCCCTACCCATCTGGGCGCATTCATATGGGCCATGTGCGGAACTATACGCTCGGCGATGTAGTAGCGCGGTTCCGCCGGGCAAATGGCTATGAAGTTTTGCATCCTATGGGCTGGGACGCTTTTGGCATGCCAGCAGAAAATGCGGCGATGGAGCGTAAAACCCACCCCGGTAGCTGGACATACGACAATATTGCCAATATGCGTTCGCAGCTTCAGAAAATCGGTTTTGCGATCGACTGGGACCGTGAAATTGCCACCTGTGACCCAGAATATTACGGCAAAGAGCAACAGATATTCATCGACTTTTATAATGCAGGCCTCGTGTACCGCAAGGAAAGCTGGGTAAACTGGGATCCGGTAGACAATACTGTTCTTGCAAACGAGCAGGTTATTGACGGGCGCGGCTGGCGTTCTGGTGCGCTGGTTGAGCGCCGCAAGCTTTCGCAGTGGTTCCTTAAAATCACCGACTTTGCTGAAGACCTGCTTGACGGCCTCAAGACACTTGACCGCTGGCCCGACAAAGTACGGCTGATGCAGGAAAACTGGATTGGTCGCTCTGAAGGCCTGAAATTTGATTTTAAGATCGATGAAACGGGCGAAAAACTACCGGTTTATACAACACGACCTGACACGCTTTTTGGTGCTAGTTTCTGTGCTATTTCGGCCGACCACCCGCTTGCGGCAAAGCTTGCTGAAAATAACCCTGCCCTTGGGCATTTCATTGAAGAATGCCGCCAGATGGGCACGACCGAAGAAGCGCTCGAAAAAGCCGAGAAAAAAGGCTTTGATACAGGCCTTCATGTGGTGCACCCGCTGAATGCAGGATGGAAACTTCCTATTTATGTCGCTAACTTTGTGTTGATGGAGTATGGTACGGGGGCGATTTTTGCCTGCCCGGCCGGTGACCAGCGCGATCTGGATTTTGCCCGTAAATATAACCTGCCAGTGCTGCCGATTGTGCTGCCGGACGGCGCTGACAGTGCAACATATCAAATTGAAAACGAAGCCTACACAGGTATGGGCACACTTTATAATTCAGGCTTTCTGGACGGTATGGATGTAGCGAGCGCAAAAGCCGCTATGATCGATAAGGCCGAAGCCGAAGGCTGGGGCGAGCGCACCGTAAACTTCCGTTTGCGCGACTGGGGTGTTTCGCGGCAGCGCTATTGGGGTACGCCTATTCCGTTTGTGCACTGCGACGCCTGCGGCGTTGTGCCAGTGCCGGTTGACCAGTTGCCGGTGCAGCTTCCTGAGGATGTTACCTTCGACAAACCGGGTAACCCGTTAGAGCACCACGCAACGTGGAAACATACAAATTGCCCGAAATGCGGCGCAAAAGCGGTGCGTGAAACCGATACGATGGACACATTTGTAGATTCGTCGTGGTATTTCATGCGCTTCTGCACACCTGACAGTGACCAACCTTTTGACAAGGATGTAACGGACAGCTGGTTACCGGTTAACCAGTATATTGGCGGGGTCGAGCACGCTATTTTGCACCTGCTATATGCCCGGTTTTTCACCCGCGCTCTTAATCATGTTGGTAGAACCAGCATTAAAGAGCCATTCGAGGGCCTATTTACACAAGGGATGGTAACCCACGCCACTTACAAGGATAGTAACGGCAAGTGGGTGTTGCCAGAAGATGTCAGGAAACTTGAAGATGGCTCGCTTGTAACAGCGGACAAGCTTGCAGTTACCGAGGGCCGCATTGAAAAAATGTCCAAGTCGAAGAAAAATGTTGTCGACCCGGATGACATTATCGAGCAGTACGGTGCAGATACAGCGCGCTGGTTTGTGCTTTCTGACAGCCCGCCAGAGCGTGATTTGCAGTGGACAGAATCAGGCATTGAAGGCGCATGGCGTTTCGCCCAAAAAGTTTACCGTCTGGTAACAGAGCCCACGGTTCACTTGCCGCCTGTGGGTACACCAGTGCCAGAGACACTGTCTGATACGGCAACAGCTTTCCGCAAAACGGTGCATAAAACCATTAAGGGTGTGTCCGCCGATATTGAAGCGCTGCATTTCAACAAAGCAGTGGCGCGGCTTTATGAGTTTACGGGCGGCTTTGGCGGTAAACTGGTGGGCGACGGTGCAGCAGAAGTGCAGCGCGAGGCCCTTGAGACACTGGTTCTGCTTATTAGCCCAATGATGCCGCACCTGGCAGAAGAAATGTGGCACACACTTGGGCACGAAACACTGGTGTCAGATACCCCGTGGCCTGTGGCGATTGAAGAATTTACGGTTGATACAAGTGTGACTATTGCTATCCAGATAAATGGTAAAGTGCGCGATACAATCGACATTCCAAAAGATATGCCGAAAGACGAGGTAGAAGCCGTTGCCCTTCGTACAGAAAAGGTGCAGGCTATGCTGGCAGACCTTACCGTCAGGAAGGTTATTGTTGTACCGGGAAGAATTGTAAATATTGTGGCGAATTGATGCGAATAGCACTTTTTATATCATGCTTGTTACTGGCGGCTTGTGGCTTTAAGCCGCTCTATGAGGCTGGGGGGTCAAGCGGGGCGATGCAAGCCGAGCTTGAGGCTGTTAGCGTTGGCCCGATACCAGACCGGCTGGGCCAGATTATGCGTAACCAGCTGCTTGAACGCCTGAATGTTGCAGGTGTTGAAAAATACCGTCTTGATATTGTGCTTGAGCAGACCAGCGAAGGCTACGGTGTGCGCCCAGATGCTGCCACCACGGAAGAGCTGATCACACTGAAGGCTTATGTGCAGCTTGTTTCCCTAAAAGACGACAGTATTTTGTTTGAAGACACACTGCGCGCCCGAACATCGTTTGATATTGTGCTTTCTGACTATGCAACCGTTACCCAGCGGGAAGATAGCGCGCGTCGTCTTGCCCTTGAGCTTGCAGAGCGTATTCACCGGCGTCTTGCCCTGTATTTTTCACAGAAATAGGCGGAAGGGCTAACCTTGAAAGTAAAGCCCCGCGATATACCGGCTATTTTGAAGGCG
Organism: Kordiimonas pumila; assembly: GCF_015240255.1. Classification (NCBI taxonomy): domain Bacteria; kingdom Pseudomonadati; phylum Pseudomonadota; class Alphaproteobacteria; order Kordiimonadales; family Kordiimonadaceae; genus Kordiimonas; species Kordiimonas pumila. The sequence goes on from NZ_CP061205.1 coordinate 577,476, forward strand.
CTAGACCCGTCTGTTCGGGCTGTGCTGGTGTTTGGCCGCGACGAGGGGCTGGCGCGAGAACGCGCAGATACAATCAGCAAGCAGATAGCCCCAGACCTTTCTGACCCCTTTCAGGTGGCAAAACCTAGCAGCGAAGACATAAAAGCTGCCCCTTCGAGGTTGCTTGATGAAATATCGGCCATTTCCATGCTGGGTGGCCGCCGCCTTGTGCGTATGGACAGTGTTGGGAATGAGGTGACGGAGCCTGTTAAGCTGGCGCTAGAGGGCGCACAGGGTGACGGTGTTATGGTGCTAACAGCGGGTGACTTAAAGCCGACATCAAGCCTTCGCAAGCTAATGGAAGGCGCTAAAAACGCACTTGCTATCCCGTGTTATGAAGATGGTGCCCGTGATCTTATGGGGCTTGTGCATTCGGTTTTGGCTGATGCGGGCCTTAGTGCAACGCAGGATGCAACAGCCTATCTGGTCGATAATTTGGGCGGCGACAGAATGGTGTCGCGCGGCGAACTGGAAAAACTGGTGCTGTATAAGGGTAAAGCAGGCGGGCAGGTAACACTGGCAGACGCTGTCGCCTGCGTTGGGGATACCGCGGCGCTTGGGCTTAACCAGATTGCCGAATGTGTGACAGCAGGAGACGCCCGCCGACTGGAGAAACTGCTGGAACGGGCCAGAATTTCAGGGGAAAGTGCGGTTGCCATTTTGCGCACCCTGCAAAGCCGGTTGCTGCGTATGCATCTTGTGCGCGGCCACATTGAAACGGGCATGAATGTATCTGAAGCGGTTACAAAATTGCGACCACCGGTGTTTTTTGCGGAAAAAGACAAGTTTCAGGCCGAGGCTATGCGCTGGACTTTAGCGGGGCTAGAGCGGGCGATGGCAATTTTGCTTGAAGCCGAGCTTGATTGTAAAACAACAGGTAACCCTGTGGATGTGATCTGCGCCCGTGCGCTCTTGCGGCTTGCAAAGGCTGCGCGTTAGGATATCAGGCCAGAGAGATAAACTTTTTGCTTTTCGCAGGCTGCGCGCCGGTGTTTATAGGCACTGATATAATCCTCGTTTGAGACAAGGCTTATAAGGGCTTTTGTGTTTGGGTAAGCCCCCACAACAATGAGATCCCACGCCTCTTTACTACCGCAAAACATGCCCTCAAAGGGCCCCATATGCAAAAATCTACCCCCAACAGACTGCATCGTAGGCATACTGACAGCCGCATATCTGTTAAACGCTTCCTGCCCTGACAGCGCTGGTGCGGGCGCGTCTTTTGGTGCCGGGTAGGCGGCAATATCCCGCAGCTTGAAGAAATTGATAAGGGTAAGGGGGGCAGTGTCGTCGCGCTCAAAAATATGGGCCCAAACCTCAGGCGTGGGGGCGGTGCCATCTGAGCCATCACCGTAACACGCCATGAGCTTTTCAAGTGCAACGTGATTTTCAAGATTGACGGACATATATTCTCTCCTTAGGTTGACACGTGTAAACTAAGGAAAACTTTACACGTGTCAAGTAACAAAAAATCTGAGATAACAAAGCGGGAAATTCTTGATGCTGCTTGGGGGTTGGTGGCGGAAAAAGGCGCAGATGTTTCTGTATCTGAAATTGCGAAGGCTGCTGGTGTTAGCAGGCAGGCAGTGTATTTGCATTTTGCAAGCCGGGGCGGCCTTCTTATAGCACTTGTAAAGCGCGCCGATGAGCGCTTTGGCATTAAGCAGGGTTTTTTTGACGCGGCGGCCATGCAGGACCCTGCGGTTCGGTTGGATATGTGCCTCAGTGTTTGGTTCAGGTTTGTGGTGGAAATCTTGCCTGTAGCCACAGACCTTATCAGGCTCAGGGCAACAGACGCGGATGCCGCCCATGCCTGGCAGGACCGAATGTCTGAGTTACGATTATGGTATCAGAATCTTGTTAAAGGGTTGCAAGAAGATGGGGCATTAAAACCGGACTGGACCGTTGATACAGCGGCAGACTACCTGTGGGCAGCTTCTTCAGTTCAGGCCTTGTCGCTTTTAGCGGTGGAATGTGGCTGGGGATTTGATAAAACATCGCTTACTTTAAAAAAAACAATCTCAGACACGCTTTTAGCCTGAGGCTGAAATAAGGGACATTCACGATGAAAATTTGCTTTTTTGGCGACAGCTTCACCAATGGTACGGGCGATGAAGCATGCCTTGGCTGGGCAGGTCGGGTGTGTCTGGCGGGTAGAAGCGCTGGCAAGGATATTACATATTATAATATGGGGGTGCGGGGCGATACAAGCGCTGACATTTTGGCACGCTGGCAGCAAGAGGCAAACCGCAGGTTGCCAAAAGGTGAAAAGTGCGGCTTGGTTTTCTCGTTTGGTACAAATGACTGTGCGGCAGGTGAGGATGGTCGTGCTCGTTTGCCGCAAACCGACCGCCTGAAAAATGCCCGCGCCGTTCTGGTTGCGGCACCCAAGGTGTGGCCTACGTTGATGGTAGGGCCGGTGCCTGTTATAAACGATGAGACAGCAAACAAGCGAATTGCAGACCTTTCCCGTCAAATGGGGGCGCTCGCAAAAGCGCATAAGGTACCTTACCTTGAGGTGTTTGATGCAATCCGTGATAATCAACCATGGCAGGAAGAGTGCAGCAAAGGTGACGGGACACATCCCGGCAGTGCAGGATATGCGCTGATTGCTGATATGGTGGCAGCGTGGCCTGCATGGCAGGACTGGATGGCCGCCTAGTAGTGGACAGTCTTTTTTGCACCGTGCAGGTGGCGGTAGTGCGAAGGCGACATGCCCATCTGTCGTTCAAAGGCCTGAATAAGAACAATATCTGAGCCGAAACCGGCTTTTACAGCGATAGCCTTTAAGGGCTGGTCTGTTTCCTCCAGCAGTTTTCTGGCATAATCAACACGGATTCGTTCAAGGAACTTGGCGGGCGTCATGCGGGTTTCCGCTACAAAGCGCCGGTGGAAACTGCGGGCGCTCATTCCGGCTTTTTCGGCCATTTGCTCTACACTGATGGCGGTGTGCAGGTTTTCCCCAAGCCACTGTAGAAGCTCCGAGAAAAAACTACCTGCTTTTGTTTGGGCGCTAAGGAGGTTGCTGAACTGTGATTGGTTACCGGGCCGCAGTGCGTAGACAACAAGCCGCCGCGCGATTTGCATAGCTGCCTGATGGTCCAGATCTTCTTCCACAAGAGCAAGGGCCATGTCGATACCTGCTGTTACCCCGGCGGATGACCAGAGGTTACCGTCACGGCTATAGATAGCATCCGCATTTACATGTGTTGAAGGGAACTGCTGTTGCAGCTCGCCTGCCTGTCGCCAGTGGGTTGTAACCCGCTTATTGTTTGTCAGGCCTGCGGCTGCCAAAATAAAAGCGCCCGTACAGACAGAGCACATTCTGCGGGCAGTTTTACTGGCTTCCTTAACCCATGCTTGCAGGGCAGTGTGTGTTGCAGCATAGGCCACATTATGCCCGCCAACAACAAGAAGGCTGTCAATGGTGTCTGGGGCAACCTTGCTAATGGGAACGGTACCCACCGGCAGCCCGCAAGAGGCTAAAACGGTCGTCCCTTCTGGGCTTGCTACCGTCAGTTTATACACTGGTTTTTCGTAAAGCTCATTGGCGGAAGCAAAAACCTGCATAGGCCCGGTGACATCCAGAATCTGACAGCCATCATAGGCAACAATAACAACATGCTTTTCCATTCTTACGCGCCTATTTTATAGTAATGGCATAAATATATAGTAATTTGTCATATATGCCATTTTGTTTCAAGGTATAATGCAGAGGTCTTATTGCAGGAGGTTGTTTCATGACATTACAGATAGGTTTTCTTTTATATCCCCGCTTTACCCAGCTTGATCTTACTGGCCCCTTCGAGGTTTTTGCCCGCATGCCAGGTGCCAAGGTGCATCTTATTTGGAAAAATACAGACCCGGTTGAGGCAGATTCAGGCCTTAAAATTACACCAACACTGACCTTTGAGGATTGCCCGAAGCTTGATGTGCTGTGTGTTCCCGGTGGTCCGGGGCAGGCTGCGGTGAGTGCAGACAGTGAAACAATTGAATTTTTAAAAGCAACGGCGGCTGACTGCCAGTATGTAACCTCGGTTTGCACGGGCGCCTTGGTTTTAGGTGCGGCAGGCTTGCTTGATGGCTATAAGGCCACAACCCACTGGGCCGCAACATCAGCGCTTGCGCAGTACGGTGCTCTCTATACGCCCGGGCGTGTTGTGGTTGACCGTAACCGCATCACCGGCGGCGGTGTTTCTGCAGGGATTGATTTTGGCTTTGTGGTGGTTGCGGCACTTGCCGGCGAGCAGGTTGCAAAAGCAATTCAGCTTTATATTGAATATAACCCGGCGCCGCCTTTCAACTGCGGTCACCCAGATACAGCAGACCCTGAAACCATGGCACTGGTGGTAAAGTGGCGTACAACCAGCATGGAAAAACGTCAGGAACTTATCAGGGATGCAGCATCAAAAATGTAAAAAGCCGGCCCTTTTGGGGCCAGCTTTCAATCTGGAAACGCCAGTAAACGGTTTTAGTTTACTGTTGTTGGTGTTTCTGAATCGTTGGCCGCTTGTGCTTCTTGCTGTTGCTGTGCACGGTACAGGCCTTCAAAGCTGATTGGCTCAAGCAGTAGCGGCGGGAAGCCACCATCGCGAGAGGCATCTGCCACGATACGACGCGCAAACGGGAACATCAGTGTTGGGGCCTGAACCAGCAGGAATGGCTTCAGAGCCTCTTCTGGTACATTGCGAACACCAAAGAGCGAGCCATAAGAAAGTTCAACAACAAAAGCCACATTGTCTTTGTCTTCATTGTCTTTGTAAGTCGCTTTGGCTGTAATTTTCAGCTCAACTTCATACACTTCGTCGTTTATTTTGCGAACGCCTACGTTCACGTTAACGTCGATAGCAGGTTTTGTTGCAGCCAAGGCTTGCAAGCTTGCTGGTGCATTTGGGTTCTCGAAAGAAAGATCGCGAACATACTGTGCCAAAACGCCCACTTGTGGACCTTGGGCACCCTCTGGTGCTGGGCCGCCTACTGGTGTTTGGTCATTGGTGATTTCATTTTCAGCCATATCAATACTCTTTATAATTCATTGTTTGTCTGTCACCCCCCGGAGACAAACCGGATTGGCGTCGTTGGGGGGAACGGCTAGCATGCTTTAGGGGCAGGAACAATATTGAAATGCCATATTAGGGGCATTATTCTAATTTTCAGGGTCATTTTTTGGGGTTTTAGGTGTATTTTGGCGTAATGTATCACGAAATGGGGGAGTATTATCTGTTTCCTGAAATTCGCCGTCAATAATAACAGTAGACCCACCCTCCTTGTATGTACGCCGTACAATTGTATGGGCAAGGCCTGCTTTGCCAAGAAACAGCCGAACCGGCGGTATCAAGAGTAAAGCACCTAAAAAATCTGTTACAAAACCGGGAATAAAGAGACAAATACCAGCAAGCAGCAAGAAAAACCCATGGATAAGAGAGGGGCCAATAGGCTCGCCTTTTTGTTGGGCTGCCTGCATGTTCCTAAGAACAATAAGTCCTTGCAGCCGAACAAGAGACAGGCCGATAGCAGCCGTTAAAAGGCACAGTAAAATGGTACTGAAAGCGCCAATTTCATCGCCAACATCAATTAAAACCGAAAGCTCCATTACGGGCAATCCGATAAATATTAACAGTATAATCCAACCCATTCCTTGTTCTTTCCTTTATTACCTCTTATCTATAAGGGTATAAACTATTGAGGTTTCAACCATCAGCATCATAAAATGCTCTAAACCCTAACGGACATACCTGAACAAAGCTATGTATATAGACATTATAATAATTGCCATGATTGCAGGTTTCATCATTTTGCGCCTGCGCTCTGAACTGGGTAAAAAAACCGGGAATGAGCCATTGCCACCAGCGGCTGGTCGCGGCCCTGTGATTGACGGTTACAGTGAAAAAGTAGATGCCCCGCATACAGAACATGCGGTTCTGGATATGGAAAGCAACCAAGAGCTTCGCGACTTTTATAAAGATATCAGAAAGTACGATAGCCACTTTGACCCTGTTGCCTTCAAAGAGGGCGCCACAAACGCTTATGGTATGATACTGGAAGCGTTTTGGGCTGGGGATAAAGACACGCTCAAAGGCCTGTTGGACGATTCTGTATATGAACAATTTAGCAATGCCATTGACGAGCGCGCTAAAAATGAGCTGACACTTGAAAACAGGCTGCTTGATATATCGAACGCTAAAATAGCATCCGGCCATATGGCAGGCAATATTGCGGAGCTCACATTGCAGTTTACAGCAGAAATTGTTGCTGTAACACGTGACCGTGACGGTAAGGTGGTGGACGGTGATGTGAGTGATGCTTCAGAGCTGAACGACATGTGGACCTTTGCACGCAACATCCGGTCTGATGATCCGGCGTGGATGCTTGTTGCAACCCGTACAGGCTAAAAATGCGACGCTTCTTTCCTGTCATAGCTGGTGTGCTGGCGCTGATTGTAGTGTCAGCGCTGCTTTCCTATTTTTTATTGAAGGAAAAAAAGACCGGGCTTGAGTTTGCTTTGGCGTCATATGCTGATTTACCCGGCTGGCATACAGATAATATGGGCGAAGCCCAGAAAGCGCTCCTGAGAAGCTGCGATAAAATCAAGGCAATGCCGGAAGGCAAAGCTTTGCCCGGTGCTGCTATCGGCGGTGTATATAAAGACTGGTTGCCCGCCTGTGCGGCGATTAAGGCCGCAGCACCAGACACGCTTGCAGATGTGATCGAAGATTTTTTCCTGCCGCTTGCCGTTTCAGTAGGCGGCAATGATACGGGTGTTTTTACCGGGTATTATGAAGCACTTTTACATGGCAGCATGACCCCTAGCGAACAGTATACTATTCCGCTTTATACACGCCCGCCCGAACTGGTGATGGTTGATCTGGGCAAATTTAGGCCAAGTTTGGCGGGACAGCGCATTGCAGGCAGTGTTCAAAATGGCCAGCTTGTTCCCTACCCAGACCGTAAAGGCATTATGGACGGTGCGCTGGATGGGCGCGGGCTTGAGGTTCTGTGGGTTGACAGTGCGGTCGATGCTTATTTCCTGCATGTGCAGGGCTCTGGCCGGGTACTTATGGATGATGGCAGGCTTTTAAGTGTGGGCTATGCGGCGCAAAACGGCCATGCCAACCGCCTTATTGGCCGCCATTTACTTGAAACCGGTGCCATAAAGAAGGAAAATATGTCGGGTCAGGCGATCAGAGACTGGCTGGCTAAGCACCCTGAAGAAGTGAACGCGGTTCTTAAAACCGATCCATCTTTTGTATTTTTCCGCATGTTAGAGGCGGGTGACGGCCCTTACGGGTCAGCGGCTGTTGTCTTAACCCCCGCCCATTCGCTTGCTGTTGACCGCCGTTTCATGCCGCTTCATGCGCCTGTGTGGTTATCAGCCAGCCACCCAGACCCACAAGATCCGTCGAATAATACGGTTCCCTTTAACCAGCTTCTTGTGGCCCAAGACACCGGCGGTGCTATCAGCGGTGAAATTCGGGGTGATGTATTCTGGGGTTTTGGGTCTGAGGCAGAAGAAATTGCAGGCCGTATGGCAAACAAGGGCCGTTACTGGCTGTTGTTACCGAAAGATCTAGCCCTGAAAGCTGCCGGAGACGAGGGGTGAGCAGTAAAAAGGCGCCGCCGCCAAGCTTGAAACCCGCAGACAGGAAATTATGGGAACAGGTTACAGAGACGGTGCACCCCCTAAAGGGTCGGCCTGACGGTAAACCGTTACCGGCGCGGCGCAGGGTAGAGCGGCTGGATGAAGGCCATTCTCTACCGTCCGAATGGCACAGTGTGCCGGCACCTGCGCCAGATAGCTGGATAGACAGGCGCACCCGCCGCCAGATCAGTGTTGGCGCCAAAAATATAGACCGCTCTATTGATTTGCACGGCATGACACAGGACCAAGCCTATACAAAGCTGGTGGCACTTGTGCATGCAGCTATTAAGCGCGGTGACAAGCTGCTGCTGGTGGTAACAGGCAAGGGCGGCAAGCGGTTTTCGCAGTTAAACCCAGACACACCCGCCGCTTATCGCAGGCGAGAAGATTTTGAACAAATGGGCGGTGTTCTAAAACGTGTGGTGCCCGCGTGGCTTGAAGGCTCTGATTTGAAACCCTTTATTCAATCATACGGGCCAGCGGCGCAGGAGCACGGCGGCGAAGGTGCCCTTTATATCATGCTACGAAAACGGTTACCGGGCAGCAGAAAGACCGAGGGAAAACCATGACACCATTTGGCGCAAAACTGCGTGACCTACGGGCAAAAAAAGGGGTTACTCAAGCGCAAATGGCAGCAGAGCTTGATGTGTCGCCCGCATACCTTTCGGCGCTTGAACACGGAAAGCGCGGCGCGCCTTCGTGGGCTTTTATTCAGAAAATCATCCAGTATTTTGAGCTGATATGGGATGATGCCGAAGGCCTCAAAGATTTGGCCCACATGTCAAAACCCAAGGTAACAATCGATACATCGGGCATGGATCCGCGCGCAACCTATGCCGCAAATTTGCTGGCTTTGTCGCTTGGCCGCATGGACAGCGATGCGCTCGATGAACTGCTGTCGCTTGTAAAGCGCTAATATAGCCTTCAAACAAAACAGCTTTCTTGACGACCAGTCTGCAATAAAGATAAAGTCCACCAGCGTTACAATCGGGACCCGACGTTACAATCAGGGAAAGGACAGGAAAGCTTTTATCAATGCGCGTGTTAGTCGCTAAAGGCTCTCTCCTGAAATAACATGAAATCAACCGTTTCCTTCCGCCCGCTCTTTCATGTTCTTGGTATTTTGCTGGTGGTGCTGGCAGGCACCATGATGATACCTGCGACGGTAGAAGCCTACATGACAGGCACAGTACCGCTGGAATTTTTGTTTTCTGCGGCGATCACAGGTGTGCTGGGCGTATTATTTATTCTGGCTATGCGTGATAATAAAAGCTTTAGTCTTGATTTGAAACAGGCGTTTCTTTTAACCGCTTTAAGCTGGGTCATTTTACCGGTTTTTGCGGCCTTGCCCCTTATGGGGCTTGGTTTAGAAACAGATGCCGGCTTGTCTTATACAGATGCGGTATTTGAAACTGTTTCGGGGCTTACAACAACAGGGTCTACAGTTATTACAGGGCTTGATCAGCTTTTGCCCGGGCTTTTACTGTGGCGATCGCTGCTGAACTGGGTTGGCGGTATCGGTATTATCGTGATGGCGATTATTTTGCTGCCGTTCCTGCGCATCGGCGGTATGCAGCTTTTTAAAACTGAAAGCTCTGATCAGTCAGAAAAAATCATCCCGAAATCAAGCGACCTTGTTAAAAAAATTGTCAGTGTTTATCTGGTGTTAACGTCCGCCTGCGCTCTTGCTTACTGGCTTGCAGGCATGACGGTTTTTGATGCTATCAACCACGCTATGGCAACCCTTGCGACCGGGGGCTATAGCACACACGATGCGTCGTTTGGCTATTTTGGTATACCAGCCCAGTGGGTTGGAATTGTTTTCATGATGATGGGTGCTTTGCCGTTCATTGCGTTTATAAAGTTTTCCAATGGCCACCGCAGGGCAATTGTGGATGACCCACAAGTGCGCACTTTTGTGCGCTTTATGGTGCTGGTGATTGTGGCTTCTGCGGTAATGCTGGCGGTGGATAAAAACATTAACTTTTTTACGGCTCTTACATACTCGGCTTTTAACATTGTCTCTATTGTTACCACGACGGGTTTTGCCTCAACAGACTATACCTTGTGGGGCACCGGTGCTGTTGCCGGGTTTTTCCTGCTTACAATGGCGGGGGGCTGTGCTGGTTCAACATCAGGTGCGATCAAAACCTACAGGTTTCAGGTGCTGTGGACCATTATGAGGGCCCAGTTACTCAAGCTTAACAGCCCAAACCGGGTTATTGTTTTGAAATATCACGGTACTAAAATGCCAGATGAACTGCCGGTTTCTGTGCTGGCTTTTCTTGCAGCGTTTTTTGCCTCTATTGCTATTGTTACCCTGCTGCTTGCCATGATGGGGCTTGATTTTGTAACGGCCCTGAGTGCCGCCGCCACAGCGATAACCAACGTTGGCCCCGGTTTTGGGGATATTATCGGCCCGTCAGGCAACTTTGCAAGTTTGCCCGACGCTGCCAAATGGCTGCTCAGCTTCACCATGTTGCTCGGCAGGCTCGAAATTTTCACGCTTTTCATGCTGTTTGACCCCCACTTCTGGCGCACATAGCGATTAGGCTTATGGGTATTTTATGTTGTCTACCAGAAAGTCAATAAAGGCCCGGATACGCAGTGCAAGGTGTTCATGCCCAACATAAACAGCATGGATAATCTCTTTATCATCTGGATTGTAGTTTTCCAGAACAGGGACTAGCCGCCCGGCCTTTATATCATCTTCCACATGGAACCGGCCAAGCCTTACAAGCCCCAGATCTTTGCGGCATAGCTGGTTCAGAATAATACCGTTGTTTGCAAATACAGTACCCGGTACAGGCAGGCTGAAGGTATTACCAGTTGCAGGATCCCGGAAAGGCCATTCATCCATGCTGCGCCGGAAATTGAATTGCAGGCAGTTATGATTATGAAGCGCGGCGGGTGTTTGCGGGGTGCCGTGTGCCTCAAGATAGGCGGGTGATGCGACAATGACCCTGCCACCCTCCATAAGTTTACGCGCCATCAAAGATGAGTTTCGCAGGGGGCCAGACCTAACGGCAATATCTGTACGTTCATCGATCAGATCAATAACACTGTCGATTAACGAGATATCCAATTCAATCTTCGGATAAAGCTCAAGAAACTTGGGCACCAGAGGCAAAAGGCAGCGTTCGCCAAAAGCCACTGTTGTGCTAACCCGCAGTTTTCCGCGCGGTACCGCCGTTTTACCGGTTGAAATTAGGCGTTCGGCATCCTCTATTTGCGCTAGTATGCGGCGTGCACTCTCCATATAAAGTGCTCCTTCGGGGGTGAGTTGCAGATTTCGGGTAGAGCGCACAAGAAGCGGGGTGCCTAATCTGTCTTCTGTTCGCATGACCAGTTTACTGATAGCGGAAGGAGACATGCCAAGCTTGCGCCCAGCAGCAGAAAAACCGCCATTTTCTACTGCTGCAACAAACACAGCCATCTCGCCAGCACGGTTATCCATTCATTTACCTTTGAATTAAATTCATAAGTATTTTTACATAATACAGTATTATTTCTCAAGCCATTTTGCGCCATTTTGGTGTCAGCGGTTTCTTGCTGCTGGTTAACAAGATTCCACATTCAATGTTTTATTTATCTCGGCTTCACATAAAGCCGGAGGAAGGAAAATACATGCCTATTGCATTGTACGCTCTGGCGATCGCGGCTTATGCGATCGGCACCACTGAGTTTGTTATTGTGGGGCTTCTGCCTACTGTTGCGAACGATCTTGACATTACGTTACCCATTGCAGGCCTAATTGTTAGTGTTTATGCGCTTGGTGTTACCTTTGGTGCGCCCATCCTGACGGCCCTAACTGGGCGCATGGAACGCAAACCTCTTCTGCTTGGCCTTATGGTGCTTTTTATCATTGGAAATGCTATCGCTGCCCTAAGCTCTGGGTATGAAATGCTTTTGGTTGGCAGGGTCCTGTCGGCTTTTGCACACGGTGTTTTCTTTTCCGTGGGCTCAACGATAGCGGCGGACCTTGTTCCTGAAGACAAGCGCGCCTCTGCCATTGCCTTAATGTTTATGGGCTTGACCGTTGCTATTGTAACGGGTGTACCGCTTGGCACTTATATTGGCCAAACCTTTGGCTGGCGTGCCACCTTTGGTGCTGTTGTTGTTTTAGGGTTGATCGCCCTTTTGGGGGTTGCAGCGCTTTTACCGCGCACCCTTGCTAAGGCTGCGCCTGCATCTATCATGGACCAAGTGCGAGTGCTAGGTAGTGGCAGACTGTTGCTTGTTTTTGCCATGACAACGTTTGGTTATGGCGGCACTTTTGTAACGTTTACGTACCTTGCATCAATTCTGGAGGAGATCACGGGCTTTGCAGCATCACATGTTAGCCTTATCCTTATTCTTTACGGTGTGGCCATCGCGGCTGGAAACCTTATAGGGGGACGCATTGCTAACCGTAACCCGGGGCAGGCTCTGGCGTGGCTCTTTTTATTACAGGCCGGTGTTCTGGCGGTTTTCTCCCTTACAGCATCTATGCCTATTCTGGCACTTATCACCCTGTCAGCCATGGGTTTTCTATCTTTCGCAACGGTCCCGGGCTTGCAGCTTTATGTGGTTCAACTTGCTAAAGTGCATCGCCCTGGTGCGGTGGATGTTGCCTCGGCCCTTAACATTGCGGCCTTCAACCTGGGAATAGCGCTGGGTGCTTGGGTTGGTGGTTTGGTTGTGGCTTCACCCCTTGGCCTTGGGGCCACACCTTGGGTGGGTAGTATTCTGGTTATTGCGGCTTTATTATCTACACTGTGGAGCGGGTCACTGGATACAAAAGCGAAAGCAGCTTTTAAGCCCGCTTGATGTCTATTAGGTATTAAAATCTTCAGCCGATATAGCGAAATGAAGAAGGTGCCTGTGATGGGCACCTTTTAAAACATCCGCGCCTTTATGATGAAGGCGCAGTGCCTTGCCACTGCATTTTTCGCTAGACATTTCTATAATTTTTCTATCAAGTGTTCATGATTTGTTCATGTTCGCGCATATAGAGTTTAGGCGAACAACAAATAGCACAGTGGGGGAAACCGGGTGGTTGCCAGTGTTCAGACCGTTGCCTTTGAAGGCATTGAGGCCTTACCGGTTGAGGTGCAGGTACAAATTACGAGCGGGCTACCTGCATTTACAATTGTTGGTCTTGCAGATAAGGCAGTTAACGAAGCACGCGAGCGCGTACGCTCCGCGCTTGCTGCCATTGGTACGGCTCTGCCAGCGGAACGTATAACGGTTAACCTTTCCCCTGCAGACCGGCCAAAAGAGGGCAGCCATTATGATTTACCTATCATTGTAGCCTTGCTTGTCGCGATGGGGGTTTTGCCAACAGATTTGGCATCTGAAACCGTTATTATGGGCGAATTGGGGCTGGATGCCAGCATCCGGCCCGTGGCAGGCATATTACCAGCCGCGCTTTATGCCAACAGTATTGATGCAACTTTTGTGTGCCCTGCGGCTTGCGGCAGTGAGGCAGCATGGGCGGGCGGCGGCGAAATTCTTGCCGCGTCGCATCTTCTATCGCTTGTTAATCATATTAGGGGCAGGCAGCTTTTATCACAGCCTGTTGCAAAGGTAATCACGGGCAGCGGCCCGATGCCGGACCTAGCTGATATCAAAGGTCAGGAGGCTGCAAAACGTGCTCTTGAAATAGCGGCAGCTGGCGGCCATTCCCTTCTATTATCAGGTCCGCCGGGCGCGGGCAAGTCTATGCTGGCGTCAAGGCTTGTATCGCTTTTGCCACCGCTTACGCCCAAGGAGGCGCTTGAGGCAAGCCTTGTGGCGTCTGTTGCCGGTAAATTAACAGATGGTGTTATAAGGCGCACGCGGCCTTACCGCAGCCCACACCACAGTGCGAGCATGCCAGCCCTTATTGGCGGCGGCGCTAAAGCCTTGCCGGGTGAAGTATCGCTCGCGCACTCAGGGGTTTTGTTTCTTGACGAATTGCCCGAGTTTTCCCGCGCGGCGCTTGAAGCGCTCCGGCAGCCCATTGAAACCGGCACAGCTGTTATCGCGCGAGCGCAGGCCCATGTCACCTATCCTGCGCGCTTTCAGCTTGTTGCTGCAATGAACCCCTGTTAATTCGTTGCCCTGTTGCAACCGTTTCTGTGGGAAAGTGATAGAAATTTATTTCGATATCATCTTTCCCAATAATGATGCGGTCGCAGACCGCATCTACAATGTTACGCTTCTCTTCCTCAGAGAGAAGCTTCCACCTCTCGTATAGATTTCCAGCATCTACCATTACTTGTTCTTGAGAGAAATAGTTTATCTTCAAGACATCATATTCTGCTTGCGCACGGGGCAGCTCTTCCTCAATTTGGGCAAGCTGGTCTTCAAAAGGCTTGATGCGTTTGCCAAAGCCTTCTTTGGGGATTTGGTCATTGAGATAGAGGTCGTAAATTTTGTCGATTTCTTTCTCAAGCTGCTGCTGTTTCTTTTCCAACGCAACGATGATTTTTTCTCGTTCACTGAGCTTTTCATTTTCAGCCAGAAAATACTCATCGAGTTCTTTTGGATTGAGCGAAATGGTTTTCAGTTGCTCATGGAACACCGCATGCAAATCTTCAACAGGGATTTTGTTCTTACATGCCTTACACAGATACTTAGGCATGTTGGAAGGAACATACATTTTAGAACCACAGGTGCAGGTAGCGATACCGCCAAATAAGTGCGTGGCGGTACGAGAGACTTTCTTACGTGTTAGACGCTGTTTGCTCAAAAAGCTATTACACTCTTCCCACAGTTCTTCGGACACAATCGGCTCCACATCATGCCAGACCCAATCATCTTCAGGCTTCAGCTCCGCACTGCCATTATCGGTAGATCGTGTATAGTTGACCCGCCGCTTTCCTTTGGCGGTAGGGTCACGGAGCAAGCGGTCTACCGTAGTATCAGAAAATTTCCCACCCTTGCGGGTACGATATCCACGTTCCGTAAGTATACGAGCAACGGTCTTTTTCCGTTTATGCTCTGCAAAGAGTTCATACATTAAGACACGGACAGGGCCTTCTTCTGGGTCTGGCTGCATAGTACCGTTATGCCAGCGATACCCATAGACCACCTGACCACCCATTTTCTTCCCAAGCTCTGCACGGATTGCAACAGATGCAGAGACACGCTCTGCAATCTCTTCACGCTCCCACTGTGCCATTGCACCAATCATGGTGTAGAACAGCCGACCCGCAGGCGTGGTGGTGTCGATAGCTTCTTGAAGAGAAATGAGACCTGCCCCGTGTTCCCTGAATATGTCTGCAAAGTCCAGTAGCTCTTTGGTGTTCCGTGCAAGCCGAGCCAGCTTCGAGAATATGAGACCGGAAATTGCGCCTGCTTCTACGTCAGCAAGCATACGCTTGGTCTCTGGATGCTGCATGACCGCTTTGCCGCTTACACCTTCAAGGTGGTATACGGAGACCACATCCCACTCTTTTGCTTCTGCATACGCGCTAGCACGGCGTTCATGGTGTTCTGGGCTGTCGCCCTGTGCTTGGTCTTCAGTGGATACCCTAACCCAGATACCAACCTTCTTTGGTGCATCTTCGGTGATGCGTGTACGCCGAGACACGGCGGCCTCCTCTTCTTTGTGTAAGCAGAATTATGCCCCCTTACACTCCCATAGGAAAGGTGTTTAAGGGGCTATACACATTGGTTTTTATGGATAGTACGGCGGTAATATTCGACTGCTTGAATCAGTGGAGTGTCTTGGCGCACCAGTGCCGAGGTTACGTTACTGAATATCATATGCGTATGCTTTTGCTAAAATCTCTCGACGAGAACGTACCCCAAGTAGCCGTCGAATATCTGTCAGGTGAAATGACACCGTATTCTCTGCAATCCCCATTTTTTCGGCGATGAGTTCATTGGAAAGCCCAGTCTTCATCCACTGTATAACTTCTCGTTGCCGGGGTGATAGTTTGTAACTGTCGCCAATAAGGACATCGCCCTCTTTGCTATACCACTGATGCAGCAGAAGAGCGTTGAGCATAAGCCGTTCAGCATGTGCTTGCATGACTTCCCAGCCCTCAACATCCCCATGTTCTGCAAAAAGCGTAATGCTTCCTTGCAGTGTGCCTCGATACGAAAAGCAGGGGATTACAAACCCACTTCCTAAGCCAAAGTCCTGAGCTTCACGAGAGAGGGTAACTTGTGTGTCAGTCCATGTGAGATTGGTGTCCACAGCAGCGTTTCTATCGAACATGAAAGGTTGTTTGTATGAAAATGCATGTAAGACAGCGGGGTCATGGGCAACATAGTTGTTGTCCATATAATGCGTGATCCATTCCTCATCCATGTCGATGCGGTAATGGATGCTCTCTGTATCTAGGCGTGATGGCTCTGCTCTGAGGTATGTTACATATCGAACGCCGTACTTTTGGCAAAGTGCCTTAAAGCCATGCCATGCAGCTTTTCCGTCTTTCGCACCATGTAGATGAGAAAGCATATCTATGAACGAGTAGTCCATCCTCACAGTCCTTTGTCGTCCATGTGCATATTCACTTCATTGAAAGTGAATTGGCGGGTTTTGTAAACCAATAAATCAACTTTTGAGGCCAAACCTCAAGGTTTTGGCGGGTTGAGGAAGTAGATGTGCCACCCGATACTTTACCTACGCATATCGGCTATGCCGAGCGTGACATATATGCAATCTGAGTGATTTGCTAAAATAGGAAAATGTTATTATGAAACAGTGTGTTGTGCATACTTTAGGGGCTGATTTTGAACAGTTCGGACATACTGTTTATATTCTGAACCGATGTCAAGTTTGTTCCGAGTAGTTATATTATGAATATCGCACAGGCATCCTTTAGTTTCGATATACAAGGAAATCGCAAGTACCTAAATCAGGTCGAGTGGCGAGCGTTCCTTGATGCTGCATCGTCCGCACCTCCTGAGGTGCGAGTGTTTTGCTTCGTGTTGGCGTACACAGGCGCTCGTATTTCTGAGGTGTTGGCGTTATCCCCTGCCCGAATAGATTTCGATGAAAAGGTAATTGTCTTTGAAAGTTTGAAGAAACGGCAACGGGGCCTGTACCGTCGTGTGCCGGTTCCCACCGAATTACTCCAAACACTTGATGCAGTATATAGCGTGCGTTGCAGGCAAAAACGCTCTTCTTCCACGCATAAAACGCTGTGGACATGGTGTCGTACAACAGCGTGGACACGAGTGAAAGAAGTGATGCAACACGCTGGCATTTCTGGCGTGAAAGCAACACCAAAAGGACTACGGCACAGTTTTGGAGTCTTAGCGATTCAAGCGGGTATTCCATTAAATATGCTCCAGAAATGGCTTGGTCACACGCATATGCACACAACCGCTATCTATGCCAACGCTCTAGGACCGGAAGAGCGAGGGTTTGCAAGTAAATTATGGCGTGGGTTTAGCGGAAAGAAGGAGAACACATCGTGCTGAACAGTATGTCCGAACTGTTCAAGAAAAATCGCATTCTCGTAAATACTTGATAGTTGGGGGGTATATCATGCTGGTTAATGACAGCGCATTATTCATCAAGGGCTTCTTATGGGCCGCTATTTATGTGTGCTATCTGGCAGTCCCGCCCAGTAGTAATGCAGTGGATGATATTGTGGTGCCGGATCACTATGGCGTTTACGCATTTTATAATGACCACTTAGTTGAAATGCACCGGCACCCTGTTAGCAAAACAGCTTATTTAGGCGAACAATATGGAGGAGACTTGATCCATACAGTTGGTGGGCAGCGTCTTCCTGCAACAAATATCTCATTTGTTATTTATTCGCCTGACGCTAAGGCCCTAGCAACTCAGGATATAACGATTCACCGTGTGACACGCATTGCAGCACAAAATGTTCTCTCTGGGTGGGGACATGGTGACAAGTTCAAGGTGGTAGACAAACCTACTTGGCGAGTTAACCTCAAGCAGGGCTGGCGATTACAGGCGGCTCCTGTTTCAAGTAGCAATGAAATGGTACACCTCACTTTATCAGAGATGTCACCCGGACGTATGATGCTTAGGATTGGTCGTGCGCTGTACAGCTTCTCAATACCTGGGCGAGTTAATCCGAAAGATGACTGTGAAGTGCGTACCGCCAGTATCATGCGGGTTCAGTACAAACCCTGTCCATCTCAGTTTTTACCACGACCTGAAAATCCTAGTGGTTTGTATAAGCGTTACATTAAGGATGCGACTACAGAATATAAAAAGGGGAACTTTCAGGAGGCACTTAGCCATCTGGAAAAAGCTAAACAACATCCTGATGCTGATAAGGGTGAGGTTCTTTACTTTCAAGCTGTTTTGCAAGCAGCTCTTGGTCGCACAAATACAGCATATGTGACCCTTCACGCTTCATTTTCTGAACATCATCCGGAAGAGCGTTTGGCATCAGCAAAGATTGTAGCCGCCAGCTTGAATATAACTGCTGGCTCATTTAGCTCGGCGCTACGCGATTTAGAAACTGCCGAGCGGATTTCCCGAAATCGGTATAAGCATTTGATACCAACCGTATATACCATGCGATACATTGCTCATCTGGGAAATGGAGATTCCAACGCAAAGGCAGCATTTTGCCGTAAGGCATGCAATGTCGATATGCGAGAACTGACTGAACTCACACGCTACATTACTGGACGAACTAGTGACTGGCATTCGCTTTCCTATGAAGCACTGCAATTTGCAGCGTACCACCATTGTTATCGTGGCGAGGTAGAAACTGCACGTGCCGTATTCACCAAAATTATGGAGTACGGAGACAAGAAGCTTGGGTATCACGATGCTCGAAAAGCACTTGAGCGTATAGAGAGCAAAGCTTTCTGCACGTCATTATAGTCATGAGTAACTAGTTTTCATTTTCAAATCAGGGGGTAACATATGTTCAAAAGAACACTCATTGCATTAGGCACACTTGGAGTAACAGCGGCGACACAAGCGGCTGAAGAAGAAAAGCTGGACTGGACCGGCCTCTACATGGGTCTAGGTCTAGAAACCACCAAAGCCAAAGTATCTGTAAACCCAGACCCGTCAGGTATCATTCTGTTTGACAATCTTGAAGACCTCAGTGGCAACAAGGCAGACTGGGCAGGAACGATACAGTTTGGCTTCCGTAAGGAGTTTGGCAAACTTGTTTTGGGCGCAGAACTGGAAGGTATCTTTGGTGGTGGTAGGACTATAACGGACAGTACCGATGGTCTGCTGTTTGAAGATGCTCCTGACTTTCTCACCCTATCCTCAGAAGCAACCGTCAGTGTGAAGCCCAAGGGTCGTATGGTTGGCACAGTGGAAGTACCCATCGGCAAACACTTCCTCATTGGTGGTGAGGCAGGATTTACACTCGCTACAACCTCCGTCTCTGGTGAGATTTATGGTCCATATAATTTCTTTGACTCCACCATCAGGGAACACTGGGCTTCATACAGTGATACCTCAAACCAGATAGGTGGGACATATGGCATCAGGGCAACCGCCAAAGTGGGCAAGCATATGCTTATCACAGCCCGATACACCTTTGCCAAACTGGGGACAGCCACGGCACCTGTTACTCTGGACGAGCTAGAGATTATCGACATGCCGGTGGTGCAGGCAGCAGAGGCTGTCACAAAGCTAGAGAGTTTCCGGCTTGGGGTAGGCTACCAGTTCTAAAACACATCTTCCATAAGGATTTCAGACATGAAAAAAACACTCAGTATGCTTGCACTTGCTTTTACCGTAACTGGCTGCGTGAACACGTCTAGCAGTCTGGAGCGGGAAACTGCCCGATTTGTTGGTGATGTATCACCGGAAGCCATAACCGTCCTCAATATCGACAGGGGTATGTTGTCTGTCAAATGGGACGCTCGTGTCAAAGATGGACGGGTGTACCGCTGTGACGCCGATGACATGATGAAACGGGTGCATTGTGTGCAGCAATAAGCGGATGCAACACAGAACACGGTCCTTCCTGTTTTGCCTCTACGCTTTATCCTTGTCAGGATGTGCGGCTGTGCCACTGTTCATGCTGGTTGGTGTTGGTGCTGCCACCTTTGCAGTGCATAAGGTGGTGCAAACACAGTCCGGCGGAGAGATAAAGGTTGCCTTTCCTGCGGTTGATGGACGAGAAGCTCCGCCACAGCCACTACCGTCTGGCAGAACGGTTGCCGTTTGGTCGAACGGAGAACGGGAAGAGCGGTTTATCGCAGCCCTCCGTGCCTCTGGTACGTTTACAGTTCACTCATTACCAGAGATAGAAGCCAGCACTGGGGCAGATATGACGGACGCCTTCATGGCTGCCTGCCAGACCAGCAAGGCGGACCTTATCTTTGCTGCAACAGATGAAGACGTGTCGAAGAAGAAAAACCTTCTGTCTATCGACAGGGCCGCAACAACCTACACCCTGCATCTGCTAGTATTTTCCTGTACTGAAAACACTGTGACATGGAAAGACCGCATGGCTCTCATTGTAGAGCAAGGCAAGATACAGCCAACAGAGAGCGAACTACAGCAGGTGGCAGGTGATATGTGGGCAGAACGGATACTGGTTGCTAAAAACATGCAGCCAGACTGAGGATAGTATTGCTCTTGGACTGTCTAAAATGCATTTCCTCTGCGTTAGTATTCCAAGGGAGAACTCGGTAAGGGGTGGAAACATCCCTTGCCGCTTTTTATATATGGAACAGGATACATCAGTTTCCTCAGTGTATAACCTCCCAAGGGCTTGTGCTGAGGACGAGGGGCTGCTGGATGTGCCGTTCAGTCCCTCACCATATCAAATAGATATGATTTGACTGTAGCCCTATGTATGTGATGGTTAGGCATTCGCGGCGTATATACGACCCCCAAAGTATGTATGCGCCGCCGTGAGAGGGTTGTATTATCAATCCTCTCACACACCTTCTTAGATTTGGCAGGCGGGGATGTTTGCCAAGGTGCAGAAAGCCCCAGTCGCAAGACTGGGGCTTATGTGTTTCTGTCCTCATGTTGGAACGCCTGCTCCCGTTAGCAGGAAGGTCATGGCTTCTTGTGCTTTACCGGCAGCGGTGAAGACAGCCCGATTGTCGGAGCGCAGCAGGGCAAGCCAGTGTTCTATGTATGATGCATGGCGCAGTTGTCCCTCTATACCAAAGAAGGCACACAGGTAGGCTGACGTCAGCTCGGCTATCAACTCTTCAGCCGCATAGGACTGCGTCCCAAACCGACCCGTGAGATCACGCCCTAGTCGCTTGGTATGCCCTGTTGCATGCCCATACTCATGAAAGAGCGTTGCATAGTAATGGTCTGGGCTTTCAAACTGTGATGGCAAGGGCATGACAACGGCGTCATGACGTGGGTTATAGGCAGCACTGTCACTGCCGTGGGCTACGTCAATGTCTGTTGCAGCAATAAAGCCTTCTATATCCTGCATACACTCATGATCTGGCAGCGGTTCATACGGTATGGTGTAGGCGTCCGGCAACTTCTCAAGCTGGTTGAGGTTGAAGACAGCATAAGAGCGGATAACAGGAATGACTTTCTCTGCGTCTTTATCCTCATCATCCGCAACCCTGACCTCTTTTACAAAGACAATGCGGACGGCCTTTTCGCCTTTGCGGACATATGCCCCAAGGGCATGGGCCTGTTTGAAGGTGAGCCAGCCGGAGCGGACGTAGTTTTGCTCTGACGCCCGAACCCATAAGAGCAGGATATTGATGCCGCTATAGGGTCTTCCGGTAACTGCATTATGGGGAAAGACATGTTTGTCTACGTTCCCGCCTTGCCACGGTTTTACCCACGGCGGTGTGCCTGCTTCCAATTCCTCAATGATACGGTTGGTAACAGACGTGTATATCTCCTGTGATTTCATAACAGAAACCTCTCTTGTTGTTGAAAGAACAGATGGAAGCCAAGAGCGATGCTCCGGGCTTCCCGCTGTGTTTCAGCGGGAGCGGTTCAGCCCTGCGGTGTGAAATGGAAGTGCGTCAGTGCAAGGGAAGTGGCAGTGAAATAAGAGGTTGCGGGCTTCTCAGGTTCCCATGGTTTTCGTTTAGATGGCACATCACCTTTCAGTTTGGGGAACATGTCGCCAATGACTGTGGCAATGTCGTGTTTGGTCTTCGCCCCTTTGGTTGCAAACGCATCCTGAATTTGATTGCGAGAATAGAAGTGAATCGGAAAACCTTGGTCGATGGCTGTCTCTGTCATTGCAGCAATCAACGTGTAAACACGAGACCGCTGTTTCTTTTGACTGTGTGGAATGTCCTCTATGACGACGACATCAGGCTTCACTAAATTGAGCAATTTTACAAACTCGCGAAGACAAGCCATATTTTTATCTCCGGTTGCTCGTTTGAGACCCCAGGCAACAAGTGCCTTTGGGTTGTTTAAGACTGCATGGGATAGGCCAAATCCATCAGCGTAAACAGCGAGGATTGTGCGCGGGCGTTTAATTTTCTGGAACATAGGAAAAGAACAATTATCTCGGCGTACTAGGGTACGCTGAGCATGTGTGTAAGACGATACCAGCCTGCGCAACGTGGAAGGTATCTGCGTAAGGATATAGCAGCCCTCTTGTACAACCTAGATAACAGGAAATGGTGACACTTTTGGTATCAAAACTGGGTATCTAGCACCTTCCAATACCTGACGTATTCTTGGTGACATATTCGCGTAACCATCAAACGTATGTCTTCACCATCCATTTCATTTGAACCAATGAATGCTGATACACTCGCACGCATCCTCGGCATCACCATTAAACACGACCACACCAATAAACTGGTGACATTTCTATGTGCGCTGTCTGCCTATACTGAAGACCCATTCAACATTTCGTTCAACGCACCCTCTTCCACGGGGAAAAGTTACATCCCCATTGAGATTGCCAAACTCTTTCCGAAACATGATGTGGTGCAACTTGGCTATTGTAGCCC